>CAYUCE010000012.1:0-43628 GCA_964443275.1 uncultured Thermotogae bacterium | reverse complement strand
TATAATAGCTTATAAATCAAATGTTTTCAAACCGGGAAGACTTCCCACCTCTGATCACTTACTCATTTAACATCTCGGTCAGGCTCTCTCCTTTTCGCTTACGGGTTATCTCCACCAAACCCAAGTCGGTCATATCGATGAAATCCGCCGGGACTCTATCTTTTTTGAGCTCTTCTTTCAATTTTTGTATTACCTTGCGCTCAAAGCTTCTGCGTTCCATATCCACAAAATCCACGATTATTATCCCGCTTATCTTTCTGAGTCTAAGCTGACGGGGGATCTCTTTTGCCGCTTCCAGGTTGGTGTTTAAAATCGCTCTGGCTTGATTCTTGTGCTGGACATCTCCACCCGTATTTACATCGATGGAAGTAAGAGCTTCCGTCTCATCTATTATTAAAGAACCGCCACATTGCAACTTAACCTCCCGCTTCATATTCTCTCTTAGCTCTTTTTCCACTGAGTGATGTTCAAAAAGCGGGGTTTCATCCCCGTAGTGTTTAACTCGGCTCTTGTATTTACTCATCCGCATGTAATCTAAAAAGTCCACTATCTCCTCGTAAATTCGGTTTGAATCCACTATCACTTCCTTAACATCATCCAGCAGCCGATCCCTGATGGTGCTTTGGATTAATCCCATACCTTCATAGAGTAAGTTGGGAGCTGAAACTTGGAAAGAACGTTCTTCGATCCCCTTCCACGTACCCAAGAGGAAGTTAAAATCCCGTTCCAAATCCTCCTTTGAAGCACCGGAAGCGGCAGTTCTAGCAATTAGTCCTTCGCTGGCTTCTTTTAATTCATTGGCTACTGTCCGCAAGCGATTGATTTCGTTAGCATCATCTATTCTTCTTGATACTCCTAATCTTCTATCCTTGGGCAAAAACACCCAGTATCTTCCAGGAAGGCTTATTCTGGTAGTCCCTTGCGGGTTTTTGGAACCGATACCTTCTCTTTTTACTTGAATAATAAGCGGTTGTGAACTCCTTATTATCTCTTGGATGGTAAAAGAATCTACCCGTCGGTAACCCCGGCTCCTGAGCAGCGAATCGTTTATTTCTTTTTTGGAGAGAAATAAATTTTGTTCCTCACCTACATCCACGAAGGCAGAACCCATGCCACTTAATACATCCATCACCTTTCCCTTGTATATATTGCCCACAATCCTCTTTCTTTCTAGTTTTTCATAGTATATCTCGGTCAGTCTACCGTCTTCTCTGACCGCAATTCTGCTTTCCGGACTCCGTGATTCTATCAGAATGACTTTATTTCTTTTAATTTTACCACCTTCTTGTTGTTTTCCCCTAAATCATGCAGCATTTCTGCTATTGGTCTGTTAAACTTGGGATGAACAATATCATTATCAAGCTCGGCCAATGGAATTAAAACAAAAGCCCTTTTATGAAGCTGTGGATGGGGTACGGTCAATTTCTTTGTTTCAATAATCTCCTGATCATAGAGCAGTATATCAATATCTATTATCCGAGGGCCCCACTTAAGGCCTTTTTTTCTGCCCATCTTTTTTTCTATATCTTTGCAAAGACGATGAAGCTTTTGAGGTTCGAGACTTGTTTCCAATCTAGCTACGGCGTTTATAAACCACGGCTGGTCCTTTATCCCTACCGGTTCAGTTTCATAAAACGAAGATATCCGCTTGACCTGAATGCCTTCGGACTTATCCAATAGCTCCAAAGCCCTTTTCACATTTAAAATTCTATCTTCCAAGTTTGATCCTAAGCCGATGTATACCTTCAATTTATTCCTTTTCCATACTTTCGCAGTATTTACTGGTAAGTAAGTGGTGAGAGGTTGGCAAAGCCCTACGGGATGATGTGACACAACCTATAAGTTCTATTTTCAACCAAAAAATTTAGAATAATAAAATTCCTTTACACCTTTCCACTTACTTGCTGCAACCCTAACCCTTCTCGCAAATATCTTATTCAGTCTTTAGATTACCAAAGAAGGCTAGATTATTCAACTGATCCTCGGTATAAGTTGCCCTAAATCAAGTTCCGCTTTTTACCCATCTTACCGTCTAATGGTCATAACTTTCCCTAAAAGCTTTAGCTTTTTGCCAACCGGGTGAGAAAAGTTCTTCAAGATTTCCAAAATTATAGATTTCACCTTCATCAGAGACTGGAAAGACTTCAAATTCACCCAAGTCAGCCTCTTTGAGAAACGGGGAGAGGGGAAGTTCTCTAGTTAGGTCATTTCCTTTGGCCAAAAGGTTAAAGGAGGGCTGAACAATCAAAAGGTTTCCTTTATAATTTCCTTTTAAATAACATTTATAAGGCTCCCTTCTACTGGTTACCCGGCTCTTTAAGCTCACTACCGGATGCTCATGACCTATGACAATGGTTCTTACATCCGCCAGGCTCTCTTTTCCCAAAGGTACATCCCCGTGTATAAAAAGGCAGCCATTTTGCCGATACTTTTCAGCAACTTCCAGACTGCTCACCTTATCTTCCAAAAATTCCAAGTTAGGATCGTGATTTCCCTTAATAGCGATGATCCTGTTAGCTTTACTTTCCATGAAATCAAGAAGAGATAAGGTTTCTTTCCATTCCTGGCTTGATAGGGGCCCAAACTGGTGTCTGAGGTCACCGTTTATCAGCAGGGTATCAAGCTTTTTATCTTTGTTTATCTTAATCTGGGCGAAAATTTTCTCCAGTTTCTCTTTCACTAAAGTGAGGTGATTTCTGGGAATTAAAATACCCTCTTTGTTAAGAGCCTCTTCATAGCCTAGATGGAGATCGGCAAGGATCAGGGTATTTTGAGATTTCCAACAGATAGCCAGGTCAACTGCTCCTAGATCCTCTGTGAAAAAATAAGCTTTATTGCAATCCATAACAACGATTATAACAAACCAGGTATACTTACAAAAGGTAAAGTTAATCTGAACTGAAGTTTCTTACCCGGTGAAGGCAAGCAGAAATCACCTTTTGGTTAATACAGCAATTTTATGTATAATTGCTTCTACCTTAATCAAAGTACGGTGAGTAAAGGTGAGAAATGAAGTATTAGATAAAGGTATGAAATATAGCCGTCGGGGTTTTTTAAGTTCGTTGGCTGCTGGCTTTTCCCTACTGTCTCTTAAGGCCTTTCCTTTTGCAAAGGATGATACCTCAGCTCCTATAAAAGTTGGTATGCAGGCGGAAAAAACAGGAGGCCTGGCCTCCTACGGATACTGGCATATAAAATCTGCAAAGGCTGCTTGCCAGAAGATAAATAGCGAGGGTGGAATAGATGGCCGGGATATCGAATTAATAATCGCAGATACCCAAACTAATCCCTCAGTTGGAAGCCGGAAGATAAAGAAAATGGTCTTACAGGATAGAGTACATTTCGTTCTGGGTTCACAGCATTCGGGAGTGTGTGTGGCCAGTTTACCGGTATCCAGGGATTATAGGACTCTATATTTTCCCATTGGAGAAGCCACTGAAATTACCGGAGAAGGTGCCCATCCTTTTTTATTTCGGCTTAACTATAGTGTAAGGGCTCATGCTCAATCCGGTTATAGGTGGGCTTTGGAGAATCTGGGCAAAGATTGGACCTTTATTTATGCCGATTACGCATGGGGACAGTCAAATTTAAAGGAGTGGGGAGAGAAGGTAAAAGGTGGCGGAGGTAATATCATTGATTCCATACCTATTCCTCAGGGCACGCACGACTTCATTCCCTATTTAAGCAGGGTAGATCAGGAAAGGACGGAGGCGCTTTTTATCGTACTTTTCGGGCAAGATGCGCTTAGTTGCCTGAAACAATCTTGCGAGTTGGGACTGGATGAGAAAATGGAAAGGTTTGGAGAAACCGGTAGCACTGAAGCTTTAGACGTAGGTATTCCACAGGCGGAAGGTGTGTGGTGTATCTCCAATTACCCCAGAAGATTGGAAGACGTACCCGATGATTTGAGACAGTACGATGAGAACTTCCGCCAGAAGGTGGGGGTGGATCCGGAAGGAAGAGACATTTCGGACAGCAAAAATATCATAGCTGGATCCCACTACTGGGTGCACTGGGAAAATTTGCATTTATTAAAAGCGGGTATCGAAAGGTGTGGGTGGAAAAGCAAGAATGATAACCTAGAATTAATAAAAGCCTTGGAAGATAGTGAACAGGTAGCAAGCTTCGCCCATCCCCAAGGCGACAAATTTATAAGAGCGTCCGATCATCAGGGGTTTCATGATCAATACATGATGCAAGTTGTCAATGGAAAATTAAGAACCAAAGTTAGGTTTGATAAAAAAGAGGGTCTTTATCCACCGATAGTGAACTTATCCAAGGAGGGTGGTAAATAATGCAAAGTGCAGAATGCAAAGTGGAAAATGCAAAGTGGAAAATGAGAAATGAGAAATGCAAAATGAGAAATGAGAAATGCAAGGTGGGTGCGGGTACCGAGATTAACCGCAGAAGCTTCATTAAATTTCTTCTGGGAAGTGCTTTGGCCACAACTTCATTTAGGACTGCTTTGGGAGCGAATTTAGAACCAATTAAGATTGGACTTTTGGCAGATCTAAGCGGAAATTTGGCCGTATACGGATATTGGAATCAAAAAGCGATACAAGCTGCAATTGACAGATTAAGAAATCAGGGGGGGATAGGGGGCAGGGATGTCAAACTATTTATTGCTGATACCAAAACTGATGATTCAACTGGAATAAGTAAGATGCGCAGACTTATACTCTCAAATGGCGTCGATTTTGTAATTGGCTCACAAGATTCGGGAGTCAGTCTAGCTTGCAATCCTATAGCTGAGGAACAGGAGACCATTCATTTCCCATTAGGGGAAGCGACTGACATCACTGCTGGAGGAGGAAACCGTTATAGTTTTAAAATGGGTCATACTACTTTATCCCATGCTCAGGTAGCCTATGAATGGGCGGTGGAAAATCTGGGCAAAAAGTGGACCATTGCAGTGGCGGATTACTCATTTGGGAGGGCACATGCCGCTGAGTGGCCACCTCTAATTGAAAAAGTAGGGGGGGAAGTTCTGAAGATTCTTACCGTACCAATGCTGGTTTCCGATTTCTATCCCTACTTGACAAAGGTTGACCAAAAAGATACTGAAGTTTTACTGAATGTGTTTCCCGGTTCGCTCTTTCCCCGCTTTATCCAATCCGCACACGAAATCGGCCTGCCTGAAAACATGGAAATATTGGGACCAATTTGCTCACCTGACGGCTTCGCACTAGACATGGAGGCCGCCGAGGGAAGCTGGTGGATATCCAACTATCCTCGCTTGTCGGAAGAAGTACCTGCCAGATTAAGACCTTATGATGAGTTATTTAGACAGGCAGTAGAAGTGGATAAAATGGGAAGGGAAATCGGCACCGGCAGGGTAACTACCGGCTCCCATTACTGGTATGGATGGAGTATAGTATTTTTACTAAAAGAAGCCATAGAAGAAACAAGTTGGGAAACCAAGAAGGACAATCCCCAGTTGATTAAAGCTTTGGAAGGGAAGGAAGTAACGGCCGGCCCCGGTTTCCCCCAGGGTGATGCATTTATCAGAGCGGCGGATCATCAAGGTTTTCACGATCATTATATTGAACGCGTTGAGGAAGGATATTTGAGAGTAAAAGAGCATATAGATAAGGAGAAGGCTGTATACGAACCGACCGTTAATTACACTTAATTTCCACTTTGATATGCTCTTATCCCAAATCGGCCTGCAGTTAGTTAACGGTTTTATATGGGGCTGGATTATCGCTTTAGTCTCTCTGGGTCTATCACTAGTCCTGGGGCTTTTGGGAATAGTTAATATCGCCCATGGAGCCTTTTATATGCTGGGGGCTACGATTAGCTGGTACTTAATCCAGGCTACCGGTAATTTCTGGACAGGCTTGATCATAGCTCCTCTTTTAGTTGGAATTTTGGGGCTTTTGGTGGAAAGAACTACCCTAAGATCCATTACGGACAAGCCGCATATGTCCATTATTGCCACCTTTGGATTTTTGCTCATATTTCAACATCTGGCCCTCCTCTATTTCGGTGGGGCCCCCCGACAGGTGGTGGAACCGGTTCAGTTCAAAGTTTCTCTCTTCGGATATGGATACCCGGGGTATCGAATTTTTGTGGGGATCTTAGCCGCAATTATCATTGCCGGTTTATGGACCTTTCTACACCACACCAAGTACGGAAGATGGATTAGAGCAGTCAGACAGGATAGGGAACTTGCTTTGTCCCTTGGTATTCCGGTCTTTTGGGTTTACACAATAGTCTTTGGACTGGGAGCGTTTCTGGCTGCTTTTGCTGGCATCCTGGCTTCCCCTATCGTTTCGGTGAGCTTCCAAATGGGTATGGAGATGTTAGTTATTGCATTTATAGTGGTGATTGTAGGAGGTGTGGGAAGCTTAAAGGGAGCAATGATTGCTTCCCTTATCTTTGGTGAACTGCAGGGTCTGACTGCGGTATTTTTAAATCCCACCGAGGCCAAAATCCTGACTTTAGTGCTTATGGGAACGGTGTTATTACTTAGACCTTTTGGTCTATATGGGAAAAAGGCTTAAAATGAGGCTTTTACATCTTTTATCTTTATCAATTCTACTTTTTATTTTGGTAATAAGCCCCTTTTATGTAGGTCCCTTTCAAACTCTGCTTCTTACAGAGATACTGATTTGGGGGTTATTTGCGCTTGCTTTCGACATTATATATGGATATACGGGAATGCTCAGTCTGGGCCAATCGGTCTTTTTTGGACTAGGCGCTTATGGAACAGTCCTGTCGCTAATTCACCTTGATTTGGGGTTGGGTGCTTCCCTCGCCGCCGGTATATTGTTGGCTGGAATAGCGGGGCTTCTAATAGGCGCTTTCGTAGTCAGAGTCGGTGAGCCCGGGTTCATCGTGGTTACAATAATAGCTTCACTGGTTTTTTACCTTCTTTGTCTGGATTTAACCCCAATTACCGGCGGTGACGACGGCCTTACAGTGGCTTCTCCTTCTATATTCAGAAGAAGTTTTACTGATCCGTTTGTAAATTATTACTTCGTCTTGGGAGCGGTGGCGATTTGTGCAGGTCTAGTCTATTTTTTGCTTAGGTCCCGCTGGGGCAGGATTTTCAAACTGATCAGGGAAAACCCCACCAGAGCGGAAGCGATCGGATATAACACATATGAGTTCAGACTTTATGCGTTTGTGATCTCCGCTGTTCTCTCCGGTTTTGCAGGTACACTTTACGTGCTCACTTCTCGGTTTGCTTCGGCGGATCTTTTTCACTGGACGGTCTCTGCCGAGGTAATTATTTGGACCTTATTTGGAGGAGCAGGAACCTTGATTGGACCTATGCTAGGTACGGGGATACTGATGCTAACCGAAGAATTGATAAGTTCCCTATGGGTAAATCTATACCCCATATTCCTAGGACTTTTGATAATAGGAGTAGTGAAATTTTTCCCGGCCGGATTAGTAGGTAGCTTAAATAGGATATTTAGACCATGAATATTCTAGAAACTGACGGATTAACTAAAAGATTTGATGGCTTTGAGGCCGTGGCGGGGGTTGATTTTTCGATTGGGAAGGGTGAGATAAAGGGTGTAATCGGGCCTAATGGGGCCGGTAAGACCACCTTTTTGAACTTAATCACCGGGGATTTAAAGCCCACTTCTGGTAAAATTTATTTTGAGGGAAGTGATATAGCCGGTCTCCCGATGCATATATTGGCGCGAAGAGGAATTGCCCGTACTTTCCAAATCCCCGCCCTTTTTTGGCAACTTTCCGTGCTTGAGAATATCTTAGGTGTTACCCAACGGGAAACCTCCTACAGAAAGGCTCTAGCGAGGACCGAAGAGATAGTAGCACAGGTTGGATTAGAGGACGAAAAAGAAACTTTGGCCTCTGAACTGGCCCATGGAGATCAAAAGCGTTTGGAGATAGCTCTGGCTTTGGCCAGCTCCCCGAAGCTTTTGCTTTTGGATGAGCCTACTTCTGGCCTATCCGAAGAGGAGACTGAACAAATAGTGAAAATAATTGAGGGAGTGAATCAAAGCATTATTCTGGTAGAGCACGACATAGAAGTAGTAGCTGATCTTTCCCATTTAATTACTGTACTTCATCGGGGTAAAGTAATATTCGAAGGAACTTATGATGAAGTAAAGAGAGATGAAAAAGTCCAATCCGTCTATCTTAGGGGATGAGCAGATGCTAGAGGTAAGAAATTTGAGCGTTTATTATCGAAAAACCCCGGCTTTAAGGAATATTTCCATCCATTCAGGAGAAAACGAAGCAGTGGGGCTGGTGGGTCGTAATGGGGCCGGTAAAACTACTACTCTAAAAGCCATCACGGGATTGATTAAAGCTAAATCCGGCCAAATATTATTTAAAGATAAGGACTTAACAAGAGTAGCAACTTATAAGATTCCCCGCATGGGTATAAGTTATGTGCCTCAGGAGGGACGTGTTTTTCCCCAGCTTTCGGTAAAGGAAAACTTGCTTATCTCCGGCTTGGCCGATTCAGGGCAAGCACGAATTGAGAAGGCCTACGAGTTGTTTCCCCAACTCAAAGAGAGGGAAGATAATTTGGCCTATACCCTTTCCGGGGGTGAAAAGCAGCTTTTGGCCATCACCAGGGCCTTGGCATCCGACCCTACCATGATACTTTTTGATGAACCTACGGAGGGGCTTATGCCTCGATTTGTCAATTCGGTAAAAGAGGTGATTAAAAAAGCCGTAGAAGCGGGTAAATCCATCCTTTTAGCCGAACAGAACCTGGAGACCGTTTTAAGCTTATGTCAGCGTCTGTACATCATAAAGCGGGGAGAAATTATAGGTGAAGAAGAGACGGACCATTTAGAACTGGACGATTTAAGGAAACATGTTTTTTAGAAGTAAATAGAGAAATGTGACCCATGGGTAAAAAGAAATTAAGGATAAAGGCTTTCGCTAAAATAAATTTGAGCTTACAAGTTTTAGCCAAAAGGCCGGACGGGTATCACCAGATACGCACCCTTTTTCAATCCATTGATTTGGCGGATGTGCTAACTTTGGAAATCCTTTCGGGCAAAGAGGAGTCAAAAAATAGGATAACCATATCTTGCGAGTCCCCAATGAGCATACCTAAAGAGGATAATCTGGTCTACAAAGCTGGCAAGCAAATCCTGAAAAATAAAAGCGCAAAAGTAAAAATAAGGGTAGAAAAAAACATTCCCGTAGGGGCGGGGTTGGGGGGAGGATCCTCCGATGCGGCGGCAACTTTGGTGGGCTTAAATGAGCTTTTAAAATTAGGAAAAAGTAAAGATGAGTTAAGAAAAATGGCCCAGCCGCTGGGCGCAGACGTGCCCTATTTTTTGGAAGGAGGTTTATGTTTAGGCCGGGGAAGAGGTGAAATACTCACTCCTCAATCCTTCAAATTTGAAGATTTCATATTCCTTCTTATAAAGCCACCTTTTTCGCTATGTACAAAAAAAGTATATAAGAGATGGGACAAAATGAATAAAGAGGCAAAATTGGCTGGTGATAGATCAAAACGGAAGTTTCCCTCAAATCTTAAGCGCGAAAATATTGAGGACATAGCAGGCATAAATGATCTTACTACCCCGGCTCTAAAGCTTTGCCCGCGGCTTTGTGAATATGAAAAGTATTTAAGAAATTCTGAAAGCGCCTTTTGGGGAATGAGCGGGAGCGGGCCCACTTTTTACGGGGCTTTCAGGAAAGAAAATTCAGCTAAAATCCGGGGGGTTAAGGGAAAAATAGCTAAAGAATTGGAAGCTGAAACTTACGTTGTCCGCCCCACCGGGGCCGGATACCAGATTTGTTTAGATTACCAATAAAATGCTCCGGTTGAAGAGGTAGCTTTATTTAAATAACCTGGGGTTGGAGAATAAAGACGGGATTCCATTTAGCGAAAATGAGGCGGCCATTTAGAGCAAAAAGAAGTTTAACTAATTCATGTGCAAAAAGATACTGTTACTTATAATAAGTCTTATTATGCTTGTATGTTTCATTAGCACTGGAATTATCAATAACATCGATTGTTTTCTGGTAGCGGAACCTCTACTATGCTTCTTCGAAGCTACGTAGAAGCGAAGAAGAGCCTTCAGGGTTCCACCCTTATATGGGATGCCCAAATAAAAACCATGGAACCTTGCGCCATCCGCTACGAAAAACCACTTCCCTGGAACTTCCTCGGCTATAACTTGCGTTCCACAAGATCCAAAAAGCTCAATAAGAGCAAAAAGAAGTTTAACTAATTTATGGGCAAAAAGATATTGTTATTTATAATAAGATTATACCAACGACTTATCTCGCCGCTTTTTCCATCTTCCTGCCGCTTCTACCCCACTTGTTCTGAATATTCCAGACAGGCAATCCAGAAATACGGAATTAAAAGAGGTTTGCTGCTTTCACTCCGACGGATTTTGCGCTGTCATCCACTAAACGACGGAGGTTATGACCCTCTGGAGTGAAAATAAGTTAATTCTTCAACTTTAGGTAAGCCTGTTTGGCAGCGGCTTGCTCCGCTTCTTTTTTGTTTCTTCCCCGTCCTTGAGCTTTTATCTTAGCCTGTTTTATTTTTACCGCTACTGTAAATTTTTTCCGGTGGTCAGCTCCTTCCTCTCTTACCAAGGTATAAACAGGTTTTATTCCAAATTTGGCCTGGGTTTCCTCTTGTAAGAGCGACTTATAATCCCGGCGATGCTGCCGATTGGCCACCAGCTTTATTTCTTTAGCTAAATTACAAATTACAAACTCTTTTGCCTTCTTATACCCGACGTTTAAAAATATACTTCCTACCAGGGCTTCAAAAACATCTCCGAGGATAGATGCCCGTTCCCTCCCTCCTGATTCTTCTTCTCCTTTTCCCAAAAGCAGGTATTGGCCTAATCCTAGTTTTCTGGCTCTATCTGCCAATACTGGACCACTTACCACCACGGATTTTATCTTAGTCAGTTCGCCTTCAGGTAACCGAGCAAATTTTTCAATCAGAAAATGGTTGATGGCCAGATCGATGACTGCATCCCCTAAAAATTCTAACCTTTCATTTGAATTAGCTTCTCTATCTTGCAATTCCCCTACATAAGAGCTGTGCAGGAAGGCCTCTTGGAGTTTATCCCCACTGATATCCAAATTCAATTTGCCGGCAAGCTTTTCATAGTTTGGATTGTTCACTTCGATTTTTATTATAAGTGAAGAAAAATTCGTGGTCAATTCCAAAAGTGGTTTAAAACGGGTGCTGATTGTAAAATGCCCTTGAAAGTAAAAACTTTGACATCCTTATTCCTAGCTGCTAATATTGGAGTTAAATTAGCCATTTAAACTCAGCTCTAGGAGGAATCTGAATTTGGGTCTTGGGAAATATGTTCTTACAAGAATAGCTATTGCAGTACCTATGATCCTGATACTTTTAACCATTGTATTTGTTCTGCTAAGGGTAATGCCGGGGGATCCCGTTTTGGCCATGTTGGGTGGTCAAAATGTTCCGATGTCAGTAATCGAGGAATATCGACAAAAGCTAGGGATGGATAAACCAGTATATCTACAGTATTTTGAGTATCTGGCTAATATAATCCGTGGCGACTTTGGAATCTCTACCCGAACCAGCGAGCCTATACTTAAAGACATATTCAGAAGATTCCCAGCTACTTTGGAACTGGCTTTCTTCGGAATGATTATTGCCATTATTATTGGTTTGGGAAGTGGTGCCTTAGCTGCTACTCATAGTGACGCTGCCCTAGATCACGGGATCAGGGTTTTTAATATAGGTTCATTTGCCACCCCAATTTTCTGGCTGGGTTTAATGTTACAAATAGTGTTCGGCGTATGGTTGGGAGTGCTGCCGGTTGCAGGAAGATTGTCCCCAATAGCTGGAGCCTTCTTCACTCCTATAACAAAGTTTTACATTGTGGACAGCATCATTAAAGGAGATGTTGGACTTTTAATCGACGCTCTAAAACATATTGCAATGCCTGCATTTACCCTTGGCCTAATTCTATCCGGATTAATTGGAAGGATGAGTAGATCAAGTATGTTGGAGGTAATAGATAAGGACTATGTAACTACCGCTCGTTCCAAAGGGTTGACTGAGCGAAAGGTAAATTACAAGCATGCTTTAAGAAATGCATTAATACCTATCATAACGGTTATGGGACTTCAGTTTGCATTGCTCATGGCCGGAGCTATTTTGACTGAGACCACTTTCTCTTGGCCTGGTATTGCTAGATATTTGCTCAGAAGTATAGATGCCCGTGATTATAATGCTATTCAAGGGACTGTGGTGTGGATTGCAATTTTAATCTCCACAGTGAATCTCATAGTGGACATTGTGTACGCTCAACTTGACCCCAAAGTAAGATTCTAGTGGAGGTAGCCTATATTTATGATTGCTAGATGGTTGCTGCAAATTTTAGGGAAGTTTCTTACCATCCGCAAGCATTATCTTTTACTGACTGGAACTATCATAGTGGGCTTTTTCATATTGGTAACTGTACTTGCCCCTTGGATAGCTCCCTATCACCCAACGAAATATCGCGGGGCAGAAAGACTGGAAGCTCCTAGTGTAACTCATCCCATGGGAACCGACCATCTCCGAAGAGATTTATTTAGTAGGATCATCTACGGAGGCAGAATCCCCCTAATAGTGGCTGGACTATCGGCAATTATCGCCCTCTCTATTGGTTCCCTTACCGGTTGGATATCAGGTTATTACGGCGGGGTGTTGGACCGGGTACTTTCGCTTTTGATGGATTCCATTTATTCCTTTCCTTCCCTCATTTTGGCCATAATTATAATTGCTATGTTAGGCCAGGGGGTATTCAACATTGTTATGGCGGTATTCGTTATTTATATTCCTACTTATTTCCGAGTTGTCCGAGGTCAAGTATTACAGATCAAAAATGAAGAATTTGTAGAAGCAGCTAGAGCCTTGGGGTTCAGCAATATCCGCATATTACTCAAGCATATAGCTCCTAATACGATAAATTCTATGATGTCAGTTTCCTCCTTTAATATTGCCGATGCTATACTTACTGAAGCTGGTTTAGCGTTTTTGGGTTTTGGTATTCCACCCCCCACTCCTGACTGGGGTTTTGATATCAGAACCGGACAAAAGTTTTTGCAAACAGGTGATTGGTGGTTAATAACTTTCCCAGGATTGATGATAATCCTACTGTCCCTGGGTTTTGGAATGATCGGGGAAGGAATAAGTGATATGCTAAACCCCAAACGTCGCCGTAAGAGAGCTTGAAAAAATTATAATTTCGTGCTAAAATTCCTTTGATTGAGGTTTAATAAAGGGGGGTGGTAGTGGAAAGTTGAGGCTGCCAGCCTAATTTAGTAGTTTAATTAAAAAAATAGGAGGTAAGTTTAAAGCATGAGTAAGACAAAATTATTATTTGTTTGTCTATTGGTTATTAGTTTGGGTTTAGCTGTGTCTATAACTGCCATAACCCAGGAAGATGTTCTGATTATTGGTACCACCGATAGGATAACCGAGCTATCTACATCCAACTCCTACGATTTCTGGAGTTGGCACACCCTAAGAAATACTAGCGATTCTTTACTAACTCTGAGGCCAAATGAAACTGTTCCTTCACCATCCCTAGCCAAAAGCTATGAAGTTTCAGAAGACGGGACAGTTTATACTTTTAAGTTAAGAGAAGATGTTACCTATACTGATGGTACCCCGTTTAACTGTCCTACCATGGCTTATTCTCTCCAGAGAAATCTTGCTTTGGACGGACCGGAAGGAGGAGTAGGTCTTATCAAGTTGATTGACGGGCTAAGATGTACTGGTAAATATACCCTAAAAATTAGCCTCGTTAAACCTGATGCCACCTTCTTGGCCAGGATGGTAGATGCCGTCATTCCATCATTAGCAATTAGTCCAGTATCCACTCCTGTAAATGAATTCGCCAAGGGTGAATACGCAGGGACCGGTCCTTACAAATTGGTAGAGTATGTGCCTGAGGAGAGGACAGTATATGAAGCCTACGATGATTATTGGGGTGAAACTCCAAAGACTAAGAGAATCGTTGAAGTATTTTATGCCGATGCTGCTGCCCTGCGGGCGGCCGTGGAAGCGGGGGAAGTAGATATTGCATATAGGACATTTACTCCGGATGACATTGGTGATCTACAGGGAAATCCCAATTTAAAAACCATCATTGGAGATTCTCCTTCTGTTAGATACATGGTATTTACCGTCAATCATCCACCGTTTAGCAATCCCAACTTGCGTCGAGCTTTATCTTACAGTGCTTGCAGGAATAGGCTTTCCGAAGATGTATTTGCTGGTATTAACACCCCGCTTTATTCAATGGTACCCGAGGGATGGTTCAGTCATATCGACGCCTTCCCAACAAGGGATTTGGAGAAAGCCCGGGAAGTGTTGAGAGAAGAAGGATACTCTGAAGATAATCCCTTCGAATTCACCTTAAATTACTCACCAAAACACTACGGAACTGAGGAAGCTGATGTGGCGGCCGTTCTCAAAGGCTGCTTTGAGGAAACCGAGATGATGAAAGTAAATATTGCCTCCTACGAGTGGGGGACATATATCGAACGTGAGTCATCAGCAGCATTCGACGTCTTCTTACTTGGCTGGTATCCTGACTTTATCGACCCCGCCAACTTCCTCGATCCGTGGCTGATCGAATCACCGGAAGGGTTAGGTACTTTCCTTAACCAAGCCGAATCTGAATACGACCAAGACGTCTACCAGAAGTTTGTGGAGTTGCTAAGTGGAGCCCGAGAGACTACGGACATTGATAAGAGAACTGCGCTCTACGAAGAGGCACAAGAGCTTTTAGCGGAAAGTGTCATACTCCTTCCCTTGTGGTCTAACCGCTCTGCACACGTGGCAGTTATGCAGAAAAACGTGGAAGGTGTAGTACTCGATTCCGCAATGCTCTTCAGGCTTAATTTGATGCATAAGGAGTAGCAAACTAAAGTTTAACAGGAAGAAATTATAAAAGAAAAGGGCACTGAACTTTTAAAAGTTCAGTGCCCTTTTTAAATTTCAAAAAATTAAATATAGTTAATTCGATCTGGTTTAGATTTTCATACTGTGATATCAAGCGGTTTGGAGAGTACTTTTCTTCTGTCTTTGGGTAAGACCGGTGGTTTTCCTGTTTTTAAGTTCTACGATTTAAATCAAAAACGGTATGACTTTAATTTACCTAAAGCTTTCCGCTTTAACCCTGGCTATCAAATCCGGAAGTGCATCCTGCACATTCTCAGAAAGGCCTTCTTTTAGGGTATAAGGGTCCTCTACCTCTACGGCGAAGATCTTTACGCATTGGGGAAAATCAAGTTGGTAAATTTCACTTATTTCAAATAGTTCCGGAAGCCCAGCATAATGACCGGATGAAGCCTTAGCTGGGGGTAAATCTTGAGGATCAATCTCATAGACCTGACCCGGGATTCCACTTTCAGTAAGGATAGAATCTATCAGGATGGCTTTCTCATATCCAACCAATATATCTAGTAGGGCCAATCCGGAAAGGGAGCTTTCCAGAACCTTCACTTCGTCTCTTATCTCTTCTTTCAGGAGTCTGGCTGCTACTATTCCCACTCCGTCATCACCTAAAAGCTCATTGCCCAATCCAAGGATAACTGTCTTCATTTGCAGGCTTTATCGTTTCAGTTGGGTAACCAATTCCTTACGGTGATCATATATATTTACCTTAAGTGGGAGCTGGCCGGGCAGTGAATGGGTGGCACATGCATGGCAAGGATCATAAGCCCTAAATGCCATCTCCACCATGTTTAGAAGTCCATCATCTACCTTGCCGTTTTTGATAAGCTCTTTGGCCGCTTTATCTATAGACATGGCCATGCGAGCGGAGTTATTCTGAGTGGCCACTATCAAATTGGCCTTCTTTATTACTCCTTGGTCATTAGTTTGATAATGATGGAATAGAGTCCCTCTAGGGGCTTCTACTACTCCCATCCCTTCCGCAGGGGTCTGTTGGGGAAGTTCTCTTATTTTAGAAGAAGTAATTTCCTCGTCTTCGGCCAACTCCTTTATCCTCTCTGCCCCATAAACCATCTCTATCACTCTGGCCCAATGGTTGGCTAAAGTATGATGAACTGGCTTACCATCTAAGGTTTCATACATTTCCTGGTAAGCTTCTTGGGCCCGGGGAGTGGCCATTCCATGGGCCGCGTTTAGACGAGCAAGCGGAGCTACACTGAATATGCCGCTTTCTTTTCCATCCACAAAACCCTTCCAGCCAATCTCTTTAAGATAAGGAAACTTCACGTAAGTCCAAGGTTCAATGTGTTCACTTAAGTTATCCACGTATTGTTGAGGGGTGAATTTAGCAAATTCACTTCCTTGTGGATCGACTACTCTTATTGTACCGTCGTAGAAGTTTACCTGGTTATTTTCATCCACCAAACCCATATAGTAGGTTCGATGAGTGTAGGCTTCAGCCCTAATCAAATCAACGTACTGGTCGTTTCCCAACACTAAGTCTTTGAAAAGATCCAGCGTAAACTGGGTAAACTCCAAAGCGTGATCAGCTACTTGGATAAATTCTTCCCTGTCTTCCTCAGTTAGCGATTTGGAGATCCCCCCGGGCAGACCGCATACCGGATGTATGGTCTTACCTCCTACCAAAGCTTCCAGGTCCCTTAGCTCCTTTCTCATGCCTATTACTCTCTTACCTACATCCTTTCCCACCTTTTGAATTACCCCCAGTATATTCCTTTCCCTGGTGGGCGCTTGGGGGTCGGTAATAAAATCTGGGCCGCCTAGAAAGAAGAAATGGAAAGCATGATCTTCTAGGATAAAAACATTGTAAATTAGCTCTCTAATTTTCTTGGCTGCTGGTGGAGGATCTACTTGATAGAGATCGTCCAGTGCCTTTGAGGAGGCCATATGATGAGCCCACGGACAAACCCCGCAGATTCTTTCGGTAATCTGGGGCATATCTTCAGCCAGCCGCCCCTCGGAGAATTTTTCAAATCCTCTAAGCTCTGGAATTTGAAAATAAGCCTTCTCTACATTGCCATCTTCGTTTAAAAAGATTTCGATCTTCCCGTGACCTTCTAACCTGGTAATTGGATCTATGCTTATCTTTCTAGCCACCGGCCTCTCCTCCTGTTTTTATCCTCTTTTGACCCAAAAGTGAGGAGGGAAGGCTGTAGCGATAGAAAGTACCCACTGGATCGGGTATTTTCTCTATAATTGCTTGCAGTTCTTCCTCCGTCTCATAATCGATGATAGAAGCCAGGGCAGAGAGCATCTTGCCTCCCTGATCCATGACTTTATCCGTGGGACCAAAGCATCCGGTGCAGGGCATGTTGGCTTTAATACATCGTGCCTCACAACCCCCGCGGGTGGCCGGCCCCATACAAATTATCCCTTGGGCTAAAAAGCATTCTTCCGGATCAGCTACCGTCTCATGTGTCCTTTTAATCTCGGTTATAAGCATCTTGTCGGGCTTAGATTCCTTTAGATCACATTCATCACAAAGGGCTCTATGAGGACCGATTACGGAGCCTTTTGGAGGCAAGCTTCCTTCTAAAAGGGCAGTAACTATTTCCATTACCATATTAGGAGTAGGAGCGCAACCGGGAAGGTAATAATCTACATCCACAGTTTGATCCAATGTATTTACGGAATCAAAAAAGGCTGGTAAATGTATGTCCCCTTCCTCTAGATGGGTGATCTCCTGGGGATAGATAGGCTCTTTTGCCTCTTCCAAAGTTGGTGTCTCCTTATATAATCTCTGAAAGATCGATTCCTTATCCCACAGATTAGCTAATCCGGGAATACCCCCCAGATGTGAACAGCTCCCAAAGGCAATCAGATTCTGGCTCTTGTCCCGCAAGAGTTCAACCATCTCCTGTTGCTCAGAGAGTCGAATGGAGCCATTAATGAACGAAGCTAGTAATTCTCCCTTTTTAAAATTTTCTACATCTTTTCTCTTAAAATCCAAAGCCACCGGCCAAAATCCAATCTCCACCGCTTCCACAACCTCTAATAGTTGATCGGCAAGATCAACTACAGCTTCCTCACATCCCCCACAGGAAGCACACCAATAAAATGCTACCTTAGGTTTATCTGCCATTAATAACCTCACAACTTCTATTTATAATAGGCCAATCATCTATTTTATCCATTTTTGCACCTCAAAGATTCTTTTGTACTTTCGTAACCGCCTTATAGCCCTCACTGAGCCATAAGAAATCCAATAAGTTAGTTTCCTAAGGTTTGCTTAATTTTATCTAAATTTTTCTCTATTTCTTTAGTTAAGTCCCGATGAATAGATTCTCCATGTGAATCCATAGTTACCAGGAGTGGACCAAATTCACTGACCTCGAATACCCAAATCGCTTCTGGAACTCCCAGCTCATCCAGATAGTAGACATCTTTTACTTCGGTAACCGAACCAGCCATTAGAGAGCCTGCCCCACCGGTAAACTGAGCGTAGACCCCGCCATGATTTTCTAGGGCTTTAGAGGTTTTCTCTCCCATTCCTCCTTTACCAATGAATATCTTAGTTCCAAATTTATCCATAAATTCATGGGCAAAAATTTCCATCCTGATACTGGTGGTAGGGCCGGCAGATACTACCTGCCACTTACCGTTTTCTTTTTTCATTACCGGCCCACAATGAAAGCAAGGGTAATCTGACAATTGAAAGGGCGGTTCTTTGCCTTCCCCGTGAAGAGCTAGTAACTTCTCATGCGCTGCGTCCCGGGCGGTGAATATCTTGCCGGTAATCTTAAACGAGTCATTAACTCGCAAGTTTCTTACTTCGTTTGGATCAAGAGGAGTATTTATTATCTTCATCCTATCACCTCTACTGAGGAATCTGGATTGACCTTAACGGAAACCCTCCGGTTAGCCCAGCACTGAGGGGCGATGCCTATGGGATAGGAAGCAGGATGCCTATACTCATATTCTAACTTCACATCAAGTACTGTAGTCTTTCCTCCTACCCCCATGGGGCCAATTCCTAGCTGATTGGCTTTTTCCAAAAGTTCTTTTTCTATATTTGCTATTTCCTCCTCCTGATGACGCTTTCCCACCGGTCTAAGTAACGATTTTTTGGCCAAATTTAAAGCTATAGATGCAGACCCCCCGATACCTACTCCCACCACAGTGGGTGGACAAGGTTTACCTTCCATAGAAGCTATTCGCTCCAGCACAATCTCCTTTACTCCTTTTAGCCCTCGCCCCGGGGTCATCATGGTAAGCTGGCTCATATTAGTAGATCCTCCACCTTTGGGTAGATAAGTCATAATTAGCTCATCTCCCTCAGATATCGTCCAGTCTATATAGGGAATGTGAAGTCCCGTATTGTCACCAGGGTTTTTTCCGCTAATAGGATGAACTGTATTGGGCCTAATGGGAACCTCTACCGTAGCTTTCCTAATTGCTTTCTTAAGGGTGGATTCCATCCTGTCCAGTTCGTTTATTGCCGGAAAAGAAGAGCCCACCTGAACATAGAAAGTAGGAGTCCCGGTGTCCTGGCAAATAGGGATACCTTGTTTTTGGCTAATTTCTATTGCTTCTAGCATGGCCTCTAGCTGCACTTTAGCCCCCCCTTCTTCCCGATCCCTGGCTTCTTTTAAGGCATGAAGAGTGGGCTGTGGTAAGGTAGTCACCGATTCTTTAATAGGTTCTACTAGCTGGAAAGCTAGTTTATCCAAATCCATTACTGACCTCCTCTTTTGTTATGGGTGCCGGATTCCGGCCATTTAATCTTCTGGAGGAAGCTCAATGAGCCCTATTTCTTGTGCTTTTTGAGTCCATTCTCTAGCCTTTTCGATCCTTTTTCTTGCCTTTTCCTCCAGTTCTTGCTCAGAAAGCTTCTTTCTGGCAATCCCTTGATCGATGGCTTTTTTACCTACTGCCACTGCCTGATTGATAAATACTTCCCACTCATCCATTGTAGGCACTACATAGTCTTCTCTTAACCCCTTCTGCTCGGCAGTTTCAGCAATAGCATAAGCTGCAGCTATGGCCATTTCATCGGTGATCGTTTTCGCTTGCACATCTAAGGTTCCCCTAAAGATGCCCGGAAATCCTATTGAATTATTAATTTGGTTAGGAAAATCGGAGCGCCCGGTTCCCACTATTCTGGCTCCGGCTTCCTTTGCTTTCCAGGGCCAGATTTCAGGAATAGGGTTAGCTACCACAAAAACTATTGAATCTTTGTTCATGGTGGATATCCACTCTTTCTTAATCACTCCCGGACCAGGTTTGGAGGCGGCTACCAGTACATCAGTATCCTTTATCGCTTCTTCTAAATCACCTACCCGCTTTTCCCCGTTGGTCTTCCGTGCCAGGTCCCACTTATAGGGGTTGTAGTCCTTATTCTCCTCCAAATCCTCTCGCCCATCATGGAGTATACCTTTACTGTCAGAGACTATCACCTGGGCCGGAGGCACTCCCGCTGCAAACATTACCCTAGTTAAAGCAACGTTTGCTGCACCTGCTCCGATGATAGAATAGGTAGCTTGGTCTAGTTTTTTACCCACTATTTTTAAGGCATTTATTATCCCGGCCAGTTCAATGGAAGCTGTACCTTGTTGGTCATCATGCCATACTGGAATATCCATCTCTTCTCTTAATCTATCTAGTATCTCAAAGCACTTAGGCTTGGCAATGTCTTCTAAATTTATGCCTCCAAAGGCCGGCTCCAGTATCTTAACTGTCCTGATGATCTCCTCCGGGTCCTTGGTATCTAAAGTGATAGGAAAAGCATCAATTCCTCCTAGGTATTTAAAAAGGATAGCCTTTCCTTCCATCACCGGCAGGCCAGCTTTGGGTCCTATATCACCCAGTCCCAACACCCTGGTCCCATCGGATACCACGGCCACCATATTGGATTTATTGGTATATTCAAAGACCTTGGATGGATCAGCATCTATTTCCTCACAGGGCTTGGCTACCCCCGGCGTATACCAGATGGCAAAATCTTCAAAACTCCGAATGGCACATTTGGGATTTACCTGAACTTTACCTTGATAAAAAGGATGAAGTTTTAGGGCATCTTTACCTGGTTTTTCCGCTTTTTTTAAAAGTTCTTCTTCATCTATCTCTTCAACCATCTATTTTCTACCTCCTAATTTGCGCTTAGAACACATCGATCATTCTTGCCAAGGCTTCCTTGCCTCTGTAATCAGGTAAAAGCAACGGTGATCTTCTTTCCGGTGAAATATTCGCTTCCTTTAACATTTGAACGTAGCTTTTTTGGTGTTCAAGAGTAAGTTTACCTTGATCTGCACCGGATTCTACATATTCAGCAGCTGATATACCCGATCTTCTACCGAAAACCATTGTACCTAGGGTGGAATTGCCCATTAATCTATTCTTCCCATGCACTCCCCCTGAAACTTCTCCTGCTACCCATAATCCATCCAGGTTAGTATGGCCCCAAGGATCCGTTTCTACTCCTCCATTTTGATAGTGGAGGGTGGGAAAAACTAAAACGGGATTTTTTCTCATATCAATATCATAACGGGAGAACATTCTATGCATACCGGGAAAAGCATCTTCGATATAGCCTTCTCCATTCTTTTCTTCAATCATTGGAGTATCCAGCCATACACCCCGAAGACCGGTTGGAGTTGTGATTCCATTATCACGTACATAACATTCCCTTATTATGGCGGAAGCCTCAACATCTCTCGGTTCCAGTGGGAAAACAAAGGCTTCACCATTTGCATTTACCGGCTGGGCTCCAGAGCTTCTTAATTTTTCGGTAAGCAGGTAACCCACGATCTGAATGGGATATGCTGCCCCAGTTGGATGATACTGAACTGTGTCAGTATCCCTCAATTTCGCCCCTGCTCGATAAGCCAAGACCACACCATCACAAGTAGCCCCGTAATGGTTGGTAGTAGGAAATCCTCTTATATGTAGCCTTCCGAAACCCCCGGTGGCCAGAATGGTTGCTTTTGCTCTTACAATTTTATATGCTCCGGTTTCAAGGTTATAAAGAACTGCTCCGGTAACCCTATTTTTACCATCAGTTAGAAGCTCGATTGCTGGATAATGTTCAATGCAACCTATTTCCCTACCCCTAAATTCATCTCGTATGACTCTAAACTCCTCCAGGCCTGTGTAGTCCTTACAGGAATGTAACCTCCTTATCGAAGTCCCCCCTCCCCATTTTTCCACGAAATTACCGTCCTCATCCCTATCAATCATGGCTCCTAATTCATGCAACCAATGCATGATGAAGGGAGCATCTTCAACCAATCCCCGTAGGACATCCGGTTTATTGGTAAAGTGACCTCCTCCCATAGTATCTATATAATGCCTTTGAGGGGAATCAATCTCTCGGTCTGCAGCTTGAGTCCCCCCTTCCGCCATGATCGAGTTGGCATCCCCGTGCCTTAATTTGTTAGCAAGTAAAATCTTATCGGCAGGTATCCCCTCATTGTTCGCCCATATAGCTGCAGTAGTTCCCGCAAGTCCCCCTCCAATTATCAAAATATCCACACTGAAATCCGGGGTAGATATGTCAATTTCTTCCCCTTCCACCAGTGGATATGCTTCAAGCAAATCCACCACTGGGTCAGGAGCAATGTCTCCTTTATTTGGCCCAATGGAAATCTCCCTTTTACCACCCGGGGCATAATCAGGGTGAAGTTCCAACACTTCTTCCTGTTCTTCTTTGCTCATAGGGTCAGGAGTATAATCTTTTCTCTTTCCCCTAGTAGCATGAACTTTATCTATCTTTTTATATATATATTCAGGATATCCTTCAATATACTTTAATTCAGCCATTTTAGCCTCCTGAATTAGCCTTCTTCTCTTTGCCGCTGGGCATATACTTTCTCCAATTCTTCTCTTTCAAGTTTCGTAATTTCCTCTAATTTCTCATCAAATTTTCCTTCTTTAATCTGGTCCAGCCTCTTGGTAAGATGCTCCGGCTCTGGCTTCTCATATCTCCCATACAGTCTTCTACCCAGTTGAGCAACATTGTATTGGACTATATCGGCCGGACATCTTATTGCACAGAGTCCACACTGTATACAATCAAATGATTCCTCAGCTAGCTGTTCGAAATCTCCCTTAATCGCCGCCTGAACATAATCCATAACTTCCAGATCCTGCGGACACGCTTTGGTGCAAGTATTGCAGGATACACATCGGGCAATCTCCGGATAATATTGAAATAGAGTATTTGGCCCGTATTCCAGTTTAGTGATATCATAGGTTGGTTTTTCTGCCGGGGTAAATGGTATTTGAACCAGATACATACCATCTTCTACCCTAGTCTGGCATGCCATCCCAGTTTGAAGTTTATATTCGCCCTTCTTTCTATATACTGTAGAGCAGGCACCGCAGAACCCTTGCCGACATCCCACCCCTCTAACAAACTTGTATCCTGCGTACTCCATGGCAGTCAATATGGTCAAGTCAGCTGGAATATCATATGCTCTTCCCATTACGTAAATTGTTACCCAATCCTCCACTTCCTCATCTTCAACCCCTGAAACTACCTGCCTACTTGCCTCAGCGATTCTTTCCATAATCTCTTTGGTATCTAATTTCTTATCAGATGAAGGTTCTTTCTTATTTTTCATTCTTCCTCCTTATATAAGATTTGTCTTAGAAAGAAGTGGCCTTGGATCTACATAATTTAGCTCAAAACCACACTCCTTTTCATCCAATCCAAAACCAACAGCCATAAGTTGGGTAAAGTAAAATATCGGAATCTTCTTGAATTCAGGCTTTTCTTTCTTAATTTCCTTTTGTCTGGAGTCAAGATTAAACATACAAAGAGGACAACTTAATGAAATTGCATCAGCACCTTCCTTTTGAGCATGGGTGAGGATCTTATAGGCCAGATCGGAAACTACCTGTTTATTCCTAACTGTTTGATAGCTGCCACAACACAATTTCTTATAAGGATTATCAATAACTTCTGCACCTAAAGCTGAAAGTAAATCAGCTTGAATAGTAGGTTCTTCTGGATCACCAATCCCCACTTCTCGGGGCTTTAGTAACATACAGCCATAATACGGCGCTATCTTCAACCCTTGTAGTGGATTATTTACTCTCTCTTTTACTTTTTCAAAACCTATGTCCTTTAATAATTCCAAAAAGTGTATAACCTCTAAATCACCTTCATAGTCCTCCTCCAGATACATCAAGTCGTTGATTTTTTGTAAATCGTCCGAATCTTCCTTTACTCGAAGGTTAGCTCTTTTTAAAGTATTATAGCACATTGTACACAAGGTAAGTAAATGATTGCTGTCCTCAACTAACCCATTTTGTTCCATTTCGCTAACTCTAATTAAGTTCCTGATTGGGGCAACATGATGCATTAGGTCATCATCTGTAAGCGAAAAAACTACCCCACAGCAGTTCCATCTAGGAAGTTCGATTAATTCTATATCCAGCTCTTTGGCAGCTGCTAAAGCTGAGGTTTCAAAATTTCTGGCCTGAGTTTTTAGGGTGCATCCTGGATAATAAGGTATTCTCATTTTTTATCTACCCAGTCTCCTTTCTGAAATTGCCCACCAAAGCAATTTGAGGTAATTTCGCAATTTCCTCAGGAGGTAGATCAGCAAGATCAGCGTAATCTATACCTTTTCTTAAAATTATTTGCCTCAAGGCTTCCATTACCTTAGCAATATCAATATCGTTGGGACATCTTGCTTGACAAGTATAGCAAGAAGAACAGAGCCAAATAGTATTGGAATCTAAAATCTCCACCCGCCCTTCCATTAGATATTCCAATGCAACCCGGGGGGTCTGATCCATCTGGGAAACATAAGGACAACTCCCGGAACATTTTCCACAATGGTAACAGGCAAATATATCCTGGCCCGAAAGCTCCGCCACCTTCTCTAGGAGGGTTTTCTTAGTGTATTCTTTTGAAACAAATGGTTTAATCTTGGTCATTGTTTGATCACTTAATCTTTATCCCCTATTAGTACCTTCTCCCTCTCATTTCCTAGTTTACTGCATTTACAGTCCTTCTTATATCTCTTTTGGATAGCTTCTGTATTACTTCATCCATCTGGTAAAGCTTTTCCACCATCTCTTTAGCTTCACCCGCACTAAACCATCCCAATTCGAACCTTCTTTCATCTATTCCCATGCTTTTTAAATATTTACGGAGTAACCTATGTCTAGCCCAAGCTCTATAATTGCTATCCAAATAATGACAATCCCCCGGATGACAACCGGATAACAATACACCACCCGCCCCTTTTTGAAATGCTCTTAGTATGATTTGGGGATCCATACGTCCGGAGCACATCACCCTTATTATCCGACTAGAGGCCGGATATTCAGATCTTGAAGACCCGGCTAGATCCGCCGCTTCGTAAGAGCACCAATTACAGGCAAACACAATCATTTTCTTTTCTGGATCTACCTCTAATGCCTTATCCACCTGAGCTAATATCTGGTCATCGGTGAAGTGAAGCATAGTGATAGCTCCAGTCGGGCAAGAGGAAGCACAAGCCCCACAACCCTGACAAGCGGCGTCGATTACCGAGGCCCTCCCATCTCTCATCTCAATCGCATCGTAGGGACATACGCTGACACATACCTCACATCCGCTACACAGGTCTTCATCAACTACCGCCGTCAATGCTTCTATCTTTATGAACTCCTGTTTCATCAGTCTGCTGGCCCGGGAAGCGGCCGCTTTACCTTGGGTAGAGGATTCTCTTATATCCTTAGGGCTTTCGGCAGTTCCGGCTATGAAGATTCCCGCATTCGCGGTATCTACTGGTTCAAGCTTGGGATGTTTCTCGATAAAGAATCCATCCGAGTTCACAGCGCAGATATTTAGTCTTTTTTGGATATCCAAACTTGATTCTCTGGCCTCCAGTCCCACCGAAAGTATCACCAGATCAGTCTGATTATCGTACATCTCGCCCATCAAGATGTTTTCCCCGGTTAACCTCAGCTTACCATCTTCTTCTCTTATCTCCGCCGGAATACCCTTAATAAAATGTACCCCTTCTTTTCTTACCTTTTGGTAGAGTTCTTCAAAACCTTTGCCGGCGGCCCTTATATCAATATAATAAATCTCCACCTCGGTTTCCGGCCATTTCTCCTTGATTAAAAAGGCTTGCTTTATACTAACCATACAGCAAATCCCACTACAGTAGGGATGTTCAAAAAGACCGGTGCTGTTACGAGATCCTATACATTGAATAAATGATACTTTTTTAGGGGGTTTTCTATTCGATGGTCTTATCAGCTCTCCATTGGTGGGACCGGATGCATTTATTATCCGCTCGAAGTCCAGCGTTGATATTACATCATCGTATTTTCCATATCCGTATTCCTTTAGTTCTTCAGGATCGTAAGGGTCCGTCCCGGTGGCTACAATAATGGTGTCAATATCTATCCGAAAATTATTGGTGAGTGGTAGGTCGAAGCTAATAGCCTTTGGATCGCAGGCTTGGATGCATTTTTCGCAGGCAATTAAGTTTTCCTCGTTCAGACAGCTTTCAAAATCGATTACGTATTCTGAAGGCACTGCCTGGGGGAAAGGTTTGTAAATGGCCTTACGCTCAGACAGGTTGGAGTTAAATTCGTCCGGTAAAGCCACCGGACATACTTCGGTACAATCATTACAACTTGTACAATCGCTGGTTACAAACCGCGCTTTCTGATTGATGTGTGCGGTGAAATCTCCTACATGCCCGTCAATCTGAGTTACTTCAGCGTTTGCAATAACTTCAATATTGGGATTTCTGGCTACTTCACTCATCTTAGGGGCGAGAATACAGGTAGAACAATCCAGGGTGGGGAAGGTCTTATCCAACTGAGCCATCCTTCCTCCGATAGTGGGTTCCTTCTCCACCAAGTATACCTGATACCCCCCGTCAGCCAGATCTAAAGAAGCCTGTATTCCTGCTATCCCCCCACCTATGACCAAAACCTTGTCCCCTATAGGTATTTGACCATCCTGATTGGGAGCTAGCAGCAGGGCCCGGGCAACGGCCATTTTTACCAGATCTTTTGCTTTCTCGGTTGCTTGGGCTCCGTTCTTTTTGTGAACCCAGCTATCCTGTTCCCGAATATTGGCCATCTCGAAAAGATATTTATTTAATCCTGCCTCTTCCACCACCGCCTGAAAGGTGGGCTCGTGCATCTTTGGGGAGCAAGCAGCCACTACCACCTGGTTAAGCTTTTCTTCCTGAATATCTTCCTTTATTTCCCTTTGTGTGGGCTCAGAGCATGCATACATTACATCCTTTGCCAAAACCACTCCTTCCAGCTTTCTGGCAAAATCGGCTACCCCTTCTACATCTATAACTCCGGCGATGTTTGTCCCACAGTGACAGATATAAACTCCAACTCTCGGTTCACCATTATTCATTCTTTTATTTCCTCTCCCCGCCTGTAACCTAAATTAAAAGCTTTCTCGTTTAACTCACGCGCTTTCTCAGGTACAATATCAAACACTGCCTTCTTCATAGAATCACGATTTATAATGCTGGTAACTGCGGTGAAAAAACCGATCATAACTATGTTAGCCACAATTCTTTTTCCTAATTCTTCTGCCATCTTGTTCGCTTGAATTTTATATACTTTAGCATGGGGATGCTTATCCATATCCTCTTTCACCAAATCTTGGTCAAGCAATATCGTCCCTTGGTCTTTGATATTATGACTGTAATAATCGTATGCTTCCTGAGCCACTAATATGAGTAAATCTGGTTTTATTACTTTAGGGTAATCAATTTCCTCCGAAGAGATAACTACATCTGCGGCTACCCTAGCTCCCCTTTTCTCAGGCCCATACTCCCTAGTTAAAGTTGAGCTTTTTTTATCATAAATTGAAGCAGCGTGCCCTATGATATACCCAGAGGTTATAATTCCTTGTCCTCCGAATCCTCCAAGTCTAATCTCCATTCTCAGATTCGATCACTCCCTCTTTTATTAACCTTTCCCTTACCGATTCTAAGTAAGTGGGTCTTTCCTTATCCACGAAATTACCCACAATTAAAGGTGAGTCTTTATCAATGGATATCCCCACTTCACCCAAATCGGCGTCATGATCAATAAT
The DNA here is from genome assembly GCA_964443275.1 of uncultured Thermotogae bacterium. Classification (GTDB taxonomy): domain Bacteria; phylum Bipolaricaulota; class Bipolaricaulia; order CAYUCE01; family CAYUCE01; genus CAYUCE01. Next base: position 15,684 of record CAYUCE010000012.1, on the reverse strand, counting down.
AGATTTCTCTCTGTACCATTTCATCTCATCTAGACCGTCACCTAGATTATTTGGCTCCCCAAAAGAAGTGGGACAAGGAGATATAACTTCGATAAAGTTAAAATCCTTTTTGTTAAATGCCCTAATGATGGAATCTCTTAATCTCCTGAAATGTAGAGTAGTCCATCGACATACATAGGTGCCACCGGCTGCCTCCACTAAGTGTGGTAAGTTAAAACTTGGCTCATAGTTTCCGTAGGGAGAGGTAGAAGTGAATGCTCCGCGTGGGGTGGTAGAGGCCACCTGCCCCCCGGTCATCCCATAATTGAAATTGTTGATCAAAATGACGTTTATATCAACGTTCCTTCTGGCCGCATGGATTAGGTGGTTTCCGCCGATAGTGACCAAGTCACCATCGCCACTGAACACGGTAATCTCAAGCTCCGGGTTGGCCACTTTTAGGCCGGTAGCAAAAGGTATCGCCCGACCATGGGTGGTATGATAGGAATCTATATTTACATAACCGGCTACCCTCCCTGTACAACCTATTCCTGACACTACAACTTGTTTTTCAATGGGAATATCCACTTCGCGCATGGCCTCAAGATAGGCGGTGACTGCGACTCCTATTCCACAGCCCGGACACCAGATATGAGGAATGCGTTCCGGTCGCAATAAATCATTATCAGGATGAGCTTCGGTTTTGGTAGTTTTCTTGATCTTAGTTTGCTGACTCCTATTCATTCTTGGCTCTCCTCGATTGCTTTCAATATCGCTCCTGGATCAATTAGATCTCCCCCAGGATGAGAAACTTTTTTAACCGGTTTTTCGGTAAATCTCCCCGCTTCTCGAACTAGCTGGCCGTAGTTTACTTCCGGAAATACAAATCCCTTTATTCTTTTATCCAATTCCTTTATTTTCTCCTCCGGAAAGGGCCAGACGGTGATCAACCTGAGCAGACCCGCTTTGATGCCTTTCTCTCTGGCTTGGGTTATGGCGGCCCTGGCGGATCGCACCGTGGACCCGTAGGCAATGACAATAATTTTAGCATCTTCGGTCATTTGCTCGTTGTACTCCACAATATCCTCTTTATTACTCTCAACTTTATTTAACAGATGGCTTAACATCCTTTTTTGTGTGGGAACATCTATTGATGGGTAACCTTTTTCATTGTGGGTAAGTCCGGTGACATGAACCTTATATCCCTCACCTGTTTTGGGCATGGGGGCAGCACTTCCATTAAATTTAAAAAGGTTGAAATCCGGACCAGGAGGTTCTTGCGGCCTTTCCCGCTCTGTGATTTTAATATCCTCCGGTTCCGGGATATTTACCAGTTCGTTCATATGTCCGATTACCTCATCGGCCATAATGAATACGGGCATCCTATACTTTTCCGCTGTGTTAAAGGCCTTGATGGTGAAATCAAACATTTCTTGGGGTGAGCTGGGGACATAAGCAATTGATCGGTAATCCCCGTGTGATCCAAATTGAGCTTGCATCATATCCCCTTGACCATTTAAGGTTGGTAGGCCCGTAGAGGGACCTCCCCGCTGAACATTAAGGAGGACACATGGTGTCTCGGTGATCATTCCCAGGCCGATATTCTCTTGCATTAATGAAAATCCCGGTCCCGAAGTTGCGGTCATAGCCTTAGCTCCCGCCCAAGAAGCTCCCAGGATAGCAGCCATACTGGCAAGCTCGTCCTCCATCTGGATATAGTGGCCTCCCAGTGTGGGCAGCCGACGGGACATCCTTTCCATTACTTCAGAGGCTGGGGTTATCGGGTAACCGGCGAAGAACCGGCAGCCGGCCGCCAGAGCTCCCTCGGCACAGGCCACATCTCCAATCATAAAGTGCCTGCCGGAAAGAAGTGCCTTGTTCATTCGGGCTCTTCTACCTCTTCAGTATAAATGGCAAATTCAGGACAGACCAGCATGCAGGTCTGGCAGTTTACACAGGAATTTTCCTTCCCCTCTTTCACGGTGGGTATGTGATATCCTTTGGAGTTTGTTTCATCGGATTTTTCTAGGACCTCTCGAGGGCAAAATTCTATACAAAACCCGCATCCTTTGCACCTCTCCGGGATTATGTGAACCTCCCCACGGGCGACCTTTAGTTTGTCTGCCAGCAGCTTTTTGGCCATGTATAGGTCCCTCTTTTTAGCAGAATTTCAAGCGGTGAGTTTCCCAAACCTCATTTCAAGAATATTAATCGCACAATTGCTAAGCTATATCATTAATCATAGGGTAGGATGATCTTGATCATTTCACCGACCTGGAATATAAAGATTACTGTAAAGTATAATTTTTAAAGGAAATTTGAGTTATAATGACACCTGGACAGGATATAAATTTCACATTCACCCGACAGATAGATTATTTAAGGAAGGATTTTCATTTAAATAGCCGGTACGAAATTTGACCTCCAGGTGAGGATCGCCATTTTGTTATTTATATAATGTACCGGCAATAAGATAACTATTTCATTTTACGAACAGCTTTTCTTAACCTTTGGAGCACCTTCTCCCTTCCCAAGATTTCCATGGTTCTAAAAAGACCGGCCCCCACAGTCTTTCCAGTTAACGCCACTCGGCAAGTTTGGGCGATACTGCCCAGGGACTTTCCTTTTTCTTCAAGATATGCTCTAACTGCTTGTTCAATCTCTTCATTTGCGTATTTATCCAGCTTCTCCAGCTTTTCTATTAACCCATTTAAAAGATCGGCTTTCTCTGGCTTTAAGTACTTTTCCACCAGCTCGGGTTCGTAATCTATATGGTCTGCAAATAAGAAATCAGTCCACTTTGCCATTTCCACTAAGGTCTTACTTCTTTTTTTAAAAAGCCCTACCAGTTTAACTAGGTAATTTTCCTCCAAGCTAGAAGCTTCGCTTTCCGAAATTATCCCTTCTTGAATCATATACTCTATAAGTAAGTTGGCCAGTATTTTTTCATCGGCTTCTTTTATCCAGTGATGGTTAAGCCAAAGTAGTTTGTCCTCATCAAAGACGGCAGCCGATTTGCCTACATTATCTAAAGTAAAGTATTGGATTAATTCCTCTCTGGTAAAGATTTCTTGGTCACCGTATGACCACCCCAACCTAGCCAGAAAGTTTACCAAAGCTTCCGGTAGATATCCCCTTCTTTTGTACTCCAGGGTGGAAGTAGCTCCGTGCCTCTTGGATAGCTTCGACCTATCTTTAGCTAGTATCATAGGCAGGTGAGCAAAATTTGGCGGTTTCTCTCCCAAGGCGTCGTAAACCAATATTTGCTTGGGGGTGTTATTTAAATGTTCATCCCCTCTAATCACCTGAGTGATCCCTAAGTCGGCATCATCTACCACACAGGCAAAGTTGTAAATAAACGACCCGTCGGAGCGTCTGATTACAAAATCCGAAAATTCTGAGTTTTCATAAGTTACTTCACCCAGGATTTGATCATTTACTTTAGTAGAGCCCGTTTTTGGCACCTCAAACCATAGGGCACCTTCCTGTTCGTATACTTTACTCTTGTTTTGTAGCTTTTCTGCCGCCTGCCGGTAGAGGTCAAATCTTTCCGTTTGCCGGTAGTATTGGTCCCAATTAAGGCCCAGCCAGGTAAGTGATTGTTTAATGGCCTCAATTGAATTTTCGGTAGACCTAGTCTGGTCGGTATCTTCAATTCTTAGGATAAATTCGCCGCTAGAATGTCTGGCTAGAAGCCAGTTAAATAAAGCGGTTCTTGCTCCACCCACGTGAAGTTCTCCGCTCGGACTGGGGGCAAATCGAACTTTTGGTTTTTTATCCATATCTTTTTATGAAAATTAGTACCAACTATTCATAAATTGCCTTACCCGTTTCCGGCCGGCCGGTAAGCTGGCGGAACTTATCTGCTATCTTTTTGGTCATCGGCCCCGGTTTTCCATCACCTATAGTTCGTCCGTCTATTTCCACTATGGGAGCTACTTCAGCTGCGGTGCCGGTGACGAAAACCTCATCCGCCATATACAGCTCGGCTATACCGAAATGTTGTTCTCTAACTTCATATCCATCTTTACTTAACAGATCGATGATCAGATCTCGGGTGATGCCCGGTAGGTTATTCATAACTGGGGGAGAGTAGAACCTTCCTCCTTTGTAGATGAAAATATTGTCGGCAGATCCTTCGGAGACGTTACCTCTAATATCTAACATTATGGCCTCATCTGCTTCCCATGCGTTGGCCTGAAGCCTAGCCATGATATTGGTAAGATAATTTAAGGTCTTTACAGTCGGCGGCAGGCTTTCTGGAGCCTGGTTCCGGGTTGTAGTCACTATGGCCTTAAGGCCTTTTTCAAAAAGCTCTTCTCCATAAAGCGATTTCCATTCCCTGACCATTATAAGCACCGAAGGTCGGCCACACTTACGAGGGTCAAGACCCAGGTCACCTACCCCGCGGGTAATTACAGGGCGAATATAGGCAGTCTTTAAGTCGTTTACTTGTAGAGTCTTCAGTATAGCTTCCTCCATCTGGTCAACTGATAGCGGTATCTCCAGCATTATTGCCCTCGCACTCCTGTAAAGCCTATCTAAATGTTCTTTGAGCTTAAATACGTAACCGTCATAAGCTCGAATACCTTCGAATATCCCGTCTCCATACAGTAAACCGTGATCATAGATGCTGATCGTAGCTTCCTCTTTTTCCACAAATTCTCCATTCACATAAATTTTGGGCACTAAAAAACCTCCTTTGGATCTTAAGATCTGTCTGTAAATAAATTTAAGAACCAACCTATGAGGCGAATTATTTACGAGACATATCCGCTACGTAAATTATAGGAAATTATCTATCAAGTCAAGCCCCAAGAATATAACCGCCGTGGAACGCCAGTTGAAAAGAGGCTATTGATTACTGAAGTTTTGATATAAGTATGGAGCCAAGGGGCAAATGAACATAAACCTACATGATAATGTAGGGCATTTCCTTCGGGAATCCCGAATCGGTGTGACGGGGCTCCCTCGCTCACGCTCGGTCAGACATATGCGCGCACCTCTCTCGGGATTCCCCTAAGCAGTGTGGCAAAGAAGTTACTGAAGAATAGGGAAAGCTTATATCAAAACTTCAGACCATTTACATCGTAAGTTTGACAAACTGGAGATTTTCCTCTATAATTTCAAATTGTTAAAAACGAAATATTTGGCTAAAGAGGCAATGCCAATGGAAGAAATTTATTTTTTTAAAAACTATAACTTGACATCCAGTACCTATCCGCTTGCCCGCTGGATGTGTCTTCATTGAGTCCTACCTTAAGAAACTAACCAACGCCCAAAAAAATCCAAGCCAATTTCGCTTACTTTTTTTAAAATTTTTATTTACACAGAAAGGAAGAGATTATCATGGGTAAAACACTAACTTTAGCCATTCCCAATAAGGGAAGATTGCAAGAACATACTTTTAAACTGTTAAGTCATGCCGGCTTGAAGATTCCCGAGTACGGCAGAAGGCTAATCATCGACCTGGAAGATGAGGATTTCAAGATACTTTTCGTGCGGACCAAAGATATCCCGGAATACGTAGGTTTAGGCACCGCAGATTTGGGTATCACCGGCCTTGATCTGGTAAAAGAAGAGGGAGCGGATGTAGAGCAAATCCTCAAACTAGGTTTTGGAAAGTGCGAACTGGTAGTAGCGGTTCCGAAAGATTCCGGGATAACTAATGTAGAGGATATACCCGATAACTCGAAAGTTGCTACATCTTTTCCCAACTTAACTCGGCAATTCTTTGAAAGTAAAAATATAACGGTGGATATAATAAGGGTCTCCGGGGCCACCGAGGTTGCTCCAAACATTGAGGTGGCCGATTTAATAACCGAAATTACCGAAACCGGTTCCACCCTCAGACACAATCAACTGCGGCCCATACAGACCATCTTAAAATGCGAAACCGTGTTGATAGCCAACACTCAAAGTTATGGTGAGAAAGCTGCCCAAATCGACCAATTCAAAAGTTCTATAAAAAGCGTACTGGATGCGGCTGAAAAACGGTACATTATGGCCAACATCAAAAAAGAGAAGCTAGAGGATGTAAAGAGGGTACTTCCAGGGATATCCGGCCCCACAGTAATGGAAGTTATGAAAGATGAAAAAGATGGAATGGTGGCGGTACATGCCGTTATCGGGGTAGACAAAATAAACCAAACCATAATTAAATTGAGAGATTTGGAAGCCACCGGAATACTTATTTTACCCATTGAACGAATGGTTGAGTAAATAGCATCAGGTATGGTAACTACATTGATCCAGAGAAAGATTTACCGTTTCCACCTGTACTATTCTATAGGGAGAGAAAAATTTCTTCCTCGCTGCATAACTCCTCGCTTTCGCTCGTCAGACAGATTCGCAAGCGTCAGAAAAATTTCTCTCCCTCCGTTAAACCACCGAAGATTAAAATGGGTATACGTCGCTAAAGGTAGAAATTCTTTCTCTGGATTGTATAATACCCAATCTCGGAATTAAAAGATAGGTGAGTAAAAACAATGAAAGTAAAGAAACTATCTAAATTATCCGCTGAAGAAAAAAATGAGATTTTAAACCGGGGGATGGCTAACCTAAAGGGCGTGCTCCACCAAGTCTCAAGGATAATCGCAGGAGTCAAAAACAGAGGAGATAAAGCCTTAATTGAATATACTGAGAAGTTTGACCGAGTAAAGCTAAATAGCTTTAAGGTAACGGATATGGAGATTAAAAACGCCAAACGGGAGATTTCCGATGACCTGGCGGATTCCCTCAAGGTACTTAAGGAAAACCTAATCAAGTATCACCGCCCACAGCTACCGAAGGATTACCAACTGGAAGAGGAGGGAGTTATCCTAGGTAGAAAGACAGTGCCGCTGGAAGCGGTAGGCTGCTATGTACCCAAGGGTTATCCTTCCAGCCTGTTGATGGCAGCGGTACCGGCCAGACTCTCTCAAGTAAGCAGGATAGTGATAGTTACCCCTCCCGGGGAAAACGGCCATATCTCACCTGCTTTACTTTACGCAGCCCATATTGCCGAGGTAGATGAGGTTTACAAAGTGGGCGGTGCGCAAGCGATTGCTGCTCTAACTTTGGGTACGGAGACTATAAAACCGGTGCCCAAAATAGTGGGTCCCGGAAACATCTATGTGACAGCGGCAAAGAAACTGTTAAGAGACGAAGAAAAGATAGATATTGACTTTCTAGCTGGACCTTCGGAGATTGCAATACTCATCCACGATCTTAAACCAACGACCTTAAAAAGAGTTAAGAAATTTGTGGTCGGTGATATTCTAGCACAACTTGAACACGGCTCCGGCACCCAAGCTATTTTGCTTTGTGACGCGGTGGATTTAGCCCGTGAAGTGGCAGCCACCATCAACGAAAACGGCGAGTTTGAGGAGGAGATTGAAATTTTAACTTATCAACACCTAGATTCGGCCCTTCAGTTCATAAACGATTACGGCCCAGAGCATTTAGAAATTATAGGCAAAGATGGCAAAGATATATTAAGCCAGGTAAGAAACGCCGGCTCGGTCTTTTTGGGCGAGTTCTCACCGGTAGCCATAGGGGATTACTGCTCAGGCACCAATCATATACTCCCCACCATGGGGATGGCCAAATTCTGCTCCGGTTTGGGGATAGAGCATTTTATCAAAGGGATCTCATATCAAGAATTAACAAAAGATGGCCTTAACAGGCTTTCCCGACTGGCCATAAAGCTTGCTCAAGCGGAAGGTATGCAAAGACACGCTCGCTCAATTGAAATTAGATTTTCTTAAAAATGAGAAAATGAACTACGAAAAGCTTTTAAGAGAGTCCATAAAAGGCTTAGAAGCACCTACCTACGGTGAACTTGAAGAAGGTATTTTGCTCAATCTAAACACCTCACCACTGGGAACAAATCCGGCAGCTAATTGTATCGGTAAGCTGCTGGGGGGGGAAACAGATGACTCATCACAAGATATTGATTTAGCCACCCTAAGTGAAGGATTCAAAAACCTAAACCTCTATCCCAGTCCCTCCTCCCGTAACTTACGGGTTGGACTGGCAGATTTTTATGATCTGGATCCGGGTCAAATTATCGTAGGTAACGGATCAAACGAGACTTTGAATATCATTTTAAGAGCTTTTATCAACCCGGGTGACAGGGTCTTATATCCCACTCCATCCTTTAGTATGTATCCGCCCTATATAAAGATCAATATGGGAGAACCTTGCCCCATACCGCTTTTGGATGACTTCAAGCTGGATCTGAAATCGATACTAAATCAAGAAGCCAAAGTTACCATTATCTGCTCCCCAAATAACCCCACCGGCAACTGCTTTGAGACAGAAAAAATAATGGAGATTATCGAAAAAAAGAGGCTGGTCTTAATTGACGAAGCTTACGCTGAATTTTCCGATCAAAGCTTTATCCGGTATTTAGATCAATATCCCAATCTGATGATCAGTCGGACTTTTTCCAAAGCATGGGGATTGGCCGGAATTAGAACCGGTTATCTGATAGCAAATAAAAAGCTAATCGAAAAACTCATGCCCATAAAATCCCCTTATAATCTCAATACACTTTCCGAATACCTGGCAGTAAACGCTTTAAAGAACTGCCCGGACTTTGTTAATCAGTACAAAGATATGGTTGTCCAGGAAAGACCCCGGTTGGCCACGAAGCTTGAGAGCTTAGGGTTTAAGACTTATCCTTCAGATGCCAATTTCTTGCTGGCCAAGCCTCCCATAAAAAGTACCAAGCTGGTCAAGCTGCTTAGGAAGGAGGGCGTATTTATAAAAGACGTCTCCCACTATCCTCAATTGGCTGGGCATGTGCGAATCACTGTGGGTACCCGGGCCATGAATGAAATGATAATAGAAAAAATGGGCAAGATCTTGGGGGATTAGATGGGAAAAAGGGACTTAAAAGTAACTATTTTGGACTACGGAGTGGGAAACTTACACAGCCTGGCTAAGGCGGTAGGCCGCTTTGGAACCCAGGTAACCATCCAAAAAGATCTTAGGAGACTAAATGAAGCTGATTGTCTGATATTTCCCGGGGTGGGGGCTTTCGGGCCAGTAATGGCCAAACTTTTCCCCTACCGAGAAAAATTTGCAGAGCTTACTAAAACTAAACCTCTTTTGGGAATTTGCCTGGGGATGCAGCTTCTGTTTGAAGAAAGTGTGGAATCCGGTGAACACAAAGGGCTGGGTTTGATTGAAGGAAAGGTAGAGAAGCTACCCGCAGGTGATAATTTGAAGATTCCCCATATGGGTTGGAACCGGGTGCATTATCAGCAGGATGAGATCTTCAAAGGAATTGGACAGGATGAGTGGTTCTATTTTGCCCACTCCTATATAGCTCAGGTGGATGCCGGTGACCAACTAGGATTTACCTATTATGGTCGGAAATTTGCTTCAGTAATAAATAAGGGATTGATCTACGGGACACAATTTCATCCCGAAAAGAGCAGCCAGGCCGGGCTTAAATTTTTAAATAATTTTTTGCAGATTGCAAAAGGGCAACCAAAATGAGCCTATCCATATATGCAGCGGTTGATATCTTGAACGGAAAGTGTGCTCAGCTTAAAGGTGGGAAGTTAGGAACGGAAAAGTTCTACGGATCCCCCTTACAAGCGGCCCAGCACTGGCAACAAGAGGGAGCAGATTTCTTGCACATCATCGATTTAAACGCCAGTTTGGGAAAAGGAGATAATTGCGAATTAGTAAAAGAAATAATCGGCAATATTAGGATACCCATCCAGGTAGGAGGGGGGATTAGAAATTCCAAAAAAATGGCTAATTTGTTAAACGTGGGTGCGGATAGGATAATCGTGGGAACAAGAGGAATAGAGGATCGAAAGTGGCTTCTAGATATGACCAAGCGGTATCCAGACCAGATAGTACTGGCCATAGATGCCCGCGGCTACGATATAGTAACCCATGGCTGGAAGAAGAATACCAGCTTAAATATACTTGAACTGGCAAAAGAAGTGGACCACATAGGCCTGGCTTCTTTCCTTTACACCAACGTGGAGGTTGAAGGCCGGGAGGGTGGTATTAAAACGGAGCCTATTAAAGATCTAACCGATAGGCTCGATACACCGGTAATTGCATCGGGTGGTATCAGCAGCCTGGAAGATATAAGAATAATAAATGAGCTGAAAGCAGATGGAATAGTGATAGGAACTGCTCTTTATTCAAAGAAACTAAGGATTCCATCCATAAAGAATTTTCTTTGAAAAAGGTCCAGCGTTTTTAGATATGGCATTATGATAGAGTGAAAACTGGTCTACAACCCCCAGTACCTGGTTATATTAATCTCAAAGGAGGAGTTATCGATGGAAATAAAAAGAAAAACCGGTGAAACCAAAATAGCCCTGGACTTGGATATAAATGGGTCCGGCCAATACAAAATTGAGACTGAAGATTCCTTTTTAAACCACATGTGTGAGACCCTGGCCAAATACAGCCGTTTTAATCTAACTATAAAAGCCGAAGGAGAAGGACACCATTTAATAGAAGATGTGGGGATTTGCATGGGAAGAGCAGTCAGAGAAAACGTAAAAAATAAACCAATCCGAAGGTTAGGAAGTGCCATAGTACCCATGGATGATGCCCTGGTTTTGGTATCCCTTGATTTAATTGATCGCCCCTTTGCAGAAATTGAGCTGCCGGACCGGATGTATATGCATCATCTTCGATCCTTTGCTTTGGAGGCTAAACTTACCCTTCACGTGAAAGTTCTAAGAGGAGAGGACAAGCACCACCAGATAGAAGCTTGTTTTAAGGCGCTGGGGCTTTCCCTACTAGAAGCGGCACAAGAGGCATCCGAATTTCAAAGCACAAAAGGGGAGGTGGAATGGAGCATCTAGCCTAAAAAACTGATGCTTAAAACAATGAGTGTGGCCAAGAGAATAATTCCTTGTCTGGACGTGGATGCAGGCAAGGTAGTTAAAGGGATCAAATTTCAGGACCTAACCGAGGTTGGGAATCCGGTAAAGCTAGCAGTTGCCTACGAAAAGCAGGGAGCAGATGAGCTGGTCTTTTTGGATATCTCCGCTTCCAGAGAAGGCCGAGAGACCATGTATAACACCATAAAGCAAACAGCCCAAAATCTGTTTATCCCCCTGACCATCGGCGGTGGGATAAGAAATTTAGAGAATATCAGAAAAGCTTTGGACTCCGGTGCGGATAAGGTATCCATAAATACAGCGGCAGTAAAAAAACCGACCGTAGTAGCCAAAGGAGCCAAGCAATTTGGCAGCCAGTGCATGGTGGTAGCTATCGATGCAAAGCGGGAAAACGACCATTGGATCGTCTACACTCACGGCGGTTCAAAACCCACCGCACTGAAAGCCCTAAACTGGGCAAAACAGGTAGAAGAACTGGGAGCGGGAGAAATTCTGCTTACCAGTATGGACGCCGACGGCACCCAAGACGGCTATGATCTCGAGCTTACCGCCCGGATATCGGAAAATGTAAATATTCCGGTCATCGCCTCCGGGGGGTGTGGAAGTATCGATCATATCTATCGGGTTTTGACCGAAGGCAAAGCCGACGCTGCGCTGGCAGCTTCTATTTTTCATTACGGCACCTATGAGGTAAATGAAGTCAAAAGAAAACTAAAAGAGAGAGGAGTGGAGGTAAGATATTGAGTATTGATAACCTACATTTCGACCCAAATAAAATAAATTGGAACCAGGACGATCTAGTACCCGCCGTAGCCCAAAATGTGTGGGATAACAACGTACTGATGGTGGCCTGGATGAACGAAGAAGCATTGCAAAAGACCATCCACACCGGCTTAATGCATTACTGGAGCCGATCCAGAAACAAGCTGTGGAAGAAGGGAGAGACTTCGGGAAACATCCAAGAGCTAAAAGGGCTGTATCTGGATTGTGATGGAGACACAATTTTGGCCCGAGTAAAACAGAAAGGAGTGGCCTGTCACACCGGCAGTTATAGTTGTTTTTCCGACAACTCATTCAGCCAAGGAATATTTGAAGCATTACAAGAGGTATTTGAAAGAAGGTCAAAAAATCCCCAAGGTGGTTCCTATACTAACCAGCTCCTGGCCGATCAGGACCTTTTAAGAAAGAAGATTTGTGAGGAAGCAGCCGAGGTGATATTGGCAAAAAATAAAGAGGACTTAGTTTATGAATCGGCTGATCTAATCTATCATCTGATGGTACTTCTTTTCAGCCAGGACTTAAAACTTGATGCAGCCTTAGATGAACTAAAAAGACGAAGAGAGGGGGCTTAATTTAAAATTTTCCCTCTGGTTCAAATATGGCATTTGCAGGCCCAAGTTCATAAACTCAAGCAGTTAATACAACCACCGCACCAATAACAGTAATAAAGGCACCCAGCCCTATTTTTAGGTTCATTTCTTCAATTCCCTTTAAAAAATAGTAACTAAAGATGGCCGTAAACAGTGGTCCCACCCGGATTAGAATTGAAAAAACGGTTGCTGGAATATAAGTTAATGCAAATAGAGACAAAAGAGGAAAGAGACCCCAAGCTATACCGGCTAGAAAAAAATATCCAGTTTGGTCCCCATCTGTTATATTAAGTTCAGGACGGGTTATCGCCAAATATGCCACGTAAAGTACTAAAGCAGTTCCGAACCTGATCAAAACTCCTTGAAGCGGTTTAACTCCCAGCTCCAACCCAAGCTTTTGAAGTACCGGTTGAATTCCCACCAGTACTGTGGCATAAAAAGCAAAGCCTAATCCCAATAGAGGCCGGTGCCTTTCTTTATTTGGATAACTAGGTTTATTTGAATAGGAAAGATAGGAGAGAAGAGCTGCTCCACCTATTACGATGGTTCCCCCCAAGCCTAATTGTAAAGTAACTAACTCACCTAAGAAAAAGACACCGATCAAGGCTGTAATTAAAGGGCTTACGGAAAGTACAGCATGGCTGACCGAGGCGCCAATTTGGTGAGTGGCCATGGTCATGGATATTCGAGCCAGCAACCCTCCACCGAAACTGCCGGTAATGAGAAATGGCCATATTTTACTAAACGATAGTCCAGACATCCCCGGACCTACTATCCACAGTAATAGCCCTGACAAGGCTACTCCTATCAAGAGGCTCAATATAATAAATACTTTGTAGTCAACAGTTTCTAACCCGCGTTTTAAAGAAACGAAACCAATGGCATCAATCAATGCTGTTCCAAAGGTAAGCAAAATTCCGGTGATCATAGGGAGTTAACCCCACTCATATTTCATAATCAGGTTCGAAAAATCCACTATTCTTAAAAAGATTTGCCGTTTTAGTGAAAATGTAAGTATTCACTCAGGCCAGAACAATCCTTTCATTCTGTTGATTTACACACCTTTTTGCAAGTTTTCTCCTTGGGCCTCTCCTGCGAGCTACTTGTACTTCTCAATAATCTCTTTATCTTTGATAAAAATATCCTTTTGACTTTTCACAAAAGCTTATAGCATCCACAAACCCTGAGCTTACCGGATTAGCTATTACATGGATTTTTTAAAAACAGGGAAATTCTACTGATAGGAGCTATTTTCTATATGCGATAACGGAGAAGGCTATCAAAAATACGACTGTTTAAGGAGGGGTAGTCTAAAACTGTCTATATTGGATAAAAAGAATTTGGATTCAAGATTCATGGTCGAGACCCCGCAAGCATGCAAAGTATTCGTAAGGGTTTAGCTTGATTTAAATTAAATATCGTTATGATCTATTTCTTCTCCTTCGTATAACACCCTCCCTTCCATGCCGCCGGCGACGGTCAAGATCTCCCCGGTGATATGTCCGGACAGCTTGTCAGAAGCTAAAAAGACTATGGCCTTTGCGATTTCCTCTGGTCGGCCGACTCTTTTTATCGGTCTGGTTTGAATCAGCCGGGTCACCATATCTTTGTTCTCTAACTCAGCCTCTGTCATCTCGGTTTTTGTCCATCCTGGACATACGGCATTAACCCGGCCACGCGGCACTAGTCTGACGATTTCGTTTTTTAATGAGCGAGTTAACCCATAGGTAATGGCAGCTTTGGCTGCGGCGTAATCGGCGTGTCCTTCCTCTCCAAATACAGCAGCAGTTGAGCCTACTATAATTAGAGAAGCCGATTCAGGTTTGGTTCTTTTCAGTATTTTGAAGAATTCCCGGGCACATAGGAAAACTGAGGTCTGATCGGTGTTGATAGTTCGGTTCCAGCGCTCGAGACTCATCCGGTGGATGAGTAATTCCTCTTTTGGCCAAATTCCGGCGTTTGCTACCAAAACATCCAATTGTTCAAAGTATCGGTAGGCCTGCTTAAATAGTGCTTTAACCTCTTCTTCCTTGGTGAGGTCAGCCTGAACCGGGAGCGTTTCAACTGTCAATTTCTGATCCAGCTTTTCAACTTTATTCATGTTCTGATTTCCGTGAAGGGCCAGCTTGGCTCCTTCGTTAGCGAAAACCCTGGCGCAAGCGTTTCCAATACCTCCGGAAGCGCCGGTAATCAACGCTACTTTTCCTTTAAGCCCGGAATTCATTTTTCCCTCCTGTAGATTGTTAAGTATCAGCTTCTTGTGGCATTATAACCGGATTGGTATCTTAACTTGAAAAATAAAATGCCATTTCGGGGAAAGTTTTAATATTTTGGACGTTTAAAAATATGCTGTTTGTCTATTCACGCTAAAACAGCCTCTTCCATTTTGTTGATTTTCTTCCTTTTTTGCAAGGTTTTTCCCCTCAGGCCCTCCTGCCTCTCTATAATCTCCTCTCATCTCCGATAAAAATATCGCTTTCACAGCTCACTTAGAGATGTTAGCATCCACAAATCCTAAGCTTACTAAACTGGTCATTACCTGGATTTTTTCAAACGAGCAATTCCACTGATAAAAGCTATTTTCTATGTGCGATAACGAAGAAGGCTATCAAAGATGCAGCTATTTGAGGCAAGGGTAATCCAAAACTATCCATATTGGACAAAAAGGGAATTTGAATTCAAGATTAAATGGTAGAAAGTGCCCCCGGAAAGACTTTATGCGATGCCTAAAAATTAAACTCACCTGCTGTGAATGAGCGTAAGCGAATTTCCAGTCAGGCGAAGTAATTGGATACGTCAAATTCCCCATACTTCTTCCATGTCTTCAATATCTGGATCATTATATCTGTCCATAGTTGCAAGCCATTCCGGCTTATTTTCTTTTATGGATTCTTTCAAGGTAGAAAAAGCTTCTTTAGATACCTTCTCACCTTGGTATAAATACTGGTAAAACTTTTTCAGGCTTGCGGCATTTTCCTTAATTGCGGTCTTGCTCGCCCACATTGCCTTTCTGATAAACCAATATCCTAAAAACATATTTATTCTTCCAGCTCCGTCCTTGGCTTCGATAGGTTCTTCATTCAACAGAAACTCATTTACATAGAAATCTACGTTTGAAGTGTGTTTATCGATCGTTTTCTCTGATAGACCCTTGGCAGAGAGCCAAGTTTCAAAACCAGAAATCAGTTTTTTATTTTCTTTTCTTATACGTTTACATTCTTTCTTATATTTTTCGTAGTCCATGGCAGATCCTTTCCTGGTGACATAATGTTATTCTGCCGCAGTTCTTCTGTAAAACCCAAGATCACATCTTATATAGGTGTACTTTTGCGTAAAACTCCCCTCTGGTATGTTATCGAAAATTTTCTCCGCATATTTATCTTTACGGTACTTTCTCATGCGTTTTGTCTGGGTGACGCGCTTGCCTTCGATGAACAAAGGTAAACAAAGCACGTATATTTATACAT
>CAYUCE010000011.1:0-43765 GCA_964443275.1 uncultured Thermotogae bacterium | reverse complement strand
TTGGTTAACTTTCAAGTGACCCCCTGGGGTATTTTGGGCGAAATTTAGGTGACAATCAAAGGGATTCTAAACTATAATACGATCAGAACATTAATCCACCCTGGTTTCCCTTCGGGGAGACCAGGTAAAATCCTAAGTGACGGGGTCATCGAGAGATGACCCTATTTTATTTATGAACAAAGCAGCCGTTTTTATCGATGGAGGATATATAGCAAAGGTCCTGGAGAATGAATTTGATTATGCTCGAATTGATTATGGAAAGTTAGTTGACGGGCTAATCAAACAGAGTGGACAAATGAGTTTACTTAGATCTTACTATTATGATTGCCCCCATGGCAAGATAAAAACCCTACAGATGGACAGAAAAAGAGATATGCTGCAAAACTAAAAGTATCTCCATCAAGATTAGTTTGCGAAAACTGGAAGAAGACAGCAAAATAGCAAAGGCTAGATTTATCCGAGCCTTAAGCCAAGGACTCTGCTAGGAGGGCAACTATGAGTAAACCTTCGATTCAAGAATGGGACGAACTTTACGAGTTGGCAATCAAATTCAATGAACTTCAACCTTGGGAGTGGATGACTGATTCCGATGTGTTTGGAGTTAAGAACCCGGCAAATGAAAAGATCGGTTATTGCTGTATAATGGGAATGTTGGGTGAGCATTTCGCATTGGCCATCTATTTGGGCCGAGAAGGCCTGGAAAGTTTGCGAAAGATTCGATCTGGGGAGATCACTCCTTCTTCTCCTGACGCCATGCATGTCCAGAGATGCCTTCAGGTCTCCTATGAGGACAAGGGATTTTTAGAGGGACGAGACCTTCAGGTAATCGAGAAGTTAGGATTGGAATTTGAAGGGAGAAACTGGCCTCGGTTCAGAAGTTATCGGCCTGGCTATCATCCCTGGTTTTTAACCGGTGAAGAAGTAAGATATCTAGCTCTTGCTTTACCTCAGGCCATAGGGGTTTCCCTAAGGTTTATAGAAGATCCTCAACTGCTTGATCCACCAAAGGAAGGGCAATACTTAGTTAGGGTGCCCCAGGAAGAAAATGGTCTAAGCTGGAGAGATGAGTGGTTAAACCCCGGACCTTTCCAGAAAGAAAAGATTACTCCAAAACCAGTTGATAAGGATGTGCTAGGTTGGCTCAAAAGGAAGATCTCCCAACGCCAAGGAGTTTGGGAGATTGATTTCTTTTATTCCCCTTCTCCAATAAAGGAAGGAGAAAGACCTTATTATCCTTATGTCGTCCTGTGTGGAAATCATTTCAAAGATTTCATCCTGGGTTCAAATGTAATAAAAACAAACGAAATGAGCTCTAAGTTCCCAGAGGAACTTTTACGACTTATAAGAGAAGAGAAAATACTACCTAACAAAGTGTTGGTTAAAAAGCGGGAAGGTTATAAACTTCTAGAATCTCTCACTTCCAAGATAGGGATTGAGCTGGAGGAGGTCGATAGTTTACCCGTTTTGGAAGAGGCGCGGAAAAGTATGGAGGAGTTCTTTAAAGGAAAGGATGAACACCTTTCATAGGTAAATTTAGATTTGGGCTGGGATCTTCCTTAATATTTACAAAGCCTAATTAGGCTATCTATAGTAGGTGAGCACCATGAATATCCAGAAGCATTATTGGACTCATAAATAGGTGCTAACACCTGCTCTTTCTGTTTACAAAAGATCTCTCAACCAGGTTCAAGAAACCTTCATCATCGTTTCTGTCCAATCCTATTTTTATTGTTGCATGGAGAGTTCGCAGAATTCAAATCTCAATCTACCCCATTGTAACATAGATGGATACTCTTGTTGGAAAATCAAGAGCTATAGTTTAGGGTTAGGTATGCAAAGGAGGAATATGATGAAATCTAGTGATCATATGGATACCGATAAAGTCCTAAGTGTTGCCCACGAATTTGCACAAGATAAAGACATCAAAGATGTAGTAGTTGCTTCAACTACTGGAGATACGGGACTAAAAGCGATAGAAATCTTTGATATGGAGACGGTTAACCTAATTACTGTTGCTCATTCCACAGGGTTTCGTGAACCAAATCGACAGGAATTCGGGTCGGAAGCTATGAACAGAATTGAGCAAGCTGGTGGTAAGATTCTCATTAGCCCTATGATATTCCACAATTTAAATGCCGCCATAGGAGAGAAAGAAAGCTTTAGTCAAGGTAATTTAGTTGCTGACACTTTAAGGCTGTTTGGTCAGGGAACCAAGGTAGCTTTGGAATGTGTCTTTATGGCCTGTGATGCTGGGGTTGTTGATAGCGGGAAGAGCGTCATTTCCATTGCAGGAACTGGTCGGGGTGCAGATACTGCATTATTAATTCACTCAAGTAATAGTAAGAGATTTTTTGATTCAAGGATTAAGGAGGTTATTCTAAAACCTTCCGAATTGGAGAATCTTCCTTATTACTGAAATTCCTCAACCTCTAACCACAGAAGTCCAAAACAGTGCATAAAGGGTAGGATGGATCTTAGGATAAGTCGAGGGTTGGATAATATTTGAGGCTGGGGAGGAGCTGTGGACCATAACCTGTTGGTGAGAGGATTATGAGCCAAAAGCGCCCCAGCCTCAGTCACAAAAGCCTATTACCAAATTACTTATACCTAATGTAGGCAAATCTTATCTTAAAATTCAAGTTGTAAGATGTAGTCTGATTTGCTTATAATACGGCTAATTTATGAGAAAGGAGCAATAACTATGCCTAAGAAAAAGGAAAGTAAAAAAGAAGTAATGACAGCTAAAGAGGTAGGAGAATACTTGGGATTTAGCAAAAACTGGGTTTATCGGCAGGTAGAAAAGGGTGAGCTTCCAGGGGCGAGGCTGGGGGGTAATTGGAGGTTTAAGAAATCTATAATTGACGAGTGGTTAGAGGAAAAGCTTACTGAAAATATGTAAAAATCTGCTTTAGTGGGTATAATCCAAGATTAATTGAACCTTATCTTTGGGTTGTGTCACGGAGGCAAAAGAACTTACAGTTTATCTAGAGTCAAAATCCTATCAATTTGCCCTTTCATACTTTCAAAATGGGAGCCTTTCCAATAAATCTTACTGCATCTTGAGCACCGATAGAATTCATGGTAATATTGTTTGGTTTTTGGGTCCAGTTTTCTCTCTATTTCCGGTTTATCAACCTTTTTTATAAGGCCGTTACATTCCATACATCTTTTGAACGGTTCTATCGAGTAATAAAGATCAAATCTGTCCACAACTTCTTTTATCTGCTTACCCGGATTTGTCGACCTTACCCAGTAGCCTCTGGTTACGGCATTATTATGAAGAAGCTTTTGATCTTTGGTGAGGATTACCCTCTTTTGATCCGCCGATATTTTAACGATCTGAGGGTTTTGTAAGTCATTTTTATAATAGGTGTCAAGTCCCAGCATCCGGAGTTTTTTTGCCAATTTTCCCAGATGAACGTCAACCACAAACCGGGGCTTTCTTAACGGCTGGGGTCGGAGTTTGTTAATAGAGGAAATATCTAAATTTTCAAATACCGGATATACCGATATGTGGTCTTTATTTTTAATATTGTAATCAAACCCTACCGGTTCTGTATTTACCACAATAAGGTCAACTTCTGTATGTGGTATTCCCATTGCTTCAATAGCGTCCTTGACTGAGGGATTTCCCAGGAAGGAGTAATAAGAAGCTTTCTTCCTTTTTTCCGGGGGTAAGAAATCATTTAACTCTTGATAGAACCTAAAAATTGCCTTTTTCTTACGTATATTGGCCATTAATCAATGCGGAGGATGTACCTATCTAAAACGAGCTTTCCCCTCAATAACCGGTACTACGCGGCCTCCCACCCTCACCGTGGTGATTTCTTGATCGGTGGTATCAACTTCTACATAGAGGGTACTGGGCCGGCCCATCTCCGCTCCCTGCTCACTTATTATATGAGTAGTGGGGTTTTCTTCTGTTGGCACCGCCTGATGGCGGACCAGGTAGGCTCCCAAGGCGCCGTTGGCACTGCCGGTAGCCGGGTCTTCGGTAACTCCGTGCAGGGGGGCAAAAAAGCGTGCATGGACTGTCGTATCCTTTCTTTCAGTTTCAAAAGAAAAGATCAAAACGGTCTCGGTATTGGTGGCTCGGCAGGCTCGGTTCAGTGCAGGTACATTAAGGCCGCTGGAATCTACAGCCTGTACCTCGGCTAGTGAGCGAACCGGAACTATCATGTGAGGCATTCCGGTGGAGACCACCTGGACTGGCAACTCAGTTTGGCTGATTGCCTCTTCGTCAAGACCCAGACCTTCAGATAGGTTGGTTAAATTTTTTAGTATCGCCTGGAAGGTGGGTTGGCTTTGGGTCATCATCACTTTTTGCACCTCACCATCTGAAACGTGCAGATCGGCGGGTAGCACTCCGACCCCCAATTCGAAATGCACCTGAGTTAGTGGCTTGCGTAGCTTTACCCGTCCCAAATTGGCCAAAACCCAGTGGGTTCCTACGACCGGATGGCCGGCGAATGGTATCTCGGAGCCCGGGGTAAATATGCGCACCTTAAAATCTGCTTCCGGGGCCTCGGGGGGAAATACAAATGAGCTCTCCGAAAGGTTCATCTCCCGGGCAAGTTCCTGCATCTCATCTCCGGTTAATCCTTCCGCATCTGGAAAGACGGCCAAAGGGTTGCCCCCAAAAGGTTTATCGGTAAAGACGTCCACTTGGATGAATTTGTACTCTTTCACATCATGACCTCCTTTTGGACAGGGTTTCAAACTCCCTTTTTGTTTGCCACTATCTACTATTAGTTTATTGTGCCATTTACACGCACGAGGAAGCAAATTGATGGAATATAAAGTCCTTAGCTATTTATAATCTTCCCTGGGTGGGGAGAATACTTCCACCGCCTGGTAATCTCTCAGGATTTCATACTCATGCTCTGTATTCTCAGGAATCAGATAGCTATCTCCGGTAGTGACCAAATATTCCTCATTAGCAATCACTAACTTAAACTTTCCGGATATACAGTACCCTGCCTGTTCGTTTAAATGCGCATGTTTTCCCACATGATCGCCTTTCTTAAATAGCATCAGGGTTACCATCATTTTTTCCCCTATTGCCCCGACCAGTATTTCTACCCCCTTGAACTCCCGCTTTTTATATTGATTCTTTTTGACAAACATATTTTTCACCCCCTCAATTTATCAATTCTCTCCGATTTATATTTCCCCTGCCAATAATGCTTTTTCTTTTGAATCTTAAAGGCGGTCGTACAAGTGATTTCATCTGAGCGGAGAAATTTGTTAGTATTTAATTTATATGGATTTATTTAAGCAATTCCAAAAATTTCTTAGACCTTCTAAGCCTATAATTGGCTTGGCCTTGGGAGGTGGTGGGACGCGGGGGCTCGCCCATCTTGGAGTCCTGGAAGCCTTACAGAAAAACGATATAGCGGTGGATTTAATTGTGGGAACCTCTATGGGGGCTTTGGTAGGAGGAACCTACGCCCAGAATCCAGATATAAATAACCTTCTTCCCAAAGCTATCAAATATCTGAAGACACGGGAGAATATCGAAAAATCCACTGCCCTCCGGGTAATGAACTCTTCCGGAGGTCGAATATCGAGGTGGGCAAGCTCACTTATGAAGTATTACTTTCTTGCCCGCAACGCCCGTGATCACTCCCTCTTAAAGGGTGAGAACTTAGAGAAAGTGACTAGGACTCTCCTTCGGGATGAGTTGATCGAGGAAGCAAAGATACCCTTTGCCGCGGTAGCGGTGGATATCACCAGCGGGAAAGTAAAGACCTTCCATCGGGGCCCTATCCGGCAAGCTATAAAAGCCAGCATTGCCATCCCCGGTATTTTCCCCCCGGTTGAGGTAGGCAAACATCTGTTAGTTGACGGTGGGGTAAGTAGCTTGGTGCCGGTGGAGGAAGCGCGCAATTTAGGAGCTGATAAAGTGATAGCGGTGGATGTAAGCAAACCCCTGGAAAATGAAGATCCCCCCCAACGGGGCATTGACCTCCTTTACCGGGTAGATGATATAACCCGTGCCCATCTTAAAGATTATCAGTTAGAGAAGGCGGATTTAGTAATAAAACCTAAAGTTGATGATATTCATTGGTTTGAATTCGATCGTTATCAGGAAATCATCCCAGTGGGGAAAAAGGCAACTCAACCCCTTATCCCTGAGATGAGAAAGATAACAAAATAATCTCTTGAGAGCCCGGGGATTTATAGCTAGAAAGTTTAGTAATTTGAGAGAGCGGGAGCTTTAATTTGAATCAGGAATCGGGCCGTAATGGTCTAACTATGAAAAGAGCTCTTTTCGGACTGGTTACCTTCCTTATTTTGCTGGTCATTCTGTACCTATTTCGCCCCATTTTCTACGTTTTTTTGATTCTATTTGCGGGGGCTCTTTTTGCCGTCTTTATCAGTGGACTGGCCAATTTATTGAAGGATATAACCCACCTTTCTCGGGGTTGGGCTTTGGCTTTGACCATTTTAATCCTTCTATTTGCTTTGGGGATGAGCGGATGGCTGGCCGGAGCTCCGTTGGTGACCCAGTTAACCCAACTAGCAAAACGCCTGCCGGAGGCGGTTACTATAATTGAATCGTATCTGTCCAAATATGAATGGGGCCGCTATCTGTTATCGATACTTCCCGAACCACAAGAGCTATTGCCGTTGGGAAAAGGCTTATTAGGTAGTATAACCGGCTTCTTCACTACGGCCGTTGGGGGGCTTTGCCAGCATGATTTTAATTTTTTTTATAGGGATTTATTTAGCTATCCAGCCAAAGCTATATATCCACGGATTCCTTCGCCTCTTGCCCTTAGAAAAGCGGGCCAGAGCCCGCGAGGTCTTTATTGCTATAGGTAGGGCCTTACGGTGGTGGATTGTAGGGCGAGCTTTTTCCATGATAGCGGTGGGAGTACTCACCATGATGGGGCTTTTTATTATTGGCCTACCTTTAGCTCCTGCTTTGAGTATTATCGCTGGCTTATTAACTTTTGTGCCCTATATCGGCCCTCTGTTCTCGGCAATCCCCGCTATTTTAGTGGCTTTGGTTGAAGGTCCACTTGTGATAGTGTATGTAATTATTGTCTACATTATAGTCCAGCAACTGGAGAATCATCTGATAACCCCGCTGGTTCAAAAACGGGCGGTATCTATCCCCCCAGTGGTGCTTTTAACTGCTCAACTGCTGATAGGAATTTTGTTTGGTCTATTCGGGGTGTTGTTAGCAACTCCCTTGGCTATAGTATCAATAATCCTTGTACAGATGCTCTATATAGAAGACGTCCTAGGTGAATCGATCAAGATATTAGGGGATCATTCCAGAGGTGCCGGTGATTGAAGAGCCTCACCAAGGCTCGCCAATGATTGCTTTGGAAGGCAGTATTAATTATCTTAAACACAGGTGAGTAGTTGGTAAGCCATGATCAAAAATAGGGCGGCAGTCTGCAAAAAGGAATAAAAGAATAGGGAAGGTAATATGAAAGACAAAGATATGGTTCACATTGGGACTTCCGGCTGGCACTATCAGCACTGGAAAGGACCTTTTTATCCCTCTGATATAAATGATCGTAAAATGTTGGATTATTACCAAACCCATTTTAAAACTGCCGAAATAAATAACACCTTTTATCAACTTCCGGCGGCCAAGACTTTAGTTGAATGGAGAGAAAGCGTTCCCGAGGACTTCATTTTCTCAGTCAAAGCCAGCCGGTACATTACCCATATGAAAAAGCTAAAAGACCCCCGGGAGCCGGTTAATAATTTTTTGGCCAGAATCGAAGCCTTAAATCCTAAATTGGGCCCCATTCTGTTTCAGTTACCTCCCAGATGGGGATGTAACCCTCAGAGGCTAACCAATTTTTTAGAAGTGCTTCCGGATGATAAAGCTTACATTTTCGAATTTCGAGACTCCAGTTGGTTTAATGATCAGGTTTATCGAGCTTTGGAAGAAAAGGCGTGCGCTTTTTGTATTTATGACTTAGATAGAGAGCTTTCACCCAAGGTGGTGACCGCCGACTTTATCTATATCCGCTTGCACGGTCCTCAAGCTCCCTATCAGGGGCAATATTCGGATGGGACCCTAGCCGGATGGGCGAAGGATTTCGATAAGTGGACTGAAAAAGGAAAAGAAATTTACTGCTACTTCGATAACGACCAAGCTGGTTATGCGGCTTCTGATGCTTTGAAGTTAAAAAAGATGATTGATCAGGGGTGATTTATCCATGCCAGAATTACCTGACGTTGAAGTATTCAGAGGTTATATGGATGCTACTTCCTTACACCAGGACATCCAAGATGTAGAAATTAAATCTGATCAAATTCTAAGGAATCTTACTGCGAAAAAGTTAAAGATGAGGTTAATAGGCCATAAGTTTGAATCTACTAAACGCCACGGCAAGCATCTTTTTGCCGGTTTGGATGTTAATCAATGGCTGATGATGCATTTTGGAATGACCGGATTTTTGAAACACTATAAGAGTGAGGAGGAGAAACCTTCACATATTAGGCTGTTAATTACCTTTACCAACGGTTATCACCTGGCTTTTGACTGTCAGAGAAAGCTAGGGGAGATAGATCTTACAAAAGAGATAAATCAATACATAAAAAATCGAAACTTAGGGCCCGATGTGTTAAGTGGTCGGTTTGATTTCTCCAATTTCAAACAGGCCCTTGCTAGGAGCAGGGCTATGATAAAATCCGTCCTTATGGATCAGGAGAGGATGGCCGGAATAGGCAATATTTATGCAGACGAAATTCTCTTCCAGGCCGGAGTTCACCCTAAGACTAAAGTGAATAAGATAAACGATGGAGAACTTAAGGGGATATATGAAAACATAAAGTGGGTATTAAATGAGGCCATAAGCAATCAGGTTGATCCCTCTAAAATGCCGGATTCCTTTCTTTTACCCCACAGAGATCAGGGTGGTAGATGTCCAAAATGTGGGAGCGAAATAAAGAAGCTTAAAGTATCCGGACGCAGCGCATATTTTTGTCCAAACTGTCAATATAAAAAGTAGGACTTCTGAAGATTGTAAAATACACTGCAAGGTGAGCTTGAACGGCAATTTGGGGATATAGCTATAGTCCCGTTGCATTTTAACTGGGGGTTTTGGGTATACTAATTTTGATTTTACAAATATGGGGTATTTAACCATCTTTGGTCCTTAAGACCCCCGTGTTATTTTAGGTGACTGTGGAGCAAGGTTGTATTAACCCAATTTAACTAAAGGGAGGCCGAAATGAGCCCTACTAGCTCTCTTACTGCGGAATCCATGGAAAAGAGTTTGGATCAATATCGAAAAGTGGTGGGAGATGAACAGATTGCCCAAATTTTTGAGGAAGTTTCCCAGCTATACGATCTGCATATCCTGGCTATAAACTCCGCTTTCCGAGGTGGGGGAGTGGCGGAAATTCTAAGCAATATGATTCCACTGATGAACGACGCCGGGCTGGATATAGGATGGCGGATCCTGCACGGTTCTACAGATTTCTTCCGGGTAACCAAGAAATTCCACAACGCACTCCAAGGTAAAAAGATCCATTTCACAGACCTGAAAAAGGTGATATATCGGGAAGTCAATAGGAGTTGTTCGATCTATACTCATATAGACCACGATCTGGTGATAATCCACGATCCGCAGCCCTTACCACTGATAAAATTTTATAAAAAGAACCGGCCCTGGCTATGGAGATGTCATGTAGATTTGTCTGAGCCCAATCCGGAAGTGTGGGATTTCTTAAAGACCTTCGTGTTAAGATACGAGGAGGTGATTCTATCCTCAGAAGACTTTGTCCAGGAAGATTTACCTACCTCTCAAAGAATTCTTTACCCCTCCATCGATCCTCTCTCCATTAAAAATAAAAGAATAGCCCAAGACACCATCAACCGCTACCTGGCCAAAAACAATATTCAAACCGATAAACCGATTATCGCTCAGATTTCCAGATTCGATTCCTGGAAGGATCCCCTAGGGATGATAAAGGTATTTGACCTGGTAAAAAAGGAAATAGATTGTCAATTGGTACTTTTAGGGGGAATGGCTCGTGATGATCCGGAAGGCCAAGATGTCTATGAAGAGATAACTAGAAAGATTGGAGACAGGGAGGATGTCACCCTGTGCACCAATGGCAGTGATATCTTTGTAAACGCCCTTCAGCGGTCTGCTTCGGTCATCCTCCAGCTATCTATCAAAGAGGGGTTCTGCCTAGCGGTAACCGAAGCTTTGTGGAAGAAAACTCCGGTGGTGGCCACCGCGGCCGGAGGTATCCCTATTCAGGTGAAGGACGGTGAAACCGGATATCTGGTGGAGCCTAAAGATTACCAAAAAGCAGCAGAGAGGGTGATCCAGATCTTAGAAAATCCGTCTGAGGCAGAGGAGTTTGGCCAGAAGGCGAGTCAGTACGTAAAGGACAATTTTTTAATAACTAAGCATATCCTCAACTGGCTTAAGATCATTAAAGAGACGGTGGATTGAGGCAGGCTGTATAATTACCTAAATTCTTTATATTGTTTAACCAGTTCTTGGCCAATTTTTTCTAGTCGGTGATTTTGGGCCATCTGATACGCGTTACGGGTAAGCTTCTTTTTAAGGGATGAATCTTTCATCACCTGTTTAATAAGCTTTATGAATTCATTTAAGTTCTTACCTTTAAGGCAGTTTATCCCATCTTTTAGCCAACCGCGGTAGACGGGCAAACCCCGCACTACTAAAGGCAAACCACAGATAGCGGCCTCCAGCAATACAATACCCTGATTTTCCTCATGGGAAGGGAAGAAGAATAGATCGCCGGAGGAGTATGCTGCTTTAATATCCTCCACATAGCCGGAGAACTGGAGGTTGGAAGGTGCGTTTTTTATCGCACCATCCATCTTTTTATCGTACATCAAGAGTTTGTTCATCCGGTGGCCGTACCAGATGAACTGATATTCCGGCAATCGGTAGGCAGCCTGGACGAAAGTTCTTACCGCTTTTCGGGGAATTACTTGGCCAACTGTAATGACTGTCGGTTTTTCCAATCCAAACCTCTTCCGGTACAGCTCTCTTTTCCGTGATGAGAATTTGACGTTTTCAGTATCCACTCCGTTGCTTATAACCCTAATTTTAGATTTATCTACTCCAAATTGGCTAACCATATCCCGGGTATAGGAAGAGGGCGCAACCACCAAATCGCTTTTGTTGTAGTAGCGGACCAGCCAATTGATAAACGGGTGGTAAAAGAAGTGGGAGAGGGTAAATCCCCCCTTGATATCTTTACCGGAGTGAGCAAAGACTACACACAATTTTCCCCTTTTTTTTGCCTGAATTAGTTGTAGGTAGGAGATGGGAGCAGGCCAGTTAAAATGTATGACATCGTAAGGCTCTCTGGGTTTTTCTTTTACCGATACTCCTGTCGCCCGGAGGGCCTTTTTTTGATGTTTGACGGAAGCGGTTATTCCATGTGCTCCCCACATAGTGGGGTCTTCATATACGCAGACTGTGGTCATAGTATAAATTCCTTAAAAATCGAAAGTTAGCAAATGTTATTTAAAAACCGTATAATTTGTATAAAGCTATAGGATAACTATACAGGTAAGGGTATGGACTTTCAAAAATAGGTCGGTTTTTCACTGGTGGAAAATCACAGAAGCGGAAAGAGTAGGCGATCATGTATAAGTTTTTTTATACTTTAATTGGGATCATATTTCGTCTGGGGCTGTTACCTTTTTTTAGGGTCACCATAGAAGGAACAGAGAACTATTCGGAGTCCCCGTCTTCGATGATTGTAACAAATCACAAGCGTGACCTGGATTCGATATTGGTGGCCAGTGTTTTCTATTTTAGGAATGGTTACTTGCGGCCCGGTGAGCAAATTGCCTTTATGGGGGATGAAAACCTCTTTCAGCCCGGTTTTTTAGGGGATTGGCTCGATAAATCCAGGGTTTTAAAAAATGCGCTTAAATCCGTATCTGTGGGTTCTATACTAAAGAAGTTGGGCGCTTATCCCATAGGGAAGCTGGAGTTTAACTCCTTGCCGGTGTATGAAGTCCTCAAAATAATTGAAAGTGAAAATGGCAGTTGTCCCTTAGCAGAGGTGCTTGAAAAAAGGACTTCAAAATCCCTTACCAAAAGTTTTTCTAAAGCCTTATCAGAACCTACAATAGCTGATTACTTCAAGCAGCAGGGGTATCCACGTAAGACCTTAACCTTGCGAGAGATAAAGAAGCCGTATCGAAAGCTGATAAAACAGAAGAAAGTAGAAGAGGTAAAAAAGCAACTAAGGACCTTTGTTAAGCTGTTAGATGAGGAAGGGATACTTTACATAACTCCCGAAGGTCGGCTTTCAGAAGACGGTGCGTTAGGTAGCTTACGGGATAGCCTACATATATTAGTTGAGGACACCGAATCCGGAATAACCGTGGTCCCTACTAATGTAACTTATGATTTCATGACCAGTAATAAGCCGACCATATTTGTAAGAATTGGGTCTGAGATCAGGGGGCTTTCCAACCTGGATCGAAAAGCTCGCACCGAGCGGATAAGAAAGGCTATCTTGGGATTGACTACGGTGACTATGGGGCAGTTGGGTAGCCGCCAGCTGGTAAAGTCGGCAAGAGAAAATCGCTTTCAGGTCAGTGCGGAAAAGTTGCGTAGTCAAGCATGGAGGGATTTAGCTAAACTAACCGATCGAGGGGTTATGGTAGATAAAAGGTTGAAAGATCCCCAACAGGCAATTAAGCGGTGGGAAGGGTTTAGGAACTACTGCATCAACAAAGAAATCTTGCAGGTAGATCAAAGCAGTCAAAATCTACTTATAATTGACCCCCAACTAGGTTTTAACAGAAGAGAAATAGATAGAGGTTACAGAAAAGATCCCGTACGCTACAGCGCTAATGAGCTGGAAGCTTTGGAGGAAGCCGGTTTGGTAAGCTTTTAACTAGATCTTTGGTCGGCGCCGGTTTAGTTCTCAAATCTAAAAGATTTAGCTAAACTGCAAACAGAAAAATTGAAAGGATGAAGTCCAGTGAGTGAAAGACTTAAAAGGATTGTAGAAGCGAAGAGAAGGGATTTTCCAATGTTAGCTAGAAAAATAGATGGAAAGAAGCTTGTTTATTTTGATAACGCCGCTACCTCCCAGAAACCCAGGCAGGTTATTGATACTATTAGGGCTTTTTACAATCGATACAATGCTAATATTTCCCGATCGCCTCACCGTTTGGGCCAGGACGTTACCCAGATGTATGAGCAGGCACATGAGAATGTGGCGGGGTTCATAGGGGCCGGCGATCCAGGAGAAATTATCTTGGTCAAAAATACTACCGAGGCTATAAACCTTGTTGCCTATAGCTTGCTAAATACCAAAGAGAAGTTTGGATTATTCCCCGGGGATGAGATCGTAACTTCAGTAATGGAGCATCATTCTAATCTGGTTCCCTGGCAGTCGCTTGAAGAAAGGGAGAAAATCAAGCTTAAGTTCGTGGATGTAAACCAGGAGGAGCCATTAGATTCCAAACAGTTTGAAGAACAGATAACTGAAAAGACTAAGTTAGTCTGTGTGGCTCAGGTATCAAACGTAGTAGGGGTTATTAACCCGGTTAAGCAAATCGGAAAAATAGCTCATGATGCAGGTGCTTTGTTCTTAGTGGATGGGGCTCAGTCAGTCCCCCATTTTGGGATTGATGTGAAGGATATAAATTGTGATTTTCTGGCTTTCTCCGGTCATAAGATGCTTGCTCCTATGGGAATTGGAGTATTATATGGGAAGCGTGACCTACTGGAAAAAATGGAGCCGTTTATGTATGGAGGGGGGATGATTTCGGAGGTCACTTTAAAAAAATGTAAGTGGGACAAATTGCCGGGTAAATTCGAAGCCGGAACCCCTAATGTCTGCGGCGGGGTGGCTTTGGGAGGAGCTATTGACTTACTGGAAAATAGGAAATTAACCGGGGCTGTTGATTATCTAAATCAAATAGGAATGGCCAACCTAAGAGAGCATGAGAAGGAATTGACCAGGTATTTTATGCGCAAGTTAAAAGAGATGGAAAGTGTCCGGGTTTATGGACTGCAGGATCCAGATAAAGTAATAGGGGTGGTATCATTTAACGTTTATAAAGACGGTAGGCTCCAGGATAGTCATTTAGTGGCCCAATTTTTAAACGATCAGGGAATTGCGGTTCGTTCCGGAGGCCACTGTGCGTACCCTTTTATCGATAAGCTAGGAACAGAAGGGACGATCAGGGCCAGCTTTTATTTGTATAACACCAAAGAAGAAATAGATTACTTTTGTAAAGTTCTAAAAGATATAATCACCATAAGATTAATCTAGGATGGGTTTTTATGTACAGCGAGCAGGTACTTACCCATTTTAGAACCCCCAAGAATGTAGGAGTGATCGAAGACCCGGATGGCAAAGGTAAAGCGGGTGGAGGTCCCAAGTGTCCGGATGATCTGGCCTATGTTTGGATCAGGGTAAAGGAAGGGCGCATAGTCGATATTAAGCACAAGACTCAAGGGTGTCCGTTTGCCATAGCTTCCAGTTCGGTAACTACCCAGATGGCCAAAGGCAAAACGGTGCAGGAAGCGCTAGGGATAGGGAAGGAAGTGGTAGCCGAGGCGTTAGGTGAAATCCCTCAAAGAAAGCTTGATTCAATAGTAGCACCACAAGCCCTGAAGAAAGCAATCCGGGACTTCCAATCCAAAAAGGGTGACCAGTAGAAAATGATGGAGAGGCGTTTAGGACTTATCCTTGACAAAACATGGATAGGTTGGTATTATTTTTTTGCTAAAAAGGAGATGATCATCATGGTCAGTGAGCGTGTTTGTAAAGTTTTATAATCTAATCCTTATCAGTGGTGTTTGCCTTTGTCGGGGTTCTTACCTCGGCTAAACATTTTCTTTCCTTTTTAACAGAATCTAAGTATCAAAGAGTTCCTTTCTCCGAAGAAACTTATCCTGTTTTTTCATTTAAAGCTGGCGTTGCCCTTATCAAACCATTTTGTCAGTCCGTATCGGATTTAGTCAAATACATGAGCAAGGGGTGATGGTAAATGTCCAAAATAGCTGACAATATAACTGAGTTAATCGGCAGTCCTTTAGTTAAGTTAAACAAGTTGACCCCCAAAGCAGGGGCCGAGGTGGTAGCTAAGTTAGAGTCTTTTAACCCTTGTGGGAGCATTAAAGACAGAATCGGGGTAAGCATGATCCAGGCAGCCGAAGAGGAAGGCAAAATAAGTGCGGATACCATAATACTGGAACCTACCAGCGGTAATACGGGCATAGCTTTGGCCTTTGTATGTGCAGCTAAAGGTTATAAATTAGCCTTGATCATGCCAGATACCATGAGTATTGAGCGAAGGTCTCTTCTAAAAGCTTTCGGTGCTGATCTCATTCTCACTCCGGGGGAAGAAGGGATGAAAGGGGCGGTAGAGAAAGCGGAGCAGATGGCCGGTGAAAATCCAAAGTACTTTATCCCGCAGCAGTTTAAGAATCCGGCTAATCCGGGCATTCACCGAAGGACCACAGCCAGGGAAATCTGGGAGGATACCGATGGCCAAGTTGACATTTTAGTAGTCGGGGTGGGCACTGGAGGGACCATAACCGGGATTAGTGAATTTTTAAAGGAGAAAAAACCACAGGTTAGGGCTGTTGCCGTAGAGCCCTCTAAATCAGCGGTACTATCCGGTGGCCAGCCGGGTTCGCATAAGATCCAGGGGATAGGAGCTGGATTCATACCGGAAGTACTAAATAGAGGTATAATCGATGAAGTGATCCAGGTGGACGATCAACAAGCCAAGAAGATGGCCTGCAAGTTGGCAAAACAAGAGGGTATACTGACTGGTATATCCTCCGGGGCTGCCACTTATGCTGCTGCTCGAGTAGCCAAAAGGGAGGAAAATCGGGGGAAGATGGTGGTAGTAATTTTACCCGATACCGGAGAGAGATACTTATCCACAGATTTATTCTCCTAGGAGGCAAGATAAGCTATGATTTTTAAAAGAATGAGAGAGGATATCCAAACCGTTTTTGCCAAGGACCCGGCTGCTAAGAGCCTTCCGGAAGTCCTCCTATGCTATCCGGGCCTTCATGCCATCTGGGTCCACAGAATCGCCCATCTTCTTTGGAAGAACGGTCTGAAACTGTTAGCCAGGATACTATCTCATATTAACCGCCTACTCACCGGAATAGAAATTCATCCCGGTGCCCAGATCGGACGACGCTTTTTTATCGATCACGGCTCCGGAGTGGTCATAGGTGAGACCGCCCGGATAGGAGATGACGTATTGATGTATCAAGGGGGGGTGCTAGGCGGAAATATATTGGAAAAGAAGAAAAGACATCCTACAGTTGGGGATGGGGTGGTTATTGGAGCCAATGCGGTCCTGTTGGGTCCAATCGAGGTAGGGGATAGGGCGGTTATCGGCGCTGGTTCAGTAGTGACAAAATCGGTGCCTGAAGATTCTATGGTAGTAGGGGTTCCCGGAACCGCTAAAGGAAAGGGCGGGAAAGCCGCATACTTGGAAAGATGCCTGCAAGGAACCGACCTCAACCCTGAAGGTGACGGTTCGGATATAGAGTCTATGATGACCGGGAAAAACAAATTTAGCCACGGAGGGGGAATTTAAGAATTGACCGAACTAGGAACCCTTTTTCTGAAGTTTTGGATCAAAAACCGCCTTTAGGTTACCATATCAGTTGTGATCACACGTGAACAGGTATAACCGACAGACGATACTTCCCCAGTTAGGTGAGAAGGGACAGCAAAAGCTGGCCAGCTCCTCGGTTATAGTCATCGGCTGTGGGGCGCTGGGAACACATACTTTGGATAGCTTAGTGCGAGCGGGGGTGGGGAATATAAAGGCCGTGGATCGAGATTTTGTGGAGATTCATAACCTCCATCGATTGGCCATTCTTGGTGAAGGTGATATCGGACGCCCCAAGGCCCAGGTTTTAAAAGAGAAATTAAG
Source organism: uncultured Thermotogae bacterium (assembly GCA_964443275.1). Classification (GTDB taxonomy): domain Bacteria; phylum Bipolaricaulota; class Bipolaricaulia; order CAYUCE01; family CAYUCE01; genus CAYUCE01. The sequence continues at coordinate 26,856 of CAYUCE010000011.1, read as the reverse complement.
TGGGGTGAATTCGGAAATCAAAATCCATGCGGAAATAAAGGATGTAAACCCTACCAATGTTGAGGATCTAATAGAGGGCGGGGATCTGGTCCTAGACTGTACGGATAATTTAGTTACCCGCTATCTGATAAATGATGCCTGTGTTAAACATAACATTCCTTGGATATATGCTGCCGTAGTTGCCACCTACGGGATGACCATGAACATTTTGCCTGGGGAAGGGCCTTGTCTGCGCTGTCTCTTCCCTGAAAGGCCGGCTCCCGGAACCCTACCCACCTGTGAGACGGCGGGCATTTTAAATACCATACCTCAAGCTATTTCCTCCTTTCAGGTAACTCAAGCCTTTAAAATCTTAATAGGTGATAAAGAAATCTCTACCGGATTGATAAATCTCGATATCTGGTCTTTTGATTTTGCCAACACCGAAGTGGAAAGAAACGATGAGTGTCCCTGCTGCGGAGAAGGTAATTACGAATATCTGGAGGCAAAAGCCTCTGGATTTGTAACTTCTCTTTGTGGAAGAGAGGCAGTGCAGGTCAACCCCTTAAAAACCGGTCAGATAGACCTACAGGCTCTGGGTGAGAGTCTTGCAAATTTGGGCAAAGTTGATCAGGGCGAGCATTTACTCAAGTTCGTTACCGGTAAGTACGAGCTTAACATCTTTAGAGACGGCCGAGCTATTATTAAAGGCACCGGGAACCAGGATAAGGCCAAAGCCCTCTATTCTCAGTACGTAGGGGATTAAATAAAATTTATCAGGTTACAGTCAGCCTTCAGATGACAATTTACTGGAGCCTCTTTTTTATTTGATCGATAACCCGCTTCAACTTCTGCTGGCCTGATTTCTGCAGCTTATCTCGGTGGTCTCTTTTTCGTTTTACGAAATCTTTATCTTGAATGGAAGTTAAATTAATATCCACGTTAAGCAGTGCTGAGGAGAGGGCGGCATAGCCTAAAATAGCGGCAGCTCCAGCATCCGTAATTGCATGTTTGTTTCCCTCTTTGACACAATACTCACTATAATCCAAAATTTCATGGGCTAGCTCGGCTGTGGCCAGAGGCGGTTCAGTTGCTTCCTTTAAAGCTTCCTGCAACTTCTTTTGCTTTTGTTCATCTGTTTTGTTAGGTGTTTGCAATACCTTCATTACCTCGTCAAAAGCCCTCTTATCCTCATCTGCTAGTTTAAGAAAATCATTGGTTTTCATATCCATTCCCTTAGCCAGCTTTGTAAACTTTTTCTCGACCTCTTCATAGTTTTCCTTACCGGTCGTCAAATTTGCTACCATCGATATCAGGGATGAAGACAATGCACCTACCAGGGCAGCTGCACTTCCACCTCCCGGAGTTGGCTCGGAAGATCCCAACTTTTCCAAAAATTCGGCTATGCTCATTTGGGCCAGTGCTGAATCGTAATCGCTCAACTTTTCACCCGCCTTTCAGTTCATTGTATTATTCGCGAAGTATCCTCTCTAAGGTATTGCCAATAACTGCCTGTTTAATATGCTTTTATTCTATAGTTTAGGGCTTCAGTCCTGGTACGTGTACTCCCCGTTCTTTAGCTACCTGGATGGCCTTTTCATATCCGGCATCCACGTGACGAGCAACCCCCAATCCAGGATCGGTAGTCAGTACCCTTTCTAAGCGCCGGTCAGCTTCTTTGCTGCCATCGGCAACCACTACCATTCCGGCATGGATGGACTTCCCTATTCCTACTCCACCGCCGTGATGGACTGAAACCCAGGTAGCTCCGGCTGCGGTATTTAGTAAAGCATTTAAGATAGGCCAATCGGCGATTGCATCCGATCCGTCTTTCATACCTTCTGTTTCTCGGTTTGGTGAAGCCACTGAGCCGGTATCCAGATGATCCCGCCCGATCACTAGGGGAGCTTTTATGGCTCCATCCCTTACTAGTTGATTGAAGTAAAGCCCGGCCTTGGCTCTTTCACCGTAACCTAACCAGCAGAGCCGTGCTGGAAGTCCTTGAAAGGCTACCTGATCATGGGCTTTGTCGATCCACCGGTTTAGAGAGTCGTCTTCGGGGAATAATTCTTTTATAGCTTTGTCAGTTCGATAAATATCTTCCGGATCACCGGAAAGGGCTGCCCACCTAAAAGGCCCCTTTCCTTCACAAAACATAGGACGGATAAAGGCGGGAACAAATCCGGGGAATTGAAATGCATTTTCTAAACCACCGATTTCCGCTTGCCCCCGGATGTTATTCCCATAATCAAAGACTACTGACCCTTTGTTTTGAAACTCTATCATGGCTTCTACATGTGCATAGATAGATTGGTAGCTTAGCTCGATGTATCTATCTGGATCTTCTTTGCGAAGTTCTAAAGCTTCCTGGAAAGGGACCTGATAAGGTATGTAGCCATTTAATTCGTCATGGGCTGCCGTCTGATCAGTAACTACATCAGGGGTAACACCTCTTTTTGTTAACTCAGGATAGACATGGGCGGCATTTCCCAAAAGACCGATGGAGATGGGTTCCCCTTTGGCTTGATGTTCTTCTGCTATTTGTAAAGCTTGGTCCAGATCATCTGTCCAAGTATCCAAATAATTGGTCTCTAATCTCCTTTCGATCTTCTTCTGGTTAACTTCTACGATAATTCCTACCCCCTCATTCATGGTGATGGCCATGGGCTGGGCTCCTCCCATCTCTCCCAGGCCGGCGCTTAAAACCAGCTTGCCTTTCAAGGTGCCGTCGAAGTGCTGTCGGGCGGCTTCTGCTAGGGTTTCGTAAGTTCCTTGCAAGATACCTTGGGTGCCTATATATATCCAAGAGCCGGCAGTCATCTGGCCATACATTATTAGACCTTTTTGTTCCAATTCTCTGAATTTTTCCCAGTTGGCCCAGTCCGGTACTAGCAAGGAGTTGGCAATAACCACCCGAGGAGCCTGTTGATGGGTCTTAAACATTCCTACTGGTCGGCCGGATTGGACACATAAGGTCTCATCATTTTCCAATTTTTTTAAGGACTTGACGATTAGATGATAATCTTCCCAAGAGCGAGCTGCTTTACCTGTTCCCCCGTAAACGATTAAATTGGCTGGATCGCCAGCAACCTCCGGGTCCAGGTTGTTCATAAGCATTCTTAAAGCTGCCTCTTGAAGCCAGGATTTACATGTTATCTTCCTGCCGCGGGGAGCTTTTACTTCCTCGGCCTTTGATTCATATGTTTTCTCCTCCACTTGTGATCACCTCGTTTAGCTATAATTTTTGGCATTTACAAGATAAGGGTGAATATCAGGGTTTTGTATTTATGACTAATTTTTCTTTATTAGCATCAACTTCTATTTGAGTTCCATCAGAAACTATATCGTAAAACTCCTGTTCAACCTTATCTACCAAAGGTATTTCCATTATTATGGCAGTTGCCACTAAGACCGTATCAGCTTCTTTAATAATCATGGCTTTAGGTGCGGTCTTATTCATGGCCAGTTGGTAAAGTCCATCTGCCTGTACCACGGAACTTCCCTTCCCGGACGGAAAGATTAAAACCTTACCGGCCACACTACTGCCTTTGAGGGAATGGTTTCTCTCAATGACATTGCCGGTTTGAGGATCGACGAGATAAAAGCATATCGGATCCTCCGAAATTAAAGCTTGGCCGCTAGCTTTTCCATCCGAGATCTTGTGGCAGCTTAATCTAACTTTATCATTCATTTTACTTCCCCTTCTACAGCAGCTTCGATACACTCAGGTAAACTCCTAATCACAAAATCCATATCCCTTCTTCGCGTATAGTATGCACACTTCGGGGACTCCGTGATTCCTTTTTTGCCATATAAGAAATTCCAACAGGGTTGATCAATACAGGTATCATCAACAATATGACCTCCTGCTTTCTCGATAATTTCTAAATAGCCCATCCTCTTAGCAAGCTCTTTAGTTAGCGATGAAGTACATATCCAGAAATCGACAGCAAATTCACGACCGTTTAATAAGCTAACCACTTCTCTCACTTGGTCTATGGTAAAATGCGGGCATCCAAAAAGGGCAAAATCAATTTTTCCCCCGGGGAGAGAAATCTGATCCAGCGTCTCTTCAAGATCCTCATTGGTGATAGTAATTTTTTCTTGAGGATCTTCTCCGTGAAAGGCATCTTTAAGGGTAGAGGCCTCAGGAGTAACACCTACAATATGATAAAGGGAAACAGCTCCAGCGGTATTTAGTTGTGCACCAAGGTTCATTAATGCCTCTGGGGAAGGGTTTTCGGGAAGCCCGATAAATACAGGTACTCCTGTAGAACCTGCCTTCTTCGGTAGGCAGTAACCCAATAATTGGTAGTCGAATTCGTCTTCGATATCCGCTTTCACTTCGATCAATAGGTCACCTTTACGGTTCTCATCAAGCAAAAAACCATAAAGAGGAGCTTTGCCTGTAACAGCAGCGCAAAGAGCACTTTGGGCAGATTCTCTATTGGTACGAGCCCCGTAAACTGAGTTGATATAAGGAGTAGCACTAGATTCCGAATATGCGGTAATCTCTCCAAAACGAGGTATATTTTTCTCTAGATAGGGTGTGCAATCATAGGTTAAGGTAGCTCCTATAGCTTTATATGCATCTTGAGTCCTGTTTATGATCTCCTTATCTTCGGCCGATATATCGGTTATTTTTTCAAAATATTCTAGATTATAAGCTGGGTTTACAGTAGGTGAGACCTTGCACTTTGCACCGCCTTTAAGTAACTTTTCCACAAACCATAGATCGGCATCCTGATTGCTTAACGCTACGTGAGCTCTTGTAATGTTCACCATACGTTCTGCATCGAAAGCTTCTCCTATTCCTACCTGAACCTTCATAGCTAAAGCAACCCCCTCACCACGTTTCCCGTCAAGGATTTCCTTCTCTTCATCAGTTAAACGCATCGTCGCCTCCTACCATATTTACCAGGGATTCACCCAAAATTTAGGTGGTTTTCCTCTAAACACTCGTAAAACCTCTTTAGCACAAGTTTCACGCAGCTCGATGATGGCTTGCTCCGAAAAAAACGCTGAATGAGGAGTTAATATGACATTCTCAAACTGGAGGATTTCCTCTACCTGTTCGATGGGTTCCCGGTACCAAACATCGAAGCCTGCTTGCCCGATAATCTCATTTCGGAGAGCTTTCATAAGAGCATCCTCTGTAAAGATTTCAGCTCGTGATGTATTTGCTAGTATCACTCCCTTTTTAGCCTTTGTCCATAAATCTTCTCCCACCAGCCCCTTTGTATCCTGATTTAATGGGACGTGACAGGAGATCATATCCGAACGTTTAAATAATTCTTCTAAGGAGACCATTGTAGCTCCATATTTATCTGCGATTTCTTGAGTTACAATTGGGTCATAGGTTATGATATCCATCTCAAATCCGCTCATTTTCTTAGCTACAGCTCTAGCAATCCTTCCGAAGGCTAAAAGGCCTAAGGTGGAACCAGGTAGGCGATGAAAAAGCTCAGTTGGCAACTCCCATCTGTTTTGGTGTACCGCAATATCTTGAGCCTTTAACCGACGCCATGATGCCAATAACAGGGAGACAGCATGAGTAGCAACCTCACTTGTGCAATACTCAGGACAGTTAGCAACATAAATACGCTTTTCTCGTGCTGTTTTTAGATCGATATTGTCATAGCCAACAGCTTGTCGAACTATAACTTTGCATTTTTTTAGTTTTTCAATAACTTTGCTAGTAATGTTCGCATCAAAGTGGATAATAGCATCAGCATCATAGGCCATATCGATAATTTCATCTTCACTAGGCGGTTGCCCCGGCTTACTTTGATTGCCTATTAGGTTCACATCTTGATCTTTGAAAATTTGGCATTCAACATCTAAAGATTCTTCCCACGGATGATCTACTATGACAACCTTGTATGCCATCTCTACCTCCTAATGAGCTTTTCGATCACTAAAGAAACAAAAGATCGATCATGGATGTTATATTCTCGTACTTCGCTTCTTCGACCTCTTCTACGCTACTGCGTAGCTTGCGAAGCAGAGAGCTTCGTAGAAGCGTAGAAGAGTAGGCAGTTTTGTTATGCTTGTATGTTTAATTAGCACTGGAATTCTCAATAACATCTATTGTTTCCTAGTAGCGGAATCCTTTAGGGTTCCACCCTTATATGGGATGCCCAAATAAAAGCCATGGAACCTTGCGCCTTCCTCTACTTCCTTGGCTATAACTTGCGTTCCACAAGATCCAAAAAGCTCAATAATGTGGTTTGCTACCCAGCTAAATCTCTCTTTTACTAGGCTCTTTGGAAGTGAGTAAAGAAGAAAAAAGAAGGTTAAATCTATAGCTTCACTCATATCCGCAAATCTAGATATAGAATTTTTTGATCACTTTCTCGATTCGGTTTAATCCTTCAGAGATGTTTTCCTTTGAATTGGCAAATGAGATCCTAAGATATCCCTCTCCTTGGGGGCCAAAACTGGAGCCAGGGATAGTAGCTACGTGGCCCTCCTTAAGAAATCTCATAGCAATATTTCGAGAAGTATCTCCCAGTTGCTTTACGTTAACAAAACAGTAGAATGCCCCCTCTGGAGGAATGCATGAGAGGCCTTTAATTTTGTTTACTCTTTCCACAGTGAAAGTTCGGCGGTTATCAAATTCTTTCTGCATTTCTTTCTTGGGCTCATCCGGGCCGGTTAGAGCCGCTAAAGCAGCGGCTTGAGAGACCGAGGAAGGACAGGTAACAGTATGCTGCTGAAGTTTCTCCATGCTAGATATAACTTCGGCAGGCCCTGCAGCATATCCTACTCGCCAGCCAGTCATAGCATAGGTCTTGGAGAAGGTATATATTGAAACAGTCCTGTCAAACATCCCATCGATGGAAGCTATGCTGAAGTGTCTTTTTGCATCATAGATCAACGATTCATAGGCTTCGTCAGAAAGTACGATTATATCCTTATCTTTAGCTATGGCAGCGATTTTTTTAAGCCTTTCTCTTTCCAGCAACGCTCCGGTTGGATTTGAAGGGGAATTGAGGATCAATACCTTTGTTTTATCAGTTATCTTTTTTTCTAATTTATCGAGATTAACTTTGAACCCATCTTCTACACTTAAAGGTAACCTTATCAAGTTAGCTTGAGCCATCATGATCTGCCCGATATAATTGGGCCAAGCAGGATCAGGTAGTATTACCTCGTTACCCGGATCACAAACTGCAGTTAAACTTAGATGTAGAGCTCCCATAGCACCTGTGGTAACTATTATCTCAGATTCAGGATTTACATCTAGGCCATTTTGTATACGAATTTTTCTAGCAATCTCCGATCGCAAGTTTTTTGTTCCCCGAGTCGCGGTATAGTGAGTTTGTCCCTCTTTAACTGCCTTTAGTGTCCCATGAATTATATAATCTGGAGTCTTAAAATCCGGTTCACCAATACCTAGGTCGATAACCGAATCGATTTGGCTAGCCAAATTAAATATTTCCCTAATCCCTGAGACAGGCAGTTCTCTTGCAACTTCAGAAATTTTATTCATTGCATCTGGTGTAGGCTCTTTCCAATCGTTTAACGGAAACTATTAATTTGTAACTCACATTGCTCTCCCCATCATCATCCATGACCCCCATATAGTTTAGAAATATGACTTAAGAATTCTTTTGTACGTTTTTCTCTCGGATTGTACATTAATTCTGGGGGAGGTCCAGATTCCACGATCTTTCCATTTTCCATGAAAAACATTTCACTGGCCACAGATTGAGCGAACCCCATCTCGTGAGTAACCACTAGCATGGTCAGATGTTCCTTTGCTAAATCTTTCATTACTTCCAATACTTCTCCTATCAACTCTGGGTCCAATGCCGAAGTTGGTTCATCGAACAGTACTAGCACTGGCGACATTGATAGAGCTCTCGCAATACCCACTCTCTGTTGTTGTCCTCCTGATAATTCCCCCGGGTATTTATTTGCTTGATCTACTAGTCCAACTCTTTCCAATTCCCAAAGCCCCTTTGCTTTTGCACTTTTTTTGTCCATGCCTTCAACCTTCTCCAAAGCTATGGTAACATTTTTTAAAGCCGTTAGATGCTTATAAAGATTAAAATGTTGGAAGACAAATCCTATACGGGTCCTGGCCTCATTTTTACTTATATCCTCCCCTATTTTTTTAACCTCCAAGTACACTTCCCCTCCATCCGGTTCAGTAAGGTAATTAATACACCTAAGAAGGGTACTCTTACCAGTACCACTGGGGCCAACTATAACCTTAGTTTCTCCCCTATTTAAGAAAAAAGACACTCCATCCAACACTTTTTCATTTCCATAAGACTTTTTAATGCATTTAACTTCTAATACAGCCTCTTTAGTAAGCATTTTAGTATTATCACCAAACGATAATTTTATCTTTATTTAAATTGGAGATAAAACCTCTTATCTACCTGATATCTCCAATCCTGGAACTTCTAATTTGGATTCCCACCAGACGAAAAATCTGTCCGCCAAAGTAGTGGCTGCTAAGTAATATAAACCTGCAGTTCCAAATATCAGGAGCGGAGCGAGATACTGGGAGTTAAGACTTTTGGATATTCCAAATATCTCCGGGACTCCGATCACGAAACCTAACGAAGAATACTTGATTAAGTAAATGATTTCATTGGATACACCGGGAAGGGCCCTTCTATACGCTTGGGGTAGGACTATATAACGTAGTTCTTTAAGCTTGGTCATGCCTTGAGAACGCGCAGCCTGGGATTGTCCTTTTTCTATTGAACGCATAGCCCCTCTGATATACTCTGATTGATAAGCGCTACTACAAATTATGAATCCGGTAACTGCAGCCCAAAAAGAAGACAAATAAATTGCAAATTTGGTTAGACCAAAATATATGATGAGCAGGGTTACTATAAGTGGGAGTCCTCTGAAGATTACTACATAACTTGTTGCTATGAATGAGATGACTTTTCCACCGTAAACTCTTGCTGAAGCCACCAGGACAGCAATAATCGCACTAATTGGAATTGCTAACGCTAATATTTTTAGAGTTACTATGAATCCTCTATTTAGTTCAGGAAGTAATGTATTCCAAAAGAATACCAAACACATAACCTCCTTTATTTGGTGTACTATTCATATTATGCTTTCTCTATTAATCCCGGTATTTTGAATCTCTCATAAACGAGATTGATAAATCCAGTACCTCCATAAGTTAAGAATATGAATAAAACTCCTACGAATAAATACGGTAATAAGACCAATCCAGTAGGTATAGTAGCGTAATTTGCTCTTGTTAATACCTCTGTAACTCCAAGGGTAAAGGTAATAGCGGAATCTTTTAATAAAATAGCATATTCATTAGCCCATCCTGGTAGAGACATCCTTAAAACTTGCGGATAAATGATGTTTAGTATTGCAGCTCTCTTGGACATTCCCTGAGATCTGGCGGCCATCATTTGTTCTCCACCTACTGATTGCAGAGCTCCGCGGAAAATTTGGGATTGATATGATCCACTTCTTAATCCTAAAATCACTATGCTCGATAGGAACGGTCCTAGTCCAAAAAATGGTCTAAAAACTCCATAGTAGAGTAGGAATAACTGTACAACAAGAGGTATTCCTCTGAAAATCCATACATAAATGGAAAGTATTTTATCAACCCATTTACTACCGTAAAATCTTCCTGTGGCTACTGGTAATCCAATAAGAAAACCTAGTCCTACACCGCCGGCAACCAAGGCTAATGTGTACTTCAAGCCTCCTATTATGTAGGGTATATAGTCTATGACAGATTGTATGTCGGAACCCATTTCTAAAATTTATTAGTTGTAAGTTTAGGTCACGTCAACTTAAAGGTTGAGAGGGGAATTTCATGGTGATTAAACATGAAATTCCCCCGCTGTCTTAAATCAGTTACGATTATTATAGTGACATATCATATTTTTCTCTTAGTTCACGCCATTTCTCGGTTCCAATAATACTTTGTAATCCATCGTTTAGGGCGTTGAGGATAGCTTGATCGTCTTGTCTTACTGCGTATGCGTAGTAGGAAGTTGGTCCTACTGGGGCGAGAACTTTTAAATTTGAGAATTGTTCTTTCTTTAGGTTTGGTCCGGTCCACGCGCTGTCCGAAACAAAGGCAACTGCTCTTCCTTGGTTGACTGCTTCTGCGGCGGCCGTGTAAGATCCGAGTGCGAGTTTTTCAATATTCCATCCCCACTCTATTAGGTTTCCAACCCATTTATCTGAGGTAGCTCCTAACTGACAGGCGACCTTCTGTTTCTCTCCACCTTTGAGATCTTCTACGGTTAGATCAGAATCTTGGGGTATGACTATTTCGTGGACATATGAGTCGTAGGGGATTGTGAATCTCACTTTTCTAGCTCTTTCTGGGTTGTGGGTCATTCCAGAGGCGATGAAATCGATTTCCCCTGAGGTTAGTGCTAGTATTATCCCATCCCAGGCAACCGGTTTGTGTACTACCTTGAAGCCTTGGTTTTCAGCTATCCAATCTACCACTTCTACGTCGAATCCTACTGCTTCCCCCTCTTTGTTTATCCATGTATATGGTGGGTAGTTCGCATCGAAGCCGTGTATTAACGTGTCAGGAAGTTCTTGAGCCCCACCGGCAGCAATGCTTCCGCTTATAGTCAAAACTGTAATTAGCATCAAGCTAATCGCAATTATTTTAAACCGCTTCATTTTTAACCTCCTTTATTGGTATGAAGTGATTTGAAGAAGTCAAAATCTCTAATAAATCTCATATATCACCTCCCTTTTCGCGTAAGATTAAAAACATTTCTTTTAACCTAAATTAATCATAGGCCGGGTACAAATCGCAATAATTCGGTTAGTTATTTCTGATTTTCATTTTCAATTTCTTTGCCTTTGGGCTCATTTTGTAGGACTTAATTATATGCAATTTATCTGGTGATGACAAAGTTCAGGTCGGCCCTAGAGACTGCCTTTTATCATTTTAACTTGTGTAGTGTTTGCCGAGGTTATTCGATCAGCAATTTCCCTTTTTTGATGACCTTATCCACACTATTTATGCTGATATGATAGGCAAGATGGGTGTAGGAAGGGGCATCCAAGATTACTAAATCACCCTGTTTGCCTTTTTCGATGCTCCCTATCTGGTCCTCTCGATCAATTGCAGCCGCCGCGTTTTTGGTCAACCCCAAAATTGTCTCCTCTATAGTCATGTTCATATACAAGGTAGATAAAGCGATAAGAAGGGGAATAGACTCCGAATAGCAACTACCCGGGTTGAAATCGGTGGCCAGAGCAACTGGAACCCCGGCATCTATTAATTTACGCGCCGGGGCGTATTCTTTTTTCAAACTAAATGCGGTAATAGGCAGCAATACCCCCACCACACCTTCTTCCTTCATTCTTTTGATTCCTTCATCGGATATTTTTAACAAGTGATCTGCGGAGATGGCACCGACATCCGCCGCCAATTCTGCTCCTCCAATCGAGGCAATTTCGTCAGCGTGGATTTTCGATGAAAGACCAAGCTTCTGGGCCTGGTGTAGGACCCTTCGAGACTGATTAATATTAAAAGCTCCTTTGTCACAGAAGACGTCACAGAACTCGGGCATCCCCGTTTCTGCTACTTGGGGTAACATATCATTGATCAAGTAGTCGATGTAGCCATCGGGGTCGTTTTTATATTCGGGCGGGGTAGCATGAGCACCGAGAAAAGTAATGGCTATATCCAAGGGATGCTCTTCTTGTAGCTCTTTCATCACCCTTAGCTGTTTTAACTCGGTCTCCAAGTTTAGGCCGTAACCTGACTTACCCTCGACAGTAGTGACCCCGTAGGTCATCATGGAATCTAACCGCTGAGCACTAAGCCGCTTTAGTTCGGAGAAGTTAATCTCCCGAGTGGCTTTGACTGTATTGACAATTCCTCCACCTTTTTCCATGATTTCTTCATAAGTGATCCCTTGGAGCCGCCACTTAAATTCGTCAGCCCGGTAACCGCCAAAGGGAAAATGTGTATGGGCATCAATAAAACCGGGTAAGACAGGTTTTCCTTCTGCATCAATTACTTTCCACCCCGTCCCTTCTGGAGTAAGTTCATCCGTTTTGCCCACCGCGGTTATTTGGCCACCTTCTATGGTAACCGCCCCGTTTTGCAGGATTCCCAACCCGTCTTTACTGGCACAGGTCACCAACTCTCCTACGTTTTTGACAAATAGCTTGTGCATTATAAATCCTCGAGCAAGCGGGTCTCTATTACTTGATGGGGGGAGAAATCCTCAATTTGTAGGTAATATTCCGCTACATTAAATAGGGCAGCAGCAGGTAGTAGGCCGATTAGTTCACTTTCCACAATATCTACCCCGAAGCGTTTTGCTTCAAACTTTATCATCTCATATGCTTGGTATAATGAGGTTTTGGAAAAGTCAGTCATATTCATTGAGACTTGGACTAGACCTTTTTCTTTCAAGTCGACCCCTATCGCTTTGCAATACCTTAAGCCACCGCTAGAATGTCTTACTTTCCGAGCAATAAAGTTAGCTACTTCTATATCTTTGGTCCCCAAATTAACATTGAAGGCAATCAGGGATTTTCGGGCACCGATCACGGTAGCTCCGGCGGTGGGGTGTAATTTTGCCGGTCCGTAATCCGGTTTCCACTCCTCGTTGGTGATTTTCTCGGCAAAACCTTCGTATTCACCTTTGCGGATTGTCTCTAGGTTTTTCCGCTTAGGCTCGGTAGCGGAATTTTCGTACATGTAGATTGGCAACTCGTAGCGCTTAGCTGCTTCAGCGGCTAGTTCATGGGATAATTCTACCGCTTCCTTCATTTCGACGTTCTTAATGGGGGTAAATGGCACTACATCTATCGCCCCCATACGAGGATGTTCACCCTTATGCTTTCTCATATCAATTAAATCCACCGCAATTCCCATCGTCTGAAGTAGAGAAGACTTTAATCCAGAAGGGTCGCCAACCAACGTCACCACCAACCGATTGTGGTCTTGGTCTGCCGAATAATCTAGTAGCTTTACACCTTCAGTGGCTCGAAATGGTCCAACTATCTGCTCTATTTTTTCCTGATCCCGCCCTTCACTGAAGTTAGGGACCGATTCCAATATTTTGCGCATTCTAATCCCCCTGGTAGTTGAATTTTTTTTGAGTTTACTCCCACCGCCAGAATTTAACGGCCAATATCGAGGATACTACCAACCACCCTCCTAAAACAGCTAGGTTTATAGTCATGGAGTGATCGGGCGGGGCCCCCACCATCACTTGCCTTAATGCATCGCCTAGATAGGTAAGAGGGATGGCCTTCACCACCGGTCGGATATAGTCGGGCATAATCTCTACCGGGAAGAATATACCGGACAAAAACATCATGGGAAACTGAACCAGTTGAATAATATTACGGCCGGCTTCAAATGACTTGGAGAAGGAGGCCAGCATATAACCGAAGCTTACGAAGGTCAAAGCTCCAAAGATAACCAGCCCCACTACAAACAGCGGATTGCCGATTATCTGAACGTTAAAGACAATCTGGCCGACCACTACAATTAAGATAGTCTGTACTAATGCTACCAGCAGTCTCAATAATACTTCACTTTGAAAGATTGTGGACCGGGGCAGGGGGGTTACAGCCAGGCCTCTGATTACCCCTTTATCTCTTAAATTCATAAAATCGAAGACCCCAAATAAACCAAGCTGCATTAAGGCCATGGCCAATATTCCGGGCAGTAGATAGTCGAAGTTAGTTAGTTCTCTGGTTTGGATCGGCTGTGCGGTGACCTTAAAGACTTGCGGTCTTCCGGTGATCTTACGCTCTGCTTCTGCAAATACTTGCTGTATGGCCGAAATCAGCGCCCGGCTAGTGTTTTGCTGGGTACCATTATAGTAGATTTCGATGTCCAGTGTTTTTCCGGTTTGGAGGTCTTCCGGATTGACCTCAGGCATGACCACCACCAAAGTTCTGTTTCCTTGCTGCAGGGCCTTCATTTCACCTTCTTCGGTGCCGGTGTTGACCCTGAAAATGGGTATCGATCTTATACCTTCCACCACCGGTTCGGTCATCGGGTTGGCGGGGTCGGTGACCACCCCAATGGTATAGCTAGACTCACCGCCCCCGGAAAAGACTATCCCAAAGATAAAGGTAAATATAATGGGAAAGGCCAGGGTCCAAAAAAGAGCAGAGCTATCCCGGTAAAATTCCTTGGCGTTTGCCAAAAACAACTCAGTGAAGATGCGAAGTCTACTTCTCATTCCCTAATCCCCCTTCCGGTAAGTTTTAAAAACACATCCTCCAAAGTGGCACCTCTTACCACTATATCCTCCAGTGGTTTGTTTACTTCTTCGGCATAATCCATAAGCCCGGAGCAAGTTCTGGGAATGGTTTCCGTATACACGATGATGCGATCTTGTTCTTCATCATAGCTCATTCTAGTTCCTACCAAATCCCGAAGCTCTTCCCTTTCCGGTTTGGTAAATCCGGGATCGGTAAACTCTACCGCTCTTTCTTTAAAATATTGGTCAATTAACTTACCCGGTGAGCCCTCGGCGATGATCTTGCCCTGATCGATGATTACTAGGTAGTCGCAAAGTTCCTCTGCCTCGTCCATATAGTGGGTAGTTAAAAAGACGGTTACCCCTTCACCTTTTAGGTTTGAAATTACCTCTCAGAGTCTCCGGCGAGCTTGAGGATCAAGCCCGGTGGTCGGCTCATCCAAAAATATAATTTCACCGTTGGAAATCAGAGCCAGAGCCACGGCCAGGCGGTGTTTTTGACCACCGGATAAATTTTCAATTCTCTTGGTTCCATTACTCTCAAGACCCACTTTATTTAGGGTATCTTCTATGGTTAAAGGATGGGGATAGAAGCTGGCAAAAAGCTGGAGAGTTTCCCGGACTGTAAGGTGGGGAAACATGGCCGGATTTTGAAGCTGAACCCCAATTCTTTTTTTCAGCTCATCCGGATCACTATCTGGATCCAGTCCCGAAATGTTTATCTGGCCGCCGTTTCGGTCAAGCAGCCCTATCAAAGTTTCGATGGTAGTTGTTTTGCCTGCTCCGTTGGGACCGAGCATCCCAAATATCTGTCCGGCTTTAACTTGAAAGCTAATTCCGTCAACTGCTTTTACCGAACCATAATATTTTTTTAGGTCTTTGACGTTTATGCTTATTGGCATGATTGTTCTTCCACTACTTTCTCTGGTTTCAACTTAATTTAGAGAACAGATTTGGCATTTTTATCTGAAAATCAGCTTGGAGATTATTATACTGTATAGATGGCTGTAAAACAATCAATTTTGCCCTTAAGTTTTATTAATCAAGCCAGAGAATTTTCATATTGAGGCAAATAACCTATTCCATTCTTCGGTACTTTAATAGAGGGAGAGAAATTTTTCAAATGATCAAGCTTTCCAAATTCCGGGGGTAATAGGTCAGTATTTCAATTCCTTCTTCGGTAACCAGTACGGTATCTGAATGTCTGAAGCCGGCAAAATCGGGGATGTAAATACCCGGCTCCATGGTTACTACCATCCCCGGTCGAATCTCTCTGTGGTCCCCACGATCAAAATAAGGGGCCTCATGGCCGCTCACTCCGATGCTGTGGCCGGTATGATGGCGCCAATAGTCTTGAAGGTCATTTTCCCGATAGAAATCGAGCATGACTTTTTCTACATCGGAGAATTTCTTTCCCGGTTTTATAGTCTGAAAGGCAGTATTTTGAGCTTTAACCATCAATTGGAAATATCTGATCTGCCGGTCAGTGGGATCGCCGACGATCATAGTGCGCTCTAGTTCGCTTGTATATCCGCCCACCTCGGATGATGCCCCGGTCACCAGTACATCACCTTCTTGGATAAGTTGGTTGGTAGTCAAGGTGTGGGGTAGGGCACTTTTTTTACCAATTTGCCCCCGAAAACCGGCCCCGGCCGGAAGATCCGAACCCTTAACGGGTACATAATCCGGACCCAGAGTTTTTATCATTGCTTGGGAAGCATCCAGCGATGCTTGAACGGAAATCTCGTTTTCTAAAAGCCCCGGATAAGTATAGTCTTGTAGAAGCTGGTGAGCCAGGTTTCCCCAGCGCACGCTCTCTCTTATTAAATCAATCTCCTGTTTGCTTTTTATCATCATCATGTCCCGGATAACTTGGGGCATTTTTTCAACTTCCGCTGATATAAGCTCGGAAAGCGATGGTCCCTCATATCCGTAACCGCCCCCGTAACCGTCGCTGTCTACTCCTACTTTGGCCGGTCTTCGATCCTCTATCTTTTCGGCCAATATCTTCATGGGATGTTCGGTACCCGGATATTCACTATAGGTCAGTATCTTATCGGCTCCTCCCAGTTCTTCTGCGTGTTCCCGTTCAAGTAGGGGCACGAAAATGGACGTTTCCCGGCCATCAAAAATGAGGGCCATGGGGCGTTCGGTTTGAATCAGGTAAAGTCCGGTAAGATAAAAGATTTGAGTGGGACTAAAAAGGCAAAGTAGATCTATCTCTCTTTTGCCTAGAATTTTAGCCACTTTGTCCTTACGATGGTCTAACTCAATTTTAGAAATCCTGTCCCCCATATTGATCCTCCTTGTTTTAAACGTTTTTGGAAAAGACGTAAGATAACCCTTTTGGTAACAACAAATTATAGTTAAAGAGTGATTGAGTTTGCTTCGAGCAAACTACAATCACCGGCTTACAGATCTTCTAAGCAGTTCCTGTGCGCTTTTCCGATTGGTCTCGGTAATTGTCTCTCCTCCAATTAGCTTGGCGATCTCCGCCACCCGCCCGGCACCATCCAGTGGGCGTACGGAAACTTGAGTTTTTTGATCGGTGGCCTTCTTTACCACTAATAAATGGTAATCCCCCTGACAGGCGATTTGGGGTAGGTGGGTGATGCAAATAGTTTGGTGGGACTGGGCCAGGTTGGCCAGCCTTTCTCCCACTGCATGGGCCACCGGTCCGGAAACCCCTCGGTCTATTTCATCAAAAAATAGAGTGGGAATTTGATCCCTACCGGCTAATATTGACTTTAAGGCCAGCATAATACGGGAGATCTCCCCACCGGAGGCAACTTTTATAAGTGGCTTGGGCTCTTCTCCAGGATTGGCAGAAAGGTAGAACTCAACCTTATCAATCCCTGTTTGGTCCCCCTTAAATTTGTCCCCGTCTATCTCCACCAGACCTTCTTCAGATTTTTCCCGCCTCATCCGTACCTCAAATCGGGCTTTCTCCATTCCCAATTCACTCAACACTTCTACCACTTGCCTTTCCAATTTTTTGGCCGCCTTTTGTCGTTTTCTGGATAGCTTGATGGCCTGGTTGGCAAATTTCTTCTTTGCCTCGGCTAGTTTTCCTTCTAAATCCACTATCTTGTTACTCAAGGAATCCATCTCCTCTAGCTTTGCCTCAATCTGCTTCTTATACTCCAACACTTCTGTTAAGCTTTTGCCGTGTTTTTCTTTGAGCCGGTTGATAACCGCCAGACGTTGGTTGATCTCATCCAGCTCTTGGGAGCTAAATTCTATATTCTGATGGTATGAACGCAGCTCCCTGGCTATTTCCTCTATCTTGATTTGAATGTGGGAACATTCCTCCCTTATGCGGCCGAACGTCTCATCGGTGGCTGCAATTTGACCCAATTTATTGATGATTTCACTTAAAGTAGAATATACCGAATTTTCCTCCTCATACAGGCTATGGTTAGCAAATTGGGTAACTTGGGAAAGTTCTTCGCTATTTTGTAAAATTTCCCTTCTGTGCTTTAGTTTTTGGTCTTCCTCAGGTTGAGGATTCACTCTGGTAATTTCTTGTAGTTGGAATTTCAGATAATCTCTCCTTTTCTTCAGCTCTCTTTCCTCTTCCCTTAAGCGTTTTAACTTATAGCTTAGCGATTTGACTTTTTCGTATTTTTCCTTGGTTTGATTGAGCAATTGATCAAGTCCCCCGAAGCTATCCAAAAAATGTAGGTGATTTTCGGTCTTCAAAAGTGACTGATGTTCATGTTGACCGTGCAGCTCCACCAATGCATCCCCTACTTGAGAGAGGATATCCATAGTCACCGGAGAGTCATTTAGAAATGAGCGGCTGTGTCCGCTAGGATGTAATTCACGTCGTAGGATTATCTCCGGTTGAGCTAGGTTTACATTCTCTCGGTCCACTAAATCTTTTAGCTGGTTGGAGGAGGGGGCACTAAATATGCCCTCCACTATGGCTTTGCTATCTTTATTCCGAAGCGATTCCGGATCAATCTTCTCCCCCAAAATTGCTTTTAAGGCCTCTATTAGCAGCGATTTTCCAGCTCCGGTTTCGCCGGTTATGATATTTAGGTGGTCGGTAAATTCAACCTCAATTTCGTCAAATAAAGCGAAATTTTTGATATACACCTTTTTGAGCATATAGTTACCTTCAGGTTTAAATTTCAAAGAGTTTTGGGATTGGACAGCCTATTTCGTTTATATACTCTAGTGATAATAAACCCTTGATTTCAATAGGGGTATGATGTAAAGAAATTAAAAGCAAGCAGACTACTTTGGAGGTCCTGAGTATTAGTTCAAGCAATACTGTGTTACATGTAAAGTAGCTGGTGGACTTGGAAATCAAATCAACATTAAATAAAGTAGTATCCAGCACTTACTTTTAATGAAACCCGGTATTTGTTTCAAGCAGTACCCGATTCATGTAAAGAAGTGCTGGAGGAACTGAAAATTATGTATGAGCTAATTCAGGCAGATACTTTTCCTGAAGTTTGGGAGAAGGCGATGGTTGCAGTATGGGAAAGGGGATATGATATAAAGACCGATTATGATAAACTCGGTGATCCTAAAAGTTTGGATCTAACTGCCATGTTGGTAGTCACCCACCCAGATAAGGAACCAAAATTTCACCGCTGTCTCCCCATGGGCCTCGACACCCTCTTTGATTATATTGATGAAGTGGTCAAGGGGACCCGAGATCATCTAGCAGATAAGTTGGATTACACCTATCATCAGCGCCTTACCAGTTATGAGGGTGTTGATCAATTGGATTATATAATAAATGATTTAAAGCGATCTTCTTATTCCAGAAGGGCCCAAGCCATCTTATGGGACCCAGATAGGGATCCAGGTGCCAAGCACCCTCCTTGTCTTCAACGCATGTGGTTTAGAGTAGTTAGAAACCGACTTAACATGAACATACATATGCGAAGTAATGATCTTTACAAAGCCACCTTTTCCAATATGATTGCCTTTTATGAAGTTCAAAAATTGGTAGCAAGCAAACTAGACCTTGCGGTTGGTAAGTATTGCCACATTGCAGATTCCCTTCACATTTACGGAAGTTACTTTGAAGAAGTAAAGGCCTTTTTTGAATCCCTTGAGGATAGAGATTGGTCCGAGAGGACGTGGACAACTAAAGAAGCAACCAGACTAGTTAAAAAATAATTACAAGGAGGTTATGATGGCTGTACAAGCATATGTATTAATCAAATGCCGAGGGGGTACCGTAGAGGATGTATTGAAAAGTGTACTGAAAAAGGAGCATGTTAAAAGAGCGGATGCGGTATTTGGAGATTACGATATTATTGCTTATTTGGAGGTAACCGAGCTTCTATCCACATTCTCGGTCAACAAACTGGATGAAATAGTGACTCAGGAAATCGGCAAAATGAAAGGGGTGGTCAGCACCAACACCCATATAGTGACCACCGGCGGGGAAGAGGTATCAAAAAAGGAAAAATAGCTCGACCGGGACGGCTGGATAACCAGCGCCTAGAGCTAAAAACTTTACTTCTCGTATATTAATTGGGGGTAATGAAAACTTACTTAAGGTATGCTATCTTATAAATAAGATAAAAGTTGATTTCAATGGCTCAGCTTGCGACCACAACTGTATCTAGTAGAGGCCAGGTAGTAATCCCCAAGCCTTTGCGTGAAGAACTTCATTTAAATAAAGGGGATAGTCTCCTGATTATCAAAAAAGGAGAATCTCTGATCCTTAAAAAGCTCACCCTGGAAGATATTGCTGAAGAGACAGATCAGCAGTACAGGAGGGGGGAGACTTTATCCACTGAAGAGGTCTTTAAGGACCTAGTTTGACCTGGGAAGTACAGCTTAATAAAAGGACAAGAAAGCGTTTTAAGAAATCAAATCCTAGATCGCCGGACTGATTAACCGTTAGTTGGGCAATATGTTTTTCTCTTCTATAATGCTCCAGCTTCTTTCAAACAACCAACTTGTAAAATTAAAAACTACTTTCTAGGATTAAGAAACCCCATCCCCATCCCCAACGCCAAAGTTACCATATCCGAGCCAGTTGCCGAATCGATATCCAAGCCATTTACTGAATCGATCATCGAATCAACAACTACGGATACCGAGGGGAAAAGGATTATTTGGTACACAGCCTACTTGGAAGTAGGTGAGAATGAAGATCCGAAAACTCTAGGCACTCAGAAAGCTCTAAATACAGTTGTAGAAATAGAAAAACCCAGCTCAGAATGTTTTGCCAGGGAAGTTGATAGTTACTTGGTCATATCCACTGAATTTGAAGTAATAATAGAAAAGGACTTTTGTATGAAAGGCTGCTATAAAAATTGGAGATCTTATAAAAACATTAAAATACCCGAAAATGCGGTGAATAAATGCACCGGCCTGTTGGAGTTAACCCATAGCGGAGAGTGCACTGTAGGCGATGTAGGTAAGAGGATTTCTCTCATTTGTTCCATCTCTTGGAGCCAAGGTAGTACCAGATGGAAGAGGGAATGTGCGCTTATATGTTCGGGAGGATATGGGTATCAGAATCAGGTTGATCTTCGGTGTAGTGATCCTTTCAAGTCGGGTTAGTCCGAATAGGTTACGAATTTTTCAAGAAGGGCCACAGATTAAAGTACTTCTGCTAAGTTGATCCTCAAGCTGGCTAGAAGGGGAGATTCTAAGATGTGGTCTCTTTGGAAAACCTCAAACTGCTGGTAGCCTTTTTTACCTAGTTCTAGGACCTCGATGGTCTTGTTATCTGGATCTACCAGCCAGTATTCACCTACTCCATATTTAGCATAAAGTGACCGTTTCCAGGTCCGGTCCCGATCCCGAGTAGCCTCAGAAAGTATTTCAATCACCAGATCAGGAGCACCTTGGATATTTTCTTCGGTTATGATATGGGAGCGTTCCTTGGAGACAAATAAGATATCCGGCTGGACGACCGTTTCTTCGGACAAAACCACCTCATAAGGTGCATCGAAAACTTCTCCCAGCTCCTTTTGAAGGACAAAATCTCTTAATTTAAAGCTCAAATTACCTGAAATCCTTTGATGATAGGTTTTCGGTGACGGGACCACAATTAATTCCCCCTCTAAGAGCTCATATCTTTTGTCGTTTGGAGCGTTTTTATAATCTTCATAGGTGAATTTGATGGTGGATCTGATATTTTTGACCATGATAATCATCCCTGATTAGTTTATAGCATAGGGTTCCCCTTTCCTCAGCAATTTCCATCCCCTAGTGCAAATGGTTTCATCTATTGCTGATATACAGCTTCAGGGATGCCCGTGATATTTTAATTATTTTTTTGTAGAATATCCAGATGTGTGTTGAGGGAGGGAAAAAAAGAAGGGGGATGAAGGTGTTTTTTGAGATCTAGTCTTCCGAAAGCTCTATATCAAATATAACTTTTGCCATCCTTTTCGCTATCAAGATGTAGAAGTAGACAGCATCATCTACACCGTTGTAGAAAAAGCACTCCACAAATGTGATAAATGCCTACAACATTAATTTCATCATTAATCAAAAGAGGAAAACTGGGAATTTACTCGGCTTCCTTCTTTTTTTATTCCGGTGGGCCAGCGTCATCCGGTTTACCGTTATCATCCGGTTTACCTTCTGGCGGCCCCTTATCTTCCGGTGGGCCAGCGTCATCCGGTTTACCGTTATCACCTGGTTTATCTTCTGGCGGACCCTTATCATCTGGTGGGCCATCGTCATCCGGTTTTCCTTCCTGCTCGCCTTTTTCTTCTGATTCTTGATCCTCTTCTCCTTCTTCCCTGTTTCTGTTAGCGATGGATTGCGCGATCTCGGCCACCTGTTGACCTGAAAGCGCCTCTGCCCCTTCTTTGAGGGTATTTATTGCCTCTGGGTTTACTCCAACCTCCTCTAAGAGGGCCGTGGGTAGGTTACCTTCGACATCTTGGCCCAGCCGCCTAGCGATCCTGGAAACCGCATCCGCAAATTGGGGTCGATTGAAAAGGCCTTGCTCGAATAGAAGCAGCGCAGATCCGAATTCCTCCTCGAATTGACTCAGAGCTTCCTCGGGAACTCCCTGTTCTTCAAGCTCAGTTATAAGAGCAGTTGATAAACCTTCTAAGGCGTCGGCTATTACATCCTTATTGGCTTCCTCGGCGGCGCCAATCATCCGCATCAGATGCGATAGGACTTCAAATCCGAGGTTTTCGGATTCAGTCTCTTGGGCAAATACATTAATGATGAAACACCCACCTACTGACAATAAACCAACCAGTAACAAAACCAGAGCTTGATTCACTTTCCGCTTACAAATTTGCATAGCTTTCACCTCGCTATCTCGGTAAATTTTAGCCCGCCCTCACTTAATCTCATATACCCAATTCCATTATAAAATAGTAGAAAGACTTAGTCAAATATCCAAATTATATCCCTGCGATTCAGAAATAAGTATTTAGAGTACAGATTTCCTGTAAGTTCCATCAGGTGCTCACCCTATGAATTTTGATTTGAGAGCATTTTTTCTCTCAAACTGGTTCTCAAAATCCTCTATTTTCCCGTTTTTACTCAATTTATGCTGCTAACCCATAGTCCCCTCCTCGGTCTCTTCCTTGATTACCCATCCGTCTAGCCTCACCTCCAACTCCGACCAGATCCATCCCACTTGCTCTACCTTTATATACTCCTCGTCTTGGTTAAAGGGGCTTTGCTTCCATCCCCCCTTCTTCTCCTCTAACTGAGCCAAAGAGATTCCTCTCTTTTTGGCGTCCATGTTCTCACTTTACAAAAGAGTACATCTACCGGGAAACAATCGATGTTATTGATAATTACAGTGCAATGAAACATACGAAGACATAACAAGACTGCCTACTCTTCTACGAAGCTCTCTGCTTCGTAAGCTACGCAGTAGCGTAGAAGAGGTCGAAGAAGCGAAGTACGAGAATATAACATCATGACCGATCTTTTGTTTCTTTAGTGATCGAAAAGCTCAATAAAAAAACCATCGCTTCTAGTCTGTCCTACATCAGTGTTGGGGAATTGGTGTCGGGAAACTGAACGGTTTGCTCCCTCTCTTAATTTTTACCTCCACCATGGCTCCAATCGGCCCACCGACGGGGAATTCAAAGAAGAGATAATGGATAAGGATCTGGTGATTACCTCCTATGGGCTCTTGCGGAGAGATTATCGGCTTTTATCAAAAGTTTCTTGGCAGCTAATCGCCTTGGATGAGGCTCAGAAGATAAAAAACCCAGGCACCAAGACCGCCCGAGCCGCCCGCAACCTACCCTCCGCAGTAAGGATGGCTCTCACCGGAACCCCTATTGAGAACAATTTAATGGAACTTTGGTCAATTATGGAATTTTTAAACCCGGGATACCTAGGGTCCAGAAACCGATTCAAGAAGGAGTTTGTCCGGCCTATCCAAAAAAAGAAGGCTACTGACCAAGAACGGGTTATAAAAAAGCTGATCCATCCGTTTATTCTCAGGCGCAAAAAGACGGATAAGGACATTTTGCCCGATCTGCCAGAGAAGGTAGAGAAAAAGGAATACTGTTCACTGACAAGCGAGCAAGGTTCACTATACCAAGCAGTGGTAGAGGATGCCCAGGAGAAGCTAGAGACGGCAGAAGCCATGAAAAAGAGAGGCCTTATCACAAATGAGAACCCAACCTGAACCTCCAAAGGTAGAGCATGCGGTTTTGAGGCTATTGGGAACTCCCAAGTTCATTCCCAATACCAAAAAATATTTGGAAGGTTTGGAAAGGGCGTATCAAACCGTAACTCAAAAATCCCTGGACCGATCCTGACGAAGGATGGGAAATCCCCCTTGGATTCTGGGTAGTCAACTATCTCTTAATATTCCAACCAAAGCCTTGGTCAAAGCAGGATTTTTTCGTATTATGGGGGCGTGATCAGCCGATGAAGAAACGAAATATAAGAATTTGGCCCTATCTGATTGGTTTTTTAATATTTTTAATTCTGGCAAATTATATATTCACCACCTTCTTTAGCTCCGGGGTAGAAAGGGTAGAGATACCCTACACCTCTTTTAAGAACTTTTTAGAAGAGGATCAGGTCATAAAGGTACATATCGAAGGTCAAAAGATTACCGGCCAGTTCGTAGGTAAAATAACCCGGGTAACCAATGCTGCCGGAGAGACCGTAAATCAAGTACAATATTTTCTCACTTACAAACCTCCGGTTCAAGATCAAGAGCTGATGACTTTGATCGATGAAAAGGGGGTAACTTTAACTGCCAAGCCTACCGGCGGTACCTCCTGGCTTCCCTTGATCGCCATAAATTTACTTCCATTTCTTTTACTAATAGGAATCTGGATTTATATGGCTCAAAGGATGAGACAGCAAGCCGGGGGGGGAGGAGGTATATTTCAGGTGGGAAAGACCAAAGCCAAACTTTATTCAGAGGAGACTCCGGGAGTGAACTTTAGCGATGTGGCCGGCCTGGAAAACCCCAAGAAGGAAGTGCGGGAAATAATCGACTTTTTGAAAAACCCAGGGAAATTTAGAGAGATGGGAATTGAGATACCTACCGGACTCCTACTTATGGGGCCGCCGGGAACCGGAAAGACACTGCTGGCCAAGGCGGTAGCCGGAGAAGCCGAGGTCCCCTTTTTCTCCGCCAGCGGCTCCGAATTCGTGGAGATGTTTGTGGGAGTGGGTGCTTCCCGGGTCAGGGATCTATTCGAGAAGGCAAAGAGTACAGCTCCGGCAATCGTGTTTATCGATGAGTTAGATGCGGTGGGTAGGGCCCGAGGAGCGGGGATAGGAGGAGGACACGACGAACGGGAACAAACTTTAAATCAGCTCTTGGGGGAGATGGACGGATTTGAACCCTATGAGGGGGTAGTTATCATAGGAGCCACCAACCGTCCGGACGTGTTGGACCAGGCCCTCCTCCGACCGGGACGTTTCGACCGCCAAATTACTATTCATAAACCCAGGATGAGGGCCAGAGAGAAGATATTAGAAATACATACCCGGGATAAGCCGGTGGCTGAGGACGTAGACCTGGAAGTCCTGGCCAAAGGCACTCCGGGGCTTACCGGAGCCGATTTAGAAAATCTGGTAAACGAAGCGGCCATATATACGGCCAGAGATAACAAAAAGCTAATAGAGATGGAGCATTTCGAGAAAGCAAGAGACAAGATACTTATGGGGGTGGAAAGGGAGGACATCATGCTGGAGAAGGAAAAGGAGATCATAGCTTACCACGAGGCCGGACATGCAGTGGTTGCTAAGATGCTGCCCGATGCGGATCCCTTACATAAAATCTCTATAATCCCTCGAGGTCAAGCCATGGGAGCTACCCAGCAGTTACCGGAAGAAAGGTACAATTTACCGAAATCCTATCTGGAGGCCAAACTGGCCGTAACGTTAGGAGGTAGAGCTAGTGAGCAGATATTTATGACCGATATTTCCACCGGTGCCCAAAATGACTTTAAAGAGGCTACTCGCTTAGCCAGAAGGATGGTGACTCAGTGGGGGTTCAGTGATAAAATAGGGCCTATGAATATAAAGCAGGCCGAGGAGCATGTCTTCTTAGGGCGGGAAATAGCACAAGAAAGGGATATCAGTGAAAGAACGGCTCAAATAGTAGATGAGGAAGTGCAAAAAATTCTGGATAATGCCTTAAATAAGGCTACCGAAACCTTAAAAGCCAAACGGGAGATTGTAAAAGATCTGGCTGAACTTTTGATTGGAAAAGAGGCCTTGGAAAAAGAAGAACTGGAAGAGTACTTTAAAAAATACAATTTGGAAGATGAAGATAACGTTAACAAAGAAGCTTAATTTAAGCCTTTCATAAATTTTAGGCAGGCCAAAAGATGGGAAAATTTTGGCGGCGGTTTTCACTTTCACTCCTAATAATAATTCTTATCTCTTTATTTTCTATTCCCCCTACCGCGGATATAGATGAAATCAGAATGGCCATAATACAGGAAGGGGGAGAGAGGCTTCTTTATTTTTTGGAAAACGTAAAAATATATCTGGGAAAGGATTTAACTAACAAATTGGCGGAATTGATCAAACAGAACCTGTTTTCTCCTCCCCAACCTGCGCTTGAGCCGGCCATAGCTAAGAAAATATATCCGGATAAAATCCCGGTGATTTTCATCCATGGATTCGATCCCTTAAATACTCACAATCCGGGTGAGCGTCAGTTTATGAAACAATCCGATGAAGAAGGCCCCGGCTTTATTAACCGGGTAATCTCGGAAGTAGACGGCTGGCAATCCCACTTTCAAGCCCTCATATTTGAATATCCCACTATCCGGCCAGTTCCGGATAATGCTAATGCCTTAAAGGAGCTGATGGATGAGGCCCACTTTTTAAAGGATGAAGTCATCTTGGTAGGTTACAGCTTAGGAGGGTTGATAGCCAGATACTTTGACAGCAATTTCGGAGGCTATAAGGTCAAGGCTTTGGTGATGATTGCTACTCCCAATCGGGGTTCTCAAGTTATTGACAAGATAAGCAAGATTATCGACGACGCAGTTAGGGGGAGCGAAGATTCACCCTCGGCGGACCTGTTATATCAAATTGCTTATTATTTATATCAGAGCAAAGGTATACAAAATTTAAAAAGCGGAAGCGAATTTTATGAAAAGCTGGATAAACCAAAAGATTATTACTACGGGATTGCCGGTACGGATCCTTACCAAGGCGGTTGGTTGACCACCTTCTTTGCCCAATACTTTGAAGGTTCAAATGA
>CAYUCE010000010.1:37424-45020 GCA_964443275.1 uncultured Thermotogae bacterium | reverse complement strand
GGTAAGATCCCGCCTTTGGATATCGCTCTTTAGATCCCTGACCAAATTGACCTTCCCCGGCCAGCGGCCGTCATACCGGCCCTCCTCCCGGAAACTGGCTACCTCGTATTCCTTTCCCTCCGAGCTCACTAGCATCAGTACCCCAAATTGTTCACCTACTTCCACAATTTTTTGATTTTCAAATATCTCCTTTATCTCATCCGGGCGAGCGGAGGTGGCTATGTCGATATCTTCCGGTTTAAATTCATAACCAGAATTTAGCTTTTCACGAACCCCGTCCCTTACTACTCCCCCGATAAGGACCGTTTCAAATCCCAGATTTTCCAATTTCTCCATAATGTGCAAAGCGAAAGGATGGAGGTTAAAAATTTTGTCCACGTCGATATATTCTTTTTCTTTCTGGAGCTTACTTGAATCTGCTCTCGGTTTTTTCATCATCTTCAGTGACTACAATGGATTGACATCAGCGAAAAATATTCTTAAATAGGTCAAAGATCCCTTTGCTCTTCTCTTTTTCCTTATTTTGTGCAGCCCACTTCTCAAAGGGCACAACTTCGTCTTGCTCTTTTGCTTTACGGATCATCCCCTCCCATTTGCCGGCCTGCTTTATTTTTTCCTGCCAAATTTGAGCAAGTTGATTCATACACTCAAAAGCATCACTTCTGCTAATACCGCCGCTTCCTCCGGGCATTTTCTTCAGGGCTTTCATTAATTCACTGAAACCTCCCACTGAGGCCATAATTTTCATTTCTCCCTCTTGATCGACAATGCTGTACCCGGTAGCATCTGCTATTAAACCGTAACTGGATAGATCTATCGATCCAAAGGGGATGAAATCATCCACAAACTCGTTGTCCGCCTGTACATACTCCCCGTATACGTATTCCTCCCATTTCCGCATCCTTGATCACCTCAAAACGGATAATTAACCCAGGTAGCGATTAACTACACTATACTGAAATTGCGCTACCAAATTCCACACCTAAAAAATAAACGAACCGCCCTCTATTCTGTATTGAAATATGGTAGCTGTCAAATTAGCAAATTAAGCGGCTTTTAACTCGCTCATAGTTTGATCGGTGGAGACATAGAAAATCCCGACCTCACACATTAAAACGATACAACTAATTATGAAAAAGCAGGCGGAGCCGTACGCTCATGATTAGCGTTTGTCATTTGGTGATTAATAAAGTATGATAAATCTGAATAGATGCGAAACTGATCCAGATATTACTATGTCCAACAATACAATCCTTGCCGGCAAACCGGGCAAAAAAGCCTTTCTTTTAGGTAATGAAGCAATCGCCCGCGGGGCTATTGAAGCCGGTATTGGTTTTGCTACCACCTATCCCGGCACCCCCGCTTCTGAAATAGGAGATAACCTATTCGGGGTAGCTCAAGAAGCGGGATTTTACTTCGAATATTCGGTAAACGAAAAGGTGGCCCTAGAGATGGCCATTTCAGCTTGCTTCTCCGAAGTCCGGTCGCTTGTCTCCATGAAACACGTAGGTCTAAACGTGGCCTCCGATCCCTTTGTAAGTATCGCCTATACGGGAACCAGAGCCGGATTGGTGATTGTCTCCGCCGGTGATCCTTCCCAACATTCCAGCCAGAATGAACAGGACAACAGGCTTTATTCGAAGCTTGCCAATCTACCTATGTTGGAACCTTCCAATCCCCAGGAAGCCTACCAGATGACAAAGTATGGTTTCAAGTTATCCGAGGAACTTGAGCTTCCCGTTCTGTTAGTCACCACTACCCGGGTAAATCATTCTCGGGGAATGGTTAAGTTAGGCAATATCCCGGCCGATAGAAAAAGATTTGGACAGTTCGAAAAAGACCCTCAAAGGTTCGTAGTGATCCCCTCGGTGGGATTAAAGCGCCATAAAGTCTTGCTTAAAGCTATCCAGAAGGCAGCCCATAAAAGTGAGGACAACAGCTATAATTTTATTGAAGGAGAGGGCGAAATTGGCATAGCTACCTCCGGCGTTTCGTCTAGCTATGTACAGGACGGGGTCTCGGACTTAGGCTTAGAGGATAGGGTCTCCATATTGAAGCTCGGCTTCACCCACCCACTGCCGGAAAAACTGTGCAAATCGTTCTTAAAGCGGGTAAATCGGGTCTTAGTTGTGGAGGAGATGACCCCTTATCTGGAAGATCAGTTAAAAGCGCCCTCCCAAGAAATGAATGTAAATATCCCTATCTATGGGAAAAAAACGGGTCATTTACCCCGGATATACGAATACCACCCCGATCAAGTCAAACAGGCCCTCGCCCAAGTTGCCGGGGAAAACTACTCAAAGCCCGAACCCATCAATTTAGACCAATTGCCGGTGCGTCCTCCAGTACTTTGCCCGGGCTGCCCCCATCGAGCAACTTATTATGCGGTAAAATCCGTGGTGGATGAGGATACCATCTTCCCCTCGGATATCGGCTGCTATACTTTAGGCTTCCTACCCCCCTTTAACGCGGCTGATATCATGCTATGCATGGGAGCATCAGTGGGAACTGCAAATGGATTTTCCAAAGCCACAAACCAAGACATAGTTGCTTTCATAGGCGATTCCACTTTCTATCATTCCGGCGTACCCCCCTTGATTAACGCCGTACATAACGGGAGCAAATTTACTCTGGTAGTCCTGGATAATCAAACTACGGCCATGACCGGCCACCAACCCCATCCGGGCATTGAATCCCAAGAGGCTGGGGTTAAAACCCGTGCCGTATCCATCGAAAAAGTGGCCAAAGGATGCGGAGTCGAATTTGTGCGTACTGTCAACCCATTTGATCTAGGCCCTACAAAAAAGGCCATTAAAGAAGCTGTGGAATTTGACGGTCTTTCTGTAGTTATCTCCAAAGGTGCTTGTCCACTTATGGAAAGAAAACTAAAGCAAAGAGAAGAGGTAACCAAACCGGTACTTTATGAAGTGGATCAAAAGGTCTGCACCCAGTGCCGGATATGCATAGAAAAGTTTATGTGTCCGGCTTTTTATGCTCAGGAAGGTAAAATATATATCGATGACTCCCTTTGTAATGGATGTGGAGTCTGCGTGCAGGTATGTCCCCTCGATGCTATAAAGCCGGATAAAGAAGCGAAGTGAACGAACTTTTATGGATTCAAATAATAAAGCTCTCAGAATATTCATCGTAGGAGTGGGAGGTCAAGGTACGATCACCGCATCCCGGGTTTTAGGTGAGGCCGCCCTAAAAACCGAGGTAAACGCCCAGGTAGGTGAAGTTCACGGCTTGGCTCAGCGGGGTGGGTCGGTAGAGACCTCGGTGACATTGGGGGAAATTAAGTCACCTCTTATCGGCGACGGTGAGGCGGATTTAATACTCAGCTTGGAGCCTCTGGAAGCTCTTCGAGCCTTAAAGAAGGCATCACCGGAAACTTTGGTGCTTACCAATACCAAACCCATAATCCCCATAACGGTGACTCTGGGGAAATCCAGCTACCCACACCTGGATGATATATTCGAACAAATAGAAACTTACGCCCGAAAGCTTATAACTTTAGATGCAAGCGCACTGGCCAAAAAAGCCGGCTCACAAATAGCCACCAATATAGTCATGTTAGGTGGCTTGACCGCAGCCGCCGCCCTCCCGTTCTCAGCGGATACCTTAAAAGAAGCTATATCCGAAATAGCCCCTCGATATTCCCAAGTTAACCTCAAGGCCTTCGACCTGGGTTTTAAGGGGGTAAAATAAAAGGAAGTATCCTCACTTTCTTCATTCTCCGAATAATTTCCCTAAGACTTTATTAACAATACACTTTTCCGGTGACCCGGCTCACCCATTTGGTGGGTACCACCCTGTTTGCCGTATTTTACGGAATTTTGCGCACCTTAATAATTATGGGCGTGGTGGCTCTCTTTTTCAGCATAAGCTTGGCCGATGCTAACCTGGCCGGCTCGGTGCTGGTGCTTTTGGTGGGAAGCGTCTCCTTTATAGGATTGGGCATAGTAGCCTCCGTATTGCCCCTACTTTTTCCGGAGCGGGGTACTCAAATGACCCATGTAGTGCAAGCAATTTTGCTCTTGGTTTCCGGGGTCTACTACCCGATAGAGACTCTGCCCACCTGGATGCAAAAGATCGCCGTGCTCTCCCCGGCTACTTATGTGCTGAAGGGGATGCGTGTGCTAAAGGGGATGCGTGTGCTAAAGGGGATGCAAGCCACCCTTCTAAATGGAAGTCAAACCGGGGAAATTACCAAATATCTGTGGCCGCTGCTTTTGATCGGCCTGATCTGTATTCCAATAGGTCTAGTTATCTTCAAACAAGTGGAACGATATGCCAAGAAGAAGGGAAAGCTTAAAAGAAGCGGATAAAGAAAACGATTATGTGAGCCCCAAAAATATCATTCGCTAGTTTTCTCATTATCGGGAGTATAGGGACATACCGCGATACAAGTTGAACAATCCGCCCCATTTTCCACCCAAAACGAATAGCACTTGTCGTGATTTACGGGCCATCGTAAGATACCCCGGTTGTTAGAAGGACATACCACTCCGAAGGTCGGTTCGGCGCAGTTTTGAATGGCATCCGCCTCGCAAGCCTCTGCACATTTTTTGCATCCTTTACAAAAGTCTGTGATCCCGAATTCTTCGGGTTTGTCCGGTTCAAGCGGTAAGTCAGTGAATACTTTGCAAATCCGTACACACGGTCCATACTCAGGAGTAATCAACAACCCATTTCTCCCCAGCTCACCCAGCCCGGCATCGATGGCTAAAGGGATGCTTAAGGCAGTATCGTTACCCATTGGAATAGCTTTATAGCCCAAATTCCTGATAAATTCCGCTAAGCAGGCTATACAGAAGGCCATCTTGGAATAGCCAAGAGCGGAGGCGGTAGCAGCCGGGAAGCTGGGTGATGTTTTGATAGCTTCCGGATCCATTTCTATCCCCATAACCACTGCGTATTTGTACTCCTCTGGTATTTCAATCGGCCTACCGCGGTCGTCATGGGAATATATCCATCGGCGGTCAATTTCACAGATGCCGCATAGTGACGCACCATATAGTTTAGCTGTCTGTTTGACTTTTTCACTCATAGCCGAGGGTCCCATTCCTGAGTATTTTTTGGGTTTAGGTTTGGTCATCACGTTATTGGCCTCTTGGGGCCTTTTCCAAGAGAAGGCATGGTGGAAATAATCATAAACGCTCCAGGCTCCTAACATTTGAGCGAATTCAGTGCGGGAATAACCATCCTGATTTTCCGAGATAATTTCTGTCACCTTCTCATACATCTGTTTCCCGTAAAAAGGAGCATTTTGGTCCCAAAAAATTCTGGAAAAGACGGTCTGTCTATAGTCAAATCTAGTGAGAACCCGTTTATTAACTTCGTAGGGTGGTAAGTTGTTTTTCATCATTGATCTCCTGACTCATATTTATCAGTAAATCGCTCACTTTTTTTAAGACCGCTAAAGCTGGCTCCTTCATTTTGTTGATTCTTTCCCCTTTGCGCAAGGTTTTCCCTTTCAGTCTCTCCCCGCTCCCCGATAATTTACTCATCTTTGATGGAAATGATCCTATTTCCCCTCCGGAGGTGCCGACATCTGCAAATCCCAAACTTAGCGGAGCGGCCATCACATAAATTTATTCAGACTCACAAATCTTACTAAAAATAGGCGGTTTTACAATTACCTAACCTGGCCACCAACAGGTGATAATTGGTCAAAAGAATCAAAACAAGAACAACTGCAACCATGGAGGAAAATCGTGCTTTGCTATTTTAGATTTGGCCATCGTGATTTAAAAAGTAAGGAGTTTGCTGACAAAATGTGGAAGGGTTACTTTACCAAAACTACTTTCTGAAGTGATAATACCTATAAAAAAGCACAGTAAAAGGGTCGAAATGAGCGAAGCTAATGATATCGCCGTGGTAGGTAGCATTAACATGGATTTGGTAACCGAGGTTTCCAGTTTCCCTTCTCCCGGAGAGACAGTAGTAGCCAAGAGGTTTACACAGTTTCCCGGAGGAAAGGGTGCCAATCAGGCTGTAGGTGTTGGCCGGCTGGGAGGAGAAGTCAGTATGTACGGGATGGTTGGCGATGACCTATTTAGCTCCCAGCTAATCAAATCCTTAAAAGATAACGGAGTAAATACTGATCAAGTCATCGCCCAAAAGGGATTTTCCTCCGGAATAGCAACCATCCTGGTCGATGATCAGGGCGAAAATATGATCGCCATAAATCAAGGAGCAAACGGAGAAGTAGACTCTTTATACATTGAAAAGGTTCTGCCCAAGATCGAAGAGGCAAAAGTTTTGCTCTTGCAATTCGAAATACCTCTGGAAACCATCGGTTATTTACTAAATAATCTATCTACGGACCGTCCCTTGGTAATTCTTGATCCCGCTCCTGCAAAAGATATCCGTTCACTTCCTATGGAGCGGGTAGATATTCTCACCCCAAACCTAGTGGAGTTAGAAGTTTTGTCCAATAAGACTATCTCAGATGATGAATCATTAAAGAAAGCCGGCAGATCTTTGATAAGCCAAAAGCAAGTAAAATCGATAATTTGCAAAGCGGGTGAAAGCGGCTCCTACCTGATAACCAAAAGCAAATTCGTACAATATCCCCCTCACCGAGTAGAGATAATTGACACCACTGCTGCCGGAGATGCTTTTAATGCCGGCCTGGCATTTTCTCTTGCTCAAGATAAATCGCGTCCAGAGGCAATTAATTACGCCAATGCAGCAGGCGCATTATCAGCAACCAAAAGGGGAGCCCAAACCTCAATGCCCACCCGGGAAGAGGTCCAAGATATATTGAGATAACGCAAAGCCAAAAAAGAGGAGTAACCAAAATAAAAGTGTGATGAGAGAGGAGTTTCAATGAAAATTGATGTTATTACCAAGCCTGCCTTCGCCGTACTGGGCATAGAGGGAAACGGACCTGCAGATAAAGGTCCGGAATGGATCAAACCCTTATGGGACTCAACCACCAGAAGACTGGACCCTATGGAAGGTCCCAAAAACCACCTTTGCAGTGATACCCCGTGCACTACGGGAACCTACGGCGACGCCTGGCAATCCATTAAAACCTAGTAAACTGAAAACTACAAGAAAACGTGTTTAAATTATTAATTCTGATAGATACCCTATTTAGCTTTCAGTTTTAACTCCTTCAAGCTCTTTTCCTTTCTCCATTGCCCGGTTGATGATCTCAATATTTTCAGAAATTTGTCTAACCTTATCTTTAGCTGCAATTTCCCGGTCGATTTCAAGGGCCTGCTTATAATACTTCAGTGCTTCATCTAGATCGCCTTTATCACTATAGACATTACCGATATTCCCAAGCTGATTGGCCACCCCCAGCTGGTTGCCTATTTCCCGGTGGATCTCAAGGGCCTGCTTATGATACTTCAGTGCTTCATCTAGATCGCCTCTATCACTATAGACAAGACCGATGTTCCCAAGATCTGAAGCCACACCTAGCTGGTTGCCTATTTCCCGGTGGATTTCAAGGGCCTGCTTATGATACTTCAGTGCTTCATCTAAATCGCCTCTATCACTATAGACATTACCGATATTCCCAAGACCTGAAGCCACACCTAGCTGGTTGCCTATTTCCCGGTGGATTTCAAGGGCCTGCTT
>CAYUCE010000010.1:0-37324 GCA_964443275.1 uncultured Thermotogae bacterium | reverse complement strand
AGACCGATATTCCCAAGCTGATTGGCCACCCCTAGCTGGTTGCCTATTTCCCGGTGGATCTCAAGGGCCTGCTTATGATATTTCAGTGCTTCATCTAAATCGCCTCTATCACTATAGACATTACCGATGCTCCCAAGAGCAGCCGCCCGATTGTGTTTATTTTCCGTTTTTTTAAATAATTCTTGTGCTTTTGCAAAAGCTCGCAAAGAAGCATCCAAGGAAGATGCCTTCATTAATTGCTCTCCTAATCTAAAATAAAGGGTCCCCAGAAGACTCCTCTTAGGATTTTCCTTCTCCTCCTCCTTCTTAATAAGTGCCTCGGTTTCTTTGATCTTTTCCTTCAAGCTTCCAAGTCCTTTTATTCTACCTTTTCGCCTAAAAGGTTTTAGAGCAAAATTGTAAATAGAGGTCCGGAATCCCCAGAAATCCTTAGCAAATTCAGGAATCATACCTAGCTGGTCAATAGAAGTCCACATCAAGAGAACCAACTTTTCTTGTGGAATATATTCTCTTCTAGTATTTAAAGCTCGGAGGGTTTCACGTAGCTGGGACTCACTTAAATTATTTATGTGGAGGGAAAAAACTGTCTGTGAGGGATCGATGGCTTCTTTATTGATGAGGTTTTTAATTTGAAGGAGCGGATCATTATCGTTGGAATCAATCTGATACCAAGCAACATCTTCTATTTTTTCTCTTAATTCACTTTGCACAAGCTTTTTCCCTGTAACGGAATCCAACCTAATAATAAAAATCCCACTTTTACCTAATTCTAAGTGAAGATCTATTTCTTGGATAAGCTTTCTTAGGTTAAGTCTCTGTTCAGGCGTTAATCGTTTTGTAGCTTTTGAAGCCATGGTATGAAAACAGGATATGGCCTATACCATTTGTCCTCGCCGTTTCGATAGTTGAAGAGTGTGGGCATCCAGAGGAGCTTCCTGATAATCTCATCATATTCCGATGTATCCTCTTCTGAGGTGGTTAACCAATCAGGATTATCCAGTATTTTTTTCAATATTTTGGTGTGCCGAGAACGGAGGTTATATCTATTCCGTATTTCAATTACAGCATAATCAATGTGATCCTCTCGAATCTTCCCTTTAGCTGAGAACGTGGCCTTTTCCAGAATACGAATTAGCTCTCTAACTACTCCCCCGCTCATCTTTATTGCTTTCTCTAAAGCTTTCTTTTCTATAAACTTTTTAGGGATTCTTTTGTGAACGAGATTTTGTAATATCTCCCAATTTATCTCCGTGTCTTTCGAGGAGCCGCCATCCTTCTCCTGGATTTTAACCGCAGAGAAAAACCATTCCTTTCCTATCGTGCTTACTGTGATTGGGTAATCATCAAAGCAAGATAAAGAAGTATCTATAATAAAGAGCATATTGGAGTTAAGTGCAGAAAGGTGATGGCCGTTATCGCGAAAGATTTTCAAACCCTGGTCTGGGGGAATTTTATCAGTATCATCGATCAGAATTAATAGCTTCTTTTCATCCAACACCTGATTAACACGATCTAAGATATCATTAATTGCATTAAGTAACTCGGTTATTCTAGTTTTATAATGTCGGCGAATCTCTTCCCTAGTCTCCTTTTCAAGCCTATATCGTCCGAAAAGCCCCGCGTTAAACCAATTTATGAGTTTTGGTACTCCAACCCCCAATTCTGCTCCAACGCCGAGTTTACTCTTAAGGTGCTCGCTTTTTTCTTCTTCAATGAGTCCTGCAAGCTTTAACGCAAGTGTCTGCACTTTTTCCATAAGATCTTTCCCAATCTCCATTTCGCTTTCGGTCACTTCCTCAAAAGTCTTAATCGTTAAACAAAGAAGCAGATCAATATGGGTAGTATCATTTGGGTCAAGGATATCTTTTATGGAAAATTTCACCGTCGAAAATTCCTTTTCGATCTTTTGATGCTTTTCAAGGAGGTTCAGGAACGTTGATTTTCCAGATCCTATGTTTCCTGAAAATAAAAACTTTTGGTTTCTGCCCCCTTCCACCGAGATAAGTTCTGCTAGATCACTTACGTGGTTTCCAAAAAGATTCTTGCACAATCTTCGATCGTTCTTCTCCAAAGGCTCTTTTGGATCCAGGTTTTTATAAATTTCTTTCCAATTCATAATATCCGTCACCTAACTTGCGAGATTTCCAACTCATACCTCGATTTAAGATACTCTTATCATTTCCTTATTATTATCTATGCAAAACCCTTTATAATTATTGAAATCGTCGGAGATCGTAATCATGTCAAAATCATCTTGATTATCTAGAAGCCTACTTCATAATAATGTAAAAAAGGGAAGTGTGCAAGATAGGCTTTCTACTAGGATATTCTCCAAAGGAAGGAGTGTAAATTTAAGATATTGGCCTCCTCTCATTTTATTGATTACGGTGTGCTTGCTGCTCACGTTTTCTCCATAGGTTTCTTCCATCTCTCAATGGCCCTGCATCTTTGAGGTAAGCATCGCTTTTTATTTCTTGCGAGAGAATAGCATCTGGCAAATTTCAATAGGCTAATTCTACTCACCAATCGCCCATCAGGAAACAGCTCTATTCTTTCCGGCCAATAACCAGTAATTGTCTGGCTTCTCGTAGGGGGATATTCTCTTGGTAGTTAATGGATCCAGGATAGGCTTGCCGGAACTTCCATCCCGTTTCCTCAAATAACTCAATCAGCTCATGCAGGCTCCAAACTCTTAGGTCAATTTCAAATTCCCCTTTTAATTCATAAGTTTTTTCATCCACTTTCTTCAAATAGGTCCATTCGCTGTGGCTGCGGGAATTCTCCAGGTCAAATCCTCTGTTTTCCAAAAAGATCATATTCCCGATCTGCTCAAAATACCGGGGTTGAAAGTTCTTGATTAACCAATCTCGATTAATGATGTCCACTGCCAAAAAGCCGCCTTCCTTAACTAAAACGCGGCATTGGCGCAGGATATCCTGATTTGTGATTTCATCGTAAAAACCAAAGGAAGTCCACATATTTATGACTCCGTCAAAAGGTTCCTCGTCTTCCAAAACAGAAGCGATATCCCTCATATCACTTACCTTAAATTGTGTTCTTTCACCCACTTTCTCATCCTCGGCTCTTTTAGTCCCAATCTCCAGATAGCGAGGAGATATATCCGTGCCCACCACTTGAATTCCTTTTTTTGCCAGCTCAATTGCGTGCCGTCCAATACCGCAGTTTAGATCAAGCAATCGATGAGGATCGAAACCTTCCTGACCTAAATGCTCCAATAATTGATCGGCTTCCCGGGAAGATTGAGAGGTCCTATCTTCCAGTTGAGTTAAAAATAATTCAGGGTGCTCTTCAAAAATCTCTTTTGGCCATTCGCTCATAGTGCTCACTCCTTATGTTTAAGTAAGAAATCCACCTCAATTTATTCAAACTTTACATTAAATTTAGAGTATT
The DNA here is from genome assembly GCA_964443275.1 of uncultured Thermotogae bacterium. Taxonomy (GTDB): domain Bacteria; phylum Bipolaricaulota; class Bipolaricaulia; order CAYUCE01; family CAYUCE01; genus CAYUCE01. Next base: position 33,913 of record CAYUCE010000010.1, on the reverse strand, counting down.
TTGCTCATTCTAAACATCTCTACTTGATAATCCAGTTTCTCATAAAGCCTTCGGGCAGGTTTATTATCAACGGATGTACTTAATTCGATGCGCTTTAGGTTTCGTCCTTTGGCCCACTCTTCGGCGATATGCATTAGACGATTGCCTAAACCCCGGTTTCGGTAACGCTCAGTTACGTAAATATCCAGTATAAACCCTTGAGGCTGGCCGGTAAATTGGTGCGGAGTTTCAGCTACCCAAACAAAACCGGCACGACCACTATTGTTATGCTTGGCTATAAAAGCCCGGTTGGGAAAGCCTTCCGGTCCCCGGATTTTAGCCACTTTTTGATTTAGCCGCTTTCTAACCTTTTCTTTATCCGCTGCCTTTTTAAGTTCAGGGCTTAAAGCTTCCCAGGTACTTTCAATTAAACCATTCCGCATCCAAGACCAATCATCTTCCGCGGCCTCTTCGATTTGCCAATCAATATTTTTAGAATTTTCCATTCTAAACCATCCTTTCGGTTTATTATAATGCTTGATCCCTGTTTAACTAAAGTCCGATTGCTACCCGAGAAGTTACAGATGTCAAAAGAGCAAAGCAGCCTGTTTTTCCGACTACGAGATACTCAAGGTTTTGGCAAAGGAGTTTTAATTTTCAAGTCGCTAAGATACCCATTTCTCAAATTTGAGACGGCTATAAATATCCTTGTTCAATTAAAAAGAAAAGATATAATTGGTATGGAAAAAGCTAAAGATGCCCTGAATAAGCTCGAAGAATTCGGATGGTATGACAGCGTCATCATAAAAGAAGCCATAGGTGATCTAAGTGAAGGTTGAAGTTCCAAATGAAGTTAAAGAATTTCTGGAGAAGCTAAAAGACTACGAACCGGTAGAAGATGAGTTGTTATTTAAGCAAGCTTTCAATTATGGTTTGGATAGTTTAAGGAAGGAATATGCGATTAAATTGTTTTCAGAAAATAAAGTAAGCATAGGCAAAGGGGCGGAGCTTGCCAAGCTATCGATAGGTGAATACTTGAACCTTCTAACTTCTCGAGGAATAAAATCCAAGGTCACCATAGAGGATTATCAAGGGGGGCTAAAACATACATAAGGAGATGCTTTCTAAAGGATAAGACATAAATTCCCTTTCCATTGGTCTTACTGTTCCTCCTCGGCTTTTATACAAAGGTCTGATCCCTGTGCGTGCTTATTACCAGTACAATCAATCGTTGGGAATGTATAAACCAAAGGAAGGGCCTTTCTCAGCCGATCCTTCCAGTAATCGCTTTCCACAATCCCCTAAACCAGGCGGCCATCTCGTACTCTTTGGATTTGTACATGAGCACCGAACATCTTGCTCTATTGGTTAACTCATCCGCGTTGCGCCCAAATAAAAACCGATTGAATACCCATTCCCGGCCCGGATCGATTACAGACAAATCATATTCGCCAGAAATATTTACCAGCCCGTCAATCACCGATCGTGCTCTTTGAGTGCGCATATTTACCGGAACCCATAACAGTTGTGCCACTTCGGAAAGGGTTTTCTTGGCTTCATCTTCTCTTCTGCCGCCGTTTTGATCAGGAAGGATTATGTGTACCAGATCGGCTTCCGCCCCGCTTTGCTCGATGATGTTTTGGGCTACCTCCAAACGTGGTTGATTTGGTCCTCGCCCCACAGGGATCATGATTTTATTTAAGTTTTTCAAGTCGCCTCTTGATTTGTAAACGATAGTATCGCAGGGGCTTTTGTGTAAGACTTTGTTTACCACCCGGCTCTTTCTTACCGCTAGGGGAGTAATTCGCCCAAACCACCCCAGTAAGATAAGATCGGCCTCTATCTCTTTGGCGGCATTAATTATCGATCTAGGGATATTCTCGGCGGTGGCGGCCACCGGCTTGGCCATCCGCCCCACTCGGTGGGCAAAGCGGCTGGCTTCCATTACTAGATCCGAACCCTCTCTCCAGGAACGTCCCCTTTGAGGATAGGATGAACGTAAAGTAACGTTGATAATATGAAGCGTGGATTGATAGGTAGTTACCAGCTTGGCCAGTCGTATAAGATGCTTGGCGTTGGCCGGGTTAGCTACGGATATCAGTACGTTTTGGTAGCGGACGCTTTTTATTTTCTTGTCTTCTTCGTTCATTGCCCCCCCTCCGCCATTCTCTTAACGGCCAGGTTTAATTTGAGAACGTTCACCCGCCGTAGGCCGTACAGACCAAGAAACTTGCCCCGGGCATGCTCCTTTATCAGCTCTTTTAACACCTCTTCTGATAATCCGCTGGCCTGGGATACTCTGGGTACCTGAATAAGGGCAGCTTTAACCGAAATATGTGGATCCAGCGTGGATCCGGATTCAGTGACCAGATCTACCGGGATTTGGGCCGGATTTATGCCTTCCTTTTCCAAAATCTCCAATTCTCTTTTCACCCGCTCGGTAAGAGCCTGGTTGGTAGGGCCCAGGTTTTGACCCCCCGAATCCATACCGTCATATTCCTTAGATGATACACGGGGGTGAAAATACGCATCCTCGGTAAACGATTGGCCTATCAAGGCGGAACCAATCACTTTACCGTCCTGCTTGATTAAACTTCCCTGAGCGCTGTCCCCCCAAAATAGCTCACCAAGGCCGGTTACTATAAGCGGATAGATAAGACTGCAAAGCAGCAGACCGATCAGGATAATTCGAAGGGAAACAGATGCATTGTGGACGAACCGAAATTCTAAGTCTTCCACTTTTTTCTTAGCCTCCGCTTGTTGGCCTTCAAATTCACCCGTTGTGTTTTGCTCTTTTTGCTTTTCTTTTTCATTCATTTATACCACCCCCGAGAAGACCAGCAGCATATCGATTAGCTTGATACTAATGAAGGGAGCGATAAACCCGGTTCCTCCGTAAAGAAAAAGATTTTTGGTAAGAAGCCGGGATGCGCTGACCGGCCGATACTCTATTCCCCGCATGGCCAGGGGGATCAAAAACACAATGATTAAAGCGTTATAAATAAGTGAGGCCAGGATGGTGCTCTGAGGGGAATGTAAGTTCATCAAGTTCATCTTGCCCAAAACGGGGACTCCGGCGGAAAAGATGGCCGGAATTAATGCAAAGTAACGGGATACGTCATTGGCTATGCTGAAAGTAGTTAAAGATCCTCTGGTCATCAAAAGCTGCTTTCCAATACCCACTACTTCAATCAGCTTGGTAGGGTCGGAATCCATATCCACCATGTTTCCGGCTTCCTTGGCCGCTACGGTACCGGCATTCATGGCTAGGCCTACGTCTGCCTGAGCCAGAGCCGGTGCATCGTTGGTGCCGTCACCGGTCATTCCCACCATCTGGCCTTTGGCCTTTTCCTTCTTGACCAGCTCAATTTTCTGCTCCGGTTTGAACTCCGCGTGATATTCGTCCACCCCGGCCTGTTCGGCGATGTATTTGGCCGTGCGCTCATTGTCCCCGGTACACATGATGGTCTTTACCCCCATCTTTTTGATTTCTGTAATCCGCTCTTCAATTCCCGGTTTTAGTTCATCCTGTAGTTCAATAAGTCCGATGATTTTTTTATCCACTGCCAGGGCCAGAGGTGTTCCGCCGGAATCGGCTATCTTGTTGGCCTCTTGATCCAGATTATCGGGAACTGAATCCGCATATTCTTTAACTTTATCCACGGCCCCTTTTCTTATTTCGCTATTTGGTAAGTCGATCCCGCTCATCCCGGTCTCCGCGGAAAACTCTACAAAGCCACCCTTGGGAAGCTCATCCTCACTTATTTTTTGACCTTTATTTTGGGCCAAGGCAACCGTGGATCGTCCTTCCGGAGTCCCGTCATAATAGGAGGCTTTTAAAGCAGCCAGTGTAACTTCCTCTTCGGAAACCGAATCCAGAGATATAAAGCTTTTGGCCACCCGCTCTCCGGTAGTGATAGTACCGGTCTTATCCAGTACCAATACGTCCAGGTCACCGGCCGATTCCACCGCTTTACCGGATTTGGCGATAACGTTGTCCTTGGTTACTCGGGTCATCCCGGCGATCCGGATAGCGGCCAAAAGTGCCCCTACGGTGGTGGGCATCAGCCCAACCAGCAGCGCAATCTGGTTGGCCACATCGATGGACATGTTTACATACTGGCCAAAGAAAGTTATGGTGGTCACCACGATCATGTAAATAAAAGTAAAGCTGGCCAAAAGCAGAGTCAGTGAAATCTCGTTGGGTGTCTTCTCCCGGCTGGCCCCCTCCACCAAATTTATCATCTTATCCAAAAATGATTCACCCGGTGCGGCGGTAATCTCTATTTTTATCTGGTCAGATAGGACTTTTGTCCCTCCGGTCACCGAGCTTCTATCTCCACCGCTTTCTCTAATTACTGGTTCGGATTCCCCAGTAATAGCCGATTCATCGATGGAGGCCGAACCTTCGGTGATGGTACCGTCTCTGGGTATCAGTTCACCCTTGGCACAATATACCAAATCGCCTTTGTCCAACTGGTCGGCATTTATCTCTTCTAGGCCGTCCTTACTTATCTCATCCAGTGGCCTATCCTCTGATAACCTTCTGGCCACCACTTCTTCCCGCATGGCCCGCAGGCTCTCCGCATGGGCTTCCCCTTGGGCTTCGGCCAGGGATTCGGCAAAGGTGGCAAATATTACCGTAAATACTAACATGCCGGTTATGGCCCCGTAGTACCACTGGGCTTCCTGTCCATTAAAGAAAGGAGGATAAAAAGTAAGTATCGCGGTCAGAGCCACGCCCAGCTCTACTACAAATATTACCGGATTTTTTAACAGATACCGGGGATCGAGTTTTATAAGCGATTGTTTGAGTGCCTCTATTATTTGTTCTTTGCCCATTTACTATCCTCCCCACATTCCCAGAAATTCGGCAATTGGTCCCAGAGCCAGTGCAGGCATAAAGATAAGCCCGCCGATAATTATCATCACTCCGATGAACAAAAGTAAGAAGGCGGGGGTTTCCGTCTTTAGGGTACCTTTAGTTTCCGGCCTTATTTTTTTGCCGGCTAAAGATCCGGCAATAGCAAGCTGTCCGGCAATGGGCAAAAAGCGGGCCAATAAGATCACCAGACCGCAGGATAAGTTGTAAAAGATGCTATTATCAACCAGTCCTTCGAATCCGGATCCGTTATTGGTAGCGGCGGAAAAGAATTCATAAAGAATCTGGCTGAATCCGTGGTAGCCGGGATTGGTTACCGCTTCCTTTCCCGCCTCGGTGATGAAGGCCACTGAAGCCGGGAAAAGCACTAAAGTGGGAAGCAGCAAGATAATCATGGCGGCGATCTTTATCTCCCCGGACTCCACTTTCTTTCCCATATAACCCGGTGCCCGGCCGATCATCAGTCCGGCGATGAATACCCCGATTAACACGTAAGTTATTAAGTTCATAAGCCCGGTACCTACCCCTCCAAAAAGTGAGTTCATGCTCATCCCTAAAAATAAGGGTATGCTACCTAAAGGAGTGAAGCTATCATGCATAGAATTTACCGCTCCGGAAGCGGTGGAAGTAGTGGAGACTCCCCACAAAGCAGATAAAACCGAACCGAACCGGGTCTCCTTTCCTTCCATATTTCCCAAAGAATGGTCGATGTTTAGCTGGGCCAGGGCTGGATTTGGGCCGGTCTCCCCCCATATCCCCAGACCTAATAAAATAATAAAGATTACCGTTATTGCGGATAAAAGGATTAGGCCGTGTAATCTTTTCTTCAGCCAGATTCCAAAAGAGTAAACTATAGCCATAGGGGTGGCCAGAAGCAGGAGATTTAAAACCAGATTGGTAAGCGGAGATGGGTTCTCAAAAGGATGGGCGGCATTGGCCCCGAAAAAACCTCCCCCGTTGGTCCCGATCATCTTGATGGCTTCCAAAACGGCCACCGGCCCGCGGGCTATCAGTTGCATTCCCCCTTCTAAAGTATTAGCCTCAGCCGGCCCGGAAAGTGTCTGTGGTACACCTTGACTTATCAAAAATATGGCCAGGATCAAACTTGCCGGTATTAAAAATCTGACCAGGCCTTTTACCAGGTTGCTGTAGAAGTTGCCCAAGTCCGGGTTTTCCCTATTTAAAAACCCTCTGGTAAACCCCACCACTAAAGCCAGTCCGGTGGCCGCAGAGATGAACATGGCAAAAACAGAGGCGAAAATTTGTGACAGGTAAGTGAGGTCAATTTCACCCGCATAATGCTGCTGATTGGTGTTGGCAGTGAAGGTGGCCGCGGAATGAAAGGCCAGATCCCAGCTCATGCCGGGAGCATGGGCCGGATTTAACGGCAGCATACCCTGGATAGAAAAAATAATAAAGATGAGTATAAATATTAGCAAATTAACTAAAAGGGCGGCCAAGAAATACCTGGTCCAATCCATCTTTTTATTTGGGTCTATTCCGGTAATGGTATAAATTGTCTTCTCAACAGGTATAAATATGGGCTTTTCGATGTACTTAGTCAGCCAACGCAAAAATCGCGGAGTTGCATCTTCAGTGTCTGTTTCTTTACGAAAAATCCAGGCTATATACTCTCCTAAAATAAAAACCAACCCACCTAAGATGAGGAAAAAGACCAGGATCGGCAAAACGATGGTCAGTAACATATTAAAACTTCTCCGGTTTTATTAATACATATCCCAAATACAAGAAGACAAAAGCTGTAACTATCAGCAATATTAATTCGCCCGCCATTTAACCACCTTAGTACGAAGTCTTAAGATTATAAAGTTTGTCTTAAATAATCTGCAAACGCTTATCGTTTTAGCCAATCACCGATATTTCTAAAATGAGGCTTCAACTTCCATCCCTGACTATAAATGCCGGGCTTTCTAACTTGGACAGCAAAAGATCTGGAAACGAGCCCCAGATGGGCTGATCACTTATATGATCTATTTCCGATCCAAGCACCAAAAGATCCACCCCGTATTCCCGACATCTGTCCACTATGTTATCAATTAAAGCTTTGATCGATAAAAGCTCCAACTGGTAATTCACCTGCACGTACCCTAACCTCCGAGTAACCTTATCCAAAATGGTGTGAATTTCCTTTTCTTTTTCCCTCAAACTTTCCTTGGTCTCGGCAGATCCGAAAACAAAGAGTTCGGAATGGTAAAAGTTGGCCAGTTCCATACCCGATCTCAAGGCTAATTTCCACTCGCTTTTTTCTATTATGGGAACGGCAATTTTGTTCAGGGCTTTAAGTTTTTTGTTCTTAACTACCCCTATTGGATTGGGAACTATCTTTATTAATTTAGCCACCGGGTACTGATTTCTTTTTTCCAACTCAAATTTTCCCTCATAGCCCGCTAATACCAGCTCGCTTTTGGAGTTTTTTATCTTATCCCGGAAAGCATCATAAATATTGGATGAGAAAATTATCTCAAAGTTTGTCTCAATACCCATATCGGCCAGCTTTCCGGCCATAGCTTTCATTTTATGAGTTTGCTCTTCTCTAACTTCCTCTTTTCTTTTGGCCTCCTCAAACATGGTGATGGGGTTCATTCTAAAAATTTTTAGCTTACTTTCCTGTTCGTGAGCCAATGCTTGAGTAATTTTCAAAAGACCCTCTTCTTGATTCGGATTTTTTAAAAATAGAATAATCTCTTTTTTTGATTCAGCGTTCATTGTCCTCACCTCTGGTGGTAATTTAATTTCCCGGTTACCTGTTGATGTCACAGCCGTTTTTATTAATCTAGGTTAAGATCTACCGTTCGCATGAAAAATTCAGATTCCGGATTATCTTGGACCCCCCGTATTTGACCGAGTGGCCAAAACAGGTTATGGAACTCTAAAGAGTTCCGCTACCCCCCCAACAATTGAAGTTTATTCTCCCCCGCCGCGGTTTTTCGTAGCGGGAAGCTCTCCATTTGTTTGGATGCGGGGTAAAGACATTTAGAATGTGTATATTAATGTAAATACAGATTAGCTAATCTAATTTAATGTGAGGTACATTTTGGCATGCCTCCTCGATCGCCTACGGAGTTAGCTTCCTAGAGGTTTTATCAACTCTCTAGACGGGTTCGGGTTAAAAAGAGCAAACCCTACCGCAATATGCGGATTCACCCAAAAAATCGGGTCCCCCGGTGTGTTTTTAAAACACATTCGGCGTATGTTGAAAAAATTATAGGGTAAAAAGCTTTACTTGTCAACAGGCAGGTGATGTGAGGAAAGGGACAACAAAATAGGTGATTATAGTTTTTGAACTACTTCTTTTAAGGCTTCCAAAGCTACTTCTAGTTGATTGTCGGAAGGGGGTTTTGTGGTTATCTTCTGCAGCCATAGACCGGGAGCTATCATCCAACGCAACCATTTTTTATCTTGATGCCTTCCGCTAAACCGAAGTGCTTCGTAAGAAACACCGGCTACTACAGGTAAAAGGAGTATTCTGGACACTATCTTCACCGGAAGCGGCGGGTTACCAGCTAAGGAGAATACCAAGATAGCCACTATCAAAACTATTAACAAAAAAGCTGTGCCGCAACGAGGGTGTAAGGGGCTGTATTTTCTGGCATTTTCAACCGTCAATTCATCCCCACTTTCATAAGCGTAAACGGATTTGTGTTCGGCACCGTGGTATTCAAAAACTCGCCTTATATCTTTTAGACGGGAGATACCATAAATGTAAGCTAGAAACAACCCGATCCTTATCCCCCCTTCCATTAAATTAAAAAGCAGTGGATTGACGGATCGGGACCATTCAAACAGGTTGGTCAGATAAAGAGGCAAGATAACAAATCCCCCCACGGCCAGCAGGATAGCCAACCCAAAGGTAAGTATAGTTTCCCGGGTGCTAAACTCCTCCTCTTCATCTTCCAATGCCAGTTTGGCTGACAAGTTTAGAGCTTTCATACCTAGGGAAACCATGTCATATAAATTAAATATTCCCCGAACGAAAGGTATTTTGGAGAGCTTCTTAAAGCGGTTTCGAGGGTTTATTCTGTTCACCACAATCTCTTTGTCCTTTTCCCGCCTGACGGCCACAGAGACTTTGTCGCCGTTTTTCATCATCACGCCCTCAATTACCGCTTGTCCACCCACTGTGGGCATTGACTGCTCCTTTATTCTTCTTTACCGTACTTTCTTTCGAATCTTTCCACCCTACCTTCAGTATCAAGATAGCGGGCTTCTCCGGTAAAGAAAGGATGACAATTGGAGCATACGTCCACCCGCAAGTTCTCCTTGGTTGAGAGGGTCTCAAATTCAGCTCCACATGCACATCTTATAGTGGTCTTTTTCATCTGGGGATGGATTCCTTCCTTCATCGATTACACCTCCCTGTAAAACCTACTGGTGAGTGATAGATTGGTGTATCTAATCTAGACAGACGCTTAGGAAGCGTGTAATTTATCTCTTGGAGAATTGTTGGCCTTTTCTTGCTTTATGCCGGCCGTATTTCTTTCTCTCCACCATCCGAGGGTCCCTGGTCAAAAGGCCCTCGTCTTTAAGCGGCTTCTTAAAACTTTCGTCCACTCCCACTAAAGCTCTAGCTATACCTAGCTGAAGAGCCTCCAATTGGCCGGTTACTCCCCCACCTTCCAGGTTAGCTTCTACGTCGTATTCGTTGGTAAGCTTGGTTATCCGGAAAGGTTTCATCAATGTCTTCTCCAGATATTTGTTAACAAAGGGATAAGCGGCAAAGTAATCTGCCGCCGGCTTCCCATTTGCGTAGATTTCACCCTCTCCTTCTTTAAGATACACTCTGGCTACTGATTCCTTGCGCCTTCCCACCGCATGTATCATTTGGTTAACTCGCTTGGGAAGCCTCTGTTCGCCGTTTGTTTGATCGTTTCCCACTTGATTCTTTACCTCCATACAAGAATTCGACTAAAACTTTATTAAAACTTGAGATTGCTTAAGTTCCTTCTAAACAAAAAACTTAAATCAAGTAAATAAACTACGGTTATTTTATACTAAATTTACTTCCAACTTGCAAGATATTCCCGCTGCTTTTCAGTAAGTTGATCTATCTGGATTCCCAGTGCCTTCAGTTTTAACTCCGCTACTTCACTATCCACTTCGGGAGGGACGGAATACAAATTAGGCTCCAGTTTATCCCCATTTGCTACTATATGCCTTGCGGTCAAAAGTTGCAAGGCAAATGAAGTGTCCATAATCTCTACCGGATGACCATCACCGGCAGCCAGATTAACCAAACGGCCCTCAGCCAGAAGATAAACCCGCCGGCCGTCTTTAAACCGATATTCTCTTATATTATCTCGCAGGTTTTTTTCACTTCGGGATAGTTTTTGTAAGGCACTTTTGCTGATCTCTACATCAAAATGGCCGGCGTTTGCCAGTATACTGCCGTCTTTAAGATTACTTATTGCCTCCTCACCCAGTGCATCGATCGAGCCGGTGGCGGTGACTAAAAAATCACTTTCCGCTGCCGCTTGAGCAGCTCTTTTTACTCTATAACCCTCCATAACAGCTTCTATGGCCTTTACCGGATCCACTTCTACCACAATTACGTTCGCTCCCAACCCGTCAGCGCGCATGGCAATTCCCTTTCCACACCACCCGTAACCTACCACCGCTACCGTCTTGCCGGCTATCGATAAGTTGGTAGCCCGCATTATTCCATCCCAAGTTGATTGCCCTGTACCGTACCGGTTATCAAATAAGTACTTCATCTGAGCATCGTTGACCGCGTACATGGGAAAGGAAAGCCTTCCTTCTCCGGCTAGCGCCCTCAACCTATTCACTCCGGTTGTAGTCTCCTCACAACCTCCAATTACCCCCTCAGCAACCTCGGTTCTTTCGCTGTGAAGCAGCCTAACTAGATCCCCACCGTCGTCTATAATAAGGTCTGGATTCATATCCAAGACCGAATTTAGGTGTTTTTCGTACTCCTCCGGGCTTGCCCCATGCCAGGCATAAACCTGCAGGCCCTCATTTTCAGCCAGGGCTGCACAAACATCATCCTGGGTGGAAAGGGGGTTGCTGCCGGTAATACCTACAGTTGCTCCCCCGTTTCGAAATACCAAAGCCATGTAAGCCGTCTTGGCCTCTAGATGCAGGCTGATACCTACCGTTAGGCCTTCAAATGGTCTCTCTTCCTTAAACCTTTTGTTAATCTGGGGTAGAATATCCATCTTACCTTTAACCCAATCCAATTTTAGTTGACCCTCCGGAGCCAAATCTTTATTTCTAATCTCGCTCATATTTATCACCTTTTCGGGATTGATGGTAATCAAAATCAACCCTCTTGTAAACCTATCAAAGAGCTTTGGAAGTTTTCCTCTTCGAGCAGCATAATAAGCCAAATTAACCCAGAGAAAGACTTTCCTTTTTAATTCATACTACTCTTTAGGGAGAGAAAATTTTCTTCCTCGCTGTGAACTTTCCGCTTTCGCTCGTCAGACAGATTCTAAAGCTCCAAGAAAATTTCTCTCCCTCTACTCAATAACCGAAGATATAGTAGATAACATAGCTTCATGTAGTTTCCAAAGGTGAATTGATTAACGGACATTTGAGCTAAAAAGGCCCGGAGGAAATTGCTATTATAACCCCTAGCTTACAAAACCCGAATTCAGGGAGGGATATGGTGTCAACTAGTGGCCTTAAAATAAAAAACACTAAATTTAACCAGTTAATAGGGGACTTTCTTGTTTCCAATGATGTTTCCGAAAATACTACAAGGACTTATAAAGAGGGGTTAAAGAGCTTTTTTAAGTGGAGAGAAGAAAACGGCTTAAGTAAAGGGATTGACCAATGGCAAGTAAAAGAATATAAGAAATGGCTCAAAGAGAATAAATCTGCCAATACCACTTCAACGTATATTGTGGCCTTAAGAAGATTTCTTCGTTATTTAGTAAGTAGGGATGAGATATCCCATAATCCAGCCGAGAATGTAAGGGGAGCCAAAAGATTGCAAGGGCACTTAAGATCCGACCTCTCTAAACAGGGGATTCGAAAGCTCTTTAACTTAATAGATAAAAACACCCTAATTGGAAAAAGGGATTTCGCCATGATAAATCTGATGGTAAGATGCGGGCTGCGTCTGATTGAGATTAAAAGGGCGGATATCGGTGATTTGGAGACCAAGGGCGCTCGCTCAATACTTTGGGTACGGGGTAAAGGCAGAGATGATAAGGGGGAATTTGTGGTATTGACCACGCCGGCATTAGAGGCTCTCCAGGATTACCTTAACTGCCGGCCGGATAACCTTTCCAAAGATTCGCCTCTCTTTGTGGGAGCGGGAGGCAAGAACAGAGGAAAACGACTCACCACTCGGACCATAGGGCGTAGAGTAACCAAATATTTGAAAGAAGCAGGCCTAAAATCCGACCGCATATCTCCTCATTCCCTACGCCACAGCTTTGTGACCTTGGCTATCGAAGGAGGGGCAACTATCGAAAAAACCCAGGCTGCAGCCCGTCATAGGTCAATTGCTACTACCCAGGTTTACTTTCACGAACACGACCGTCTAAAAGAGCCGGTGGAGGACAAAATTGACCTCTAACCGGAAGAAGAGTTAATAAAGCTCAAAACCTTACCGGAGGTTGGAACTATATAATTTAATGGTAGTCGCGCAAAAGCTCCAGGGCCTCCTCCCTGGAAGCTCTTTTCTTGTGGAATATTCCTCGAATGGCCGAGGTTACCATCCTAGAACCGGGTTTTTTTACCCCCCGGATAGTCATACACAGGTGTTCAGCTTCTATTTTTACTAACACCCCATGGGGTTCGATTTTCTCCATTAACGCATCTGCTACTTGAGCCGTCAGCCGCTCCTGAAGCTGGGGCTTTCTTGAAGCCAGTTCCAAGGCTCTGGCCAACTTGCTTGCCCCTACGATTCGGTTTTCTTTGGGAATATATACTATCCCCGCAGTGCCGATAAAAGGGAGCAAGTGATGTTCACAAAGCGAATGGAAGGGAATATTTTTTAAAACCACCATCTCATCATAAGATTCTTGGAAAAAAACCTCGATAACTTCCCGGGGATCCTTATCAACTCCCCTACACAGGTTAGCATACATAGAGGCTACCCTGGTGGGGGTATTCTTTATACCTTCACGGGTAAGGTCCTCTCCAATACCTTCCAATATCAGACGGGTACCTTCTTTTATTTTTTCTTTATCCAAGTTACTTTCACCTCATACGCGTTAAGAGCTTTCATATCTGCTTTTAGGCATACACATTACTAAGATTAATTGATCTCATGATACCTAAAATGATTCGACCATTTTCAATTTCGCTGCCTAAATGATATCATGGATAGATAGGGGACACAAGTAGCAGACTGTTCTAATTTTCGGGGTGCTCGGATTCGGTTAGCCACCCAAGTGACCAATTTCTAGTCCATTAATAAATACCCCTAAAACCAAGTGCTTAACTAGAATTGTCGATATCAGGAGGTCAATTAATGTTTGAAAATGGGAGCCTGTGGTGATATTATAGAAAGGACTTTTCTTCGCTACTATGAAGTCCTGTGAAGCCTCTAGCTTGTAGAAGGAAAGCGGAGCCTGATTCTCCACCGGGACGTAGCGCAGCTTGGTAGCGCACTCGCATGGGGCGCGAGAGGTCGCTGGTTCAAATCCAGTCGTCCCGACCAGCTTCGGAGAACAAATCCAAAATGAGACCTGATCCCAAAACCTAAGAGGTGGGAGGTAACCTGATGGTTAAAAGCACGTCCCAAGTTTCGTTATCTGAGGCACCTGAAGAGCTTCGTGACTTTTTTGATGAGGATGAGCTTAGAATCAGAGTGTTTTTGGATAAGTATGCCCTCACTGATTTAGACGGAAAATTGCTGGAAAAAACGCCCCGGGATATGTGGAAGCGAGTGGCAAGGGAGATCGCCTCCGTCGAACCAGAAGATCGAAGAGAAAAGATAGAAGCTAAATTCAATTGGTTGCTTTCCGATTTTAAGTTCGTCCCCGGAGGCCGAATCATGTTTGGCGCCGGCCAGCCCCGAAACGTTACCCTCCTAAATTGCTATGTCATACCTATAAAAGAGGATTCTTTAGAAGGCATTTTTGATTGGACCAAGGAAGCAGCCCGTACTTACAGCTATGGTGGGGGAACGGGAGTAGATATCTCACCTCTTCGACCAAAAGGGGCACCAGTAAACAACTCCGCCATACGTTCCACCGGCTCTTTCTCCTTTATGGACCTTTTCTCCACCGTAACTGGGACTATAGGACAAGCAGGCAGAAGAGGAGCATTGATGATTACCATCCGGGTGGATCATCCCGATATTTTTGACTTCATCGAGGCTAAAAAGAACTTATCTCGGGTGAATTATGCTAACCTTTCCGTTCGGGTTACCGATGAGTTTATGAAAAAAGTAGAACAGGACAAGGAATTCACCTTGCAGTATGAAAATGAGATAGTTGGTAAAATCCAAAGAAAAGTCAAAGCAAAAGATATATGGGACAAATTAGTAGAAGCAGCCTGGGAGTCTGCAGAACCGGGAGTTATCTTCTGGGATAAAATAAAAAGAGAATCCACTACCGAGTACGGAGGAATGGAAGTTTTGACTACCAATCCCTGCTCCGAGGTCCCCTTAGAACCGTACGGATGCTGCTGTTTGGGCAACGTGAATTTGGCTCAATTTGTAAATGATGACTTTACCGAAAAGGCTTCAGTAGATTGGGATAACTTATCCAAAGCGGTGGGATTAGGAGTTCGTTTCCTGGACAATGTCCTTGATTATAATAAGGATAAGCATCCTCTACCCCAGCAAAAGGAGGCTTCCATAAGATCTCGCCGGATCGGGATAGGATTTACCGGACTGGGGGATATGTTAATAAGGATGGGATTAAAATATGACACAGAGGAAGCGGTCCAATTTGTAGATCATCTATGGATGCGCATAAAGAACCTCACCTATGAAACTAGCACTGAGCTGGCCGAAGAGAAAGGCCCTTTCCCTGCCTATATTAAAGGTAAACACATGAATAACCCTTTTATCAACAGGCTGGATGAAGAAATACAAGATAAGATTAGAGAATCCGGGCTTAGGAATGCTGCTTTGCTCACCGTTCCTCCGGTGGGCTCCGGATCTGTATTGGCCGGTACTTCCAGCGGGATTGAGCCCATCTTTTCCCTATCGTATTTGAGAAAATCACAGTCCCTTAACAAGAATGAGTTTAGGGTCTATCATCCACTAGTGGAAGAGTATATGGAAAGATTCTCAATTTCTGACCAGGCAGAGCTTCCGGAAAGTTTCATCACTGCACATGATATCGATCCTCAGATGCGGGTTAGAATGCAAGCCATGATTCAAAGGCATATAGATCATTCTATCTCCAGCACGGTAAATCTGCCCGAGGACATAACCGTAGATAAAATCAAAGACATCTACTTCCAGGCCTGGAAAGATGGATGCAAGGGGATAACTGTATACCGCGAAGGCTCAAGGCCCGGAGTGCTACTTACGGACAAAGAAGAAAAAAAACAAAAAGAGGAGAAGAAAGCTAGACGGGGCACCCTCTCACCTCGCCCCAGACCAAAAACTGCCCGAGGCCGCACCTTCAAGATGAAAACGGAGATGGGCAGCTTATTTGTCACCATAAATGAGGACGAGGAGGGGTTGGTAGAAGTGTTTGCCAACTTGGGAAAGTCAGGGTCATCCCTTATGGCCTTTACCGAAGCCATCGGCAGACTAATCTCTTTGGCTTTACGATCAGGAGTGAAACCCTCATCGGTAATAGATCAGCTAAAGTTCATAAAAAGCTCCCGGCCGATAATGCAGGAAGACGGGGAAGTTGTTTTCTCCGTCCCCGACGGGGTGGCCAGAGCTTTGGAGAAATACATTAAAGGCGAGCAACTAAAGCTTATCGAGGAAGAGCCCTCAAAGCAGCAAATCCAGATGGAAACCCCTGATTTCAACGGCCGGGATGACGGGGGAAGAAAGAAGAGCCTATGCCCGGCTTGTGGTGGAGTATTGGTCTTTAGCGGGGGCTGCTATTTCTGCCGAGATTGCGGATATACTAAATGTGACTAGGTGCTACTATCTACTCGATCATAACCCTTAAGGATTATACTGGTAGTGGTCTTTTTTACCCCATCCATAACCCTAAATTCTTCGATTATTTCGTTTAGATCCTGGACGGAGTTGGTTTCAAGATGAGCTAAAATATCACTTTCCCCGGTGATTTCATAGACTTGATCCACTTCATCTAAAGCCGCAACCTTCCGGGTTATTCGAGTTGTATAAGAGGCACTGTTTAAAGTTAGGGAGATGACCGCTTCTACTTTTAAGGGGACTCTGCTTCTAACTTCAAGCTTTAGTATCTCATCCGCTATTTCTAAAAGGTCTATATCCGTGAATCTACCCTTACCCGCCTTTTTCTTAACTTGCTTGACTATCCTGTTTAGTTCCTCGTCGCTTGGATCAATACCCATCTCATTCAATCGATTCCTGACCGCTGCCCTTCCGGTATATTTGTCGATTATAATTTTCCTTTGCTTATGAACAATCTCGGGAGGAATTGCTTCATAAGTTCGAGGGTCCTCCAGTACTGCTTTGGTATGCAATCCCGCTTTGTGAGAGAAGGCATGTTCACCCACTATAGGACTCTGCTCGGAGTTAAAAATGCCGGAAGCCTTCTCTACCAGACGAGAAAGCTCAGGTAGGAGCCCAAGCTGCCACTCATTTTCCACCCCATAAAGTCTTTTAAGAGCCACCACCAGAGGAGCCAAAGGGGTAATTCCGGTGCGTTCCCCTAATCCGTTGACAGTTACATCAATCAGAAATGCCCCAGCCTCAAAGCTGGCTAAAGCGTTGGCCACTGCCATACCGTAGTCATTATGGCAGTGGACGTGAAGCGGGACATCCACTATCTTTTTTGCCTTTTTAACTAGCTGAGACATCTGACCGGGAAGGGCGGTTCCTACCGTATCAGCGATGCTTATTCTGTCCGCTCCCGCCTCTTGGGCTACCTCTAAAGCCTGGGCTAGATATTCCCATTCAGTTCTGGTTGTATCTTCAGGGGTAAATCTAACTTTTAAGCCTAAGTCCTTGGCGTATTTGACGCTTTCAGATATTTGCCTCAGTGCCTGGTCCTTTTTTATATGAAATTTATGTTCCAAACTTAGAGGGGAAGTACCCAGAAAGATTCCTACCCAGGAGGAACCCACGCTTTTGGCATCATCAATATCTTTTTTCAATGCCCGGGCATGGCATAGAGTAACCGCTTGTAGGTCCTCCCTGGCCAAAGCTTCGCAGGCAACCCGTACGTCTTGGGATACGGCGGGGTGGCCAATTTCAATGATATCCACCCCAAATTGGTCCAAAAGCTTTGCTATGTTGATTTTCTCCTCCAGAGAGAAGGAAACTCTCGGCGTCTGCTCCCCTTCTCGTAAAGTGGAGTCTAGTATTTGCACTCCAACTACCTCCCGCTTAAAAACTCTTATTCCCTCCAGCACTTAGTTTAGATGCACTGGGTATTGCTCCAAGTAATACGGTGTTACATAAAACTAAGTGCTGGACCCTACATCTTTAAATCGTTAAGTACCCCCACCAAGACCTTCGTTGCCCGTTGATATTCACTAATTTCAAGATTTTCATTGGGGGTATGATCCAAAGATGAGTCGCCCGGCCCGTATGCTAAAATGGGGCAATCCCACGTGTTTCCCAAAATATTCATATCCGAAGTTCCGGTCTTAAGCTTAAATTTCGGCTTACCCCTCAATTGCCTAATTGATCTTAAGAAAGCCACCACCAACCTATTTTTCTTATCCGCTTTTATGGCCTCGGTTTGGTTAAAGAATTTTACTGTAGCTTCTCCGCTGACCCTGCGGATAAAACTTTTAAGTCCTGCCAAATCAGTCCCGGGTGGAAAGCGTACATCCATCTTCATCTCCACACCGTCTTTGAACGGGGTCTTTTTAGTATGTATTTCGGTAAGCCTTACGCTTATCGAGCCGAACCGATTTTCGCCGGAATCGTATTTACCCTTTAGTTCACTGTAAAACCGGAAGGCCTCCTCGGCCGGTATCCTGTCAGAGTGACCTCGGTGAGTAAGGGGTTTCTCCAATGTATAGCTTACCCCCATTGAACCCCGGTATCCCAAAGTTATGCCTTCCCAACCAGATGGCTCCCCAATTACCACATAATCCGGTCTGTACTTATCCTTCAAAAAGTGGGCACCACGTGAAGATGATTCTTCCTCTACTGCTCCTACAACCCGGATGGTAAACTGTTGATCATCCCTGAATTTTGATGCTGCTTGAATAAATACAGCCAGCGAGCCTTTGGCATCCACCGAACCCCGGCCGTAAATCCGTCCCCTTTTTACCTCTACCGGTATTATCCCTTCCACGGTGTCCAGATGTCCTACCAGCAATATCTCCTTGTTTCCCTGACCGATCTCCCCGATTAGATTGCCCGCACCATCGGTTTTAGCTTTGAACCCTAATTCCTTCATTTTCCCTTTTAGAAAGTTAACTAATTTTCCCTCCTCACCGGAGGGGCTATAAATCTCTAACATCTGGGTAAGAAGTTCCATTTAAATCAAATTCCTCTTATAACTTACTTATAATCGATTCCGCCAACTCACCTGTCCTAGCCTCGCCCCCCAGGTCTGGGGTGAGATTTTTACCTTCCTGTAGAGTTTCAAGAGCTGCTTGGTAAACTTGATTGGCCACATCTTTTTTGCCCAGGTAATCAAGCATTAGACAGGCGGAAAACAAAAGTGCTAAGGGATTGGCTATGTTTTGACCGGCGATATCCGGGGCACTACCGTGTGCAGCTTCGAAGACGGCAAATTTCGGACCATAATTTGCCCCCCCAGCCACTCCCAACCCCCCGATTAGGCCGGCACCCAAATCGGAAAGGATGTCACCATACAGATTAGGAGCCAAAAGGATCTCGTACTGGTACGGGTTTTGAACAAGCTGCATGCACATGTTATCCACTATTCGCTCCTCTAAAGTGATGTCTGGATACTTTTGGGCCACCAAACGTACGGAATCTAAAAATAAACCGTCAGTTTCCTTCAATATATTGGCCTTATGAACAACAGTTATCTTTTTTCTATTGTTCTCTCGGGCAAACTGGAAGGCAAACCGAGCTATACGTTTGGAGCAAAAACTAGTGATAATCCGGATGTTCTCTGCAAATTTATCCTGTATACGGTGTTCAACTCCACTGTAAGAACCTTCAGTATTTTCCCTTATTATCACCAAATCCAAATTCTTAAAGTGAGAATTTATGCCCGGAAGGCTTCTTACCGGACGCACATTTGCATAGAGGTCAAGCTCTTTTCGAATGGCCACCGTCACGCTCCGATATCCAACCCCGGAAGGGGTGGTGATGGGTCCTTTAAGGGCAACCTTGTTCCGGCGAACTGAAGAGATAATTTCTTCCAAAACAAGCTCTCTATCTTCCCGGGTATTGATGGGAGGAACTCCGACTTCCTCCCACTTTATCTCTGCGTTAGAATAATCGATGATCTTGCGAACCGCCCCACAAATTTCAGGGCCAATTCCATCACCGGGTATTAGAGTAACTTGATTCATGGCAAATTGAACAGTCTAAATGGCAAACGTCCCATGCTTTTTGAAGTGTTCGACCAGGCCACCATCTTGTAGTATGTTGACCATGGCATCGGGAAGCGATTTCACTTCTAACTCTTCATGGTTGGTTTCGTTTTTAAGCAGTCCTTGGGTTAGATCTATCAGGAGTTGATCGCCCTCCCCGATCAAATCTGTATCGCACTTAACCACCGGAAGACCGATATTAATTGCATTACGATAAAATATTCTGGCAAATGACTTGGCTACTACCGCTCCCACCCCACAATGTTTTATCACTTGGGGGGCTTCCTCACGCGAGGAACCACATCCAAAGTTCTCTCCGGCTACGATAAAGTCACCGCGATTTAGATATGTGTGAAAATCAGGGTCCACACCTTCCATAGCGTGCTGAGCAAGCTCATCCGGGTCGAGGACGTTCATCAAATATTTTCCCGGAATGATATAATCGGTATTAATGTGATGGCCGAATTTATGTGCCTTTCCAGTCAGCTCATTTAATTTAATTTTTATCACCTCAAAGCTTAAGATTTATTCTGTATTAATCTGGAAAAAGACTACTTAGAGAAACTCTCTCGGATCGCATAACTTCCCTTCTATACTAGAGGCCATTACGGTAGCCGGTGAGGCAAGGTAGATAGATGCCTTCTCGTTTCCCATTCTACCTTTAAAGTTCCGGTTGGCAGTGGAAATTACCTTCTCCCCGTCGGCCGGTATGCCGTTATGAGTACCCAAGCATGGCCCACAACCGGGGGTGATTACAGAAGCACCAGCCTCTACCAAGGTACTTATTACCCCCTCCTGCATGGCTTCCAGATATACACGGCGGGAAGCCGGTGCTATAATCAACCTGACTCCGGAAGCAATATGTCTGCCTTTGGCTATGGAAGCCGCAATGGCCAAATCCTCCAATCTTCCGTTGGTACAGGTTCCGATGACCCCCTGGTCAATGAGGGTCCCGGCTACTTCCTCAATGGGTGATACGTTATCCACCTGATGGGGCTTTGCCACCATAGGAGTTAATTGGTCCAAATCTAAATCTATTATCTGCTCATACTCCGCTTTTTTACCCGGCATCGTTGGGTCCGGGTCCTTATTTGAATGTTCATCAATCCAATCTCGTACTTTCTGATCAGGCTCCATTACCCCAGCTTTTCCACCCAGCTCAATGGCCATATTGGATACCGTAAAACGAGCCTCAACACTCATCTTTCCAAGACCGGGCCCCCCAAATTCTAGGGCCTTGTAGGTTGCTCCGTCCACACCCAACTTTCCGGCAAGCCAAAGGATCAGATCTTTGGAATACACTCCTGGCCCGAACTTTCCATCCAAATTTATCCTTATGGTTTCAGGAACCTTAAACCACAACTTTCCGGCCGTAAGGGAGGCAGCTAGATCAGTGGCCCCAACTCCGGTAGAAAAAGCGTTTACCGCCCCGTAAGTTACCGTATGAGAATCGGCTCCTACTACTAGATCACCCGGCACCACGTGGCCACCTTCCGGAATTAATTGGTGACAGATACCGTCCCCCACATCGTAGAGCTTAATCCCCTTCCGGTTGGCAAATTCCCTAATTCTACCATGTAGATTAGAAGCACCTTCGGTGGGAGGGGGAGCGGAGTGATCAATAACAAGTACCACCTTGGAGGGATCGGCTATCTTTTGCTGTTCCATTTCCTCCCAAGCTTCTTTAGCCAAGGTAAAAGTCCCATCATGAAACATAATCAAATCCAAGTCACATACCGCAATATCCCCGGCTTTAATGTTTTTATCCGCATGTTTACTTAAGATTTTCTCTGAAATGGTCGTTTTATCGTCTATATTCAAAATAAGACCTCCATAATCCTCTATTTTATTAAATCCTCATATAAGGATACCAGTTCTTTATCGAATAAAGTTCTCTTGAGCTCTACGGCCAGCTTTCTTACCTCGGGCAGAAGCTTTTTTGCCTCTTCATCTGTAATATTAATTCCGTATTCATCCCGAAACTTACAGGCAAGTGCTTTTTTGCCAGAATGTTTGCCTATAATCAGCTGCCTCTGTGCACCTATCTCCTCCGGGGGGTAAGCTTCATAAGTGGAAGAGTCCTTTAAGACTCCATCCGCATGGATCCCCGATTCGTGGGCAAACGTATTTGCTCCTACTATCGCCTTGGAGACCGGTACATCGCGTGCCGAGGCTCTAGCTACATAGGCGGAAAGCTCAAGAATTTGATTGGTTTTTATCCCCAGATCCATCCCTTCCAGATGCTTTAAGGCCATGACCACCTCCTCCAAGGGGGCATTGCCCGCTCTCTCCCCTAACCCGTTTACGGTCACTCCCACATATCTGGCTCCGGCCTTTATTCCAGTCAATGCGTTTGCACAAGCTAACCCAAAGTCGTTATGTGTATGCATCTCGATATCGATATCCACCTTTTCTAGCAGCCCTTCAATAGCTTTTTGTATTTTTAAAGGGGTCATTATACCCACCGTATCACAATAGCGCAGGCGGTCAGCACCGGCATCTTTGGCGGCTTGAGCAAATTCAATTAAAAAGTCCTCATCCGCTCGGCTGGAATCTTCGGCGTTCACCGACACATATAGATCTTCCTTTTTGGCAAATTGGCAGGCCTGAACCATCCTCTCCAGTACCCATTTTCGATCCCTTCTTAACTTCTTTTCTATATGGATATCGGAAGTGGATATGGAAACGGCCACCGCATCAACACCGCATTCAAGGGAGGCTTCCACATCGGGTATAAATGCCCTGTTCCAGCCCATGATGCTGGCCCCCAAACCTAAATGGGCGATTTTTTTTATGGCCTTTTTTTCATCCCCACCCATCACCGGGATCCCAGCCTCTATCTGGTGTACACCAATTTGATCCAGCAATCTAGCAATCCTAACTTTCTCCTCGTTAGCAAAGACTACACCCGCAGTCTGCTCACCATCTCGCAAAGTAGTATCCACAATCTTTACCCTGTCCATTGCATATTCCCCCTATCAGTATTATTTGTGAAAGATCCTATCCGAGGTCCAATTCTATCACCGGTCCTCAGGTCAGCCTTCTTAAATTTAAATTTTAGCTCTCCATTCCCTTCAACATCTTCTTGGCTTTTTCAGCATCTGCTTCCATTAATAAGGAATATCATTCTTGAGGCGTCATCATCCTCCTCCTAAGTTTTCAAAGATTTAATTTAAAACATCCTCCAAAGCTTCTAACACCTGATCTATTTCTGCCTCCGTTATCTCTAGTGGGGGAAGGAATCTTACCACGGTGGCCCCGGCGGGCAAAGCCAACACTCCGCGGTCGATTAGTGCATCTAAGTAACTGCCCGCCTTCTCCCTAAGCTGCAGGCCAATCATCAAACCTAACCCTCTTACCTGACGAATTTTGTCCTTCTTATCCTTTTTCAACTTTTCTAATCCATCCAGAAAGTATTCCCCCCGTTTCTTTGCTTGCTGGACCAAGCCATGGGTCTGGATATAATCGATAACTGCCCGGGCAGCAGCAGCAGCCAGTGGATTTCCCCCAAAGGTACTACCATGAATTCCTACACTTAAGTTTATTTGCTCCCTCATAACACAGGCTCCAATGGGCACTCCTCCTCCCATGGCCTTAGCTATACACATCAAATCGGGAGTGACCCTCCAATGTTCACAGGCAAACATCCGGCCGGTTCGGCCAAACCCGGTTTGCACCTCATCCAATATTAAAAGCACGTTAGATTGGTCACACATCTCTCGTACACCTGTTAAATAACCCTCTGGAGATGGGTAAACACCGCCCTCACCCTGGACCGGCTCCAAAAGTACAGCAGCGGTATCATCAGAAACTTCTTCTTCTAATCTATCTAAATCACCATAAGGGACATGTGCAAATCCAGGCACCAAGGGCTCAAAAGGGGTTTTATATTTTTTCTTCCAAGTAGCACTTAAGGCTCCAAAGGTCCTTCCATGGAAGGACCTCATACAAGCGATGATTTTTTTCTTCCCGGTCCAGGCCCGGGCGAACTTTAAAGATGCTTCTACGGCTTCGGTCCCGGAATTACATAAAAAGGCCTTAGATAAGCCAGGGGGAGTAATTTCATTTAACTTTTCCAATAATCTAGCCCTACTCTCATGGTAATAATAGGGTGCGGGGCAAACGGTAAGCTGACTGATCTGCTCATTTATGGCTCGAATAATTTCCGGGTTAGCATGTCCTACATTTGCTACCCCTACACCGGCCATGCAATCTATATACTCATTTCCTTCTGAGTCCCATAATCTCGCCTCTCTTCCTTTGACTAAACGTAAGCCCTTCCTTGAATAAATACCGGATGAATACTTATCTTCAATTTCCATCAAGTTCAAATTTTACCTCCTAGCCAATACGGGTACCTTGACCGCCTAAAGCAGCGGTTAGGGGATTGGTGATAGTCCCATCACCCAAAATCACCGAACCTACTCCCCCTTCCAGTGCTTCTTTTGCACCTAAGAGCTTCTTTTTCATGCGCCCTTGGGCATACTTTTCCAGGTAAAGATCTATCTCATCCTTGCCAATATCACTTATTAGTGAGGCTGGATCTTCTAGGTCCTTAAGCAGTCCGGCTACGTTGGAAAGTATGACTAACTTATCGGCTTTAAACGCCATAGCTACTTCGGCTGCCGCCCGGTCTCCATCCACGTTTACTGCCGTACCTTCAAAGCTTACCGCCGGAATAGTTACTACTGGTCGATACCCATTATCTAAAAGTATAGTTAAAAGTTTCCTATTGACTTTCTTTATGATGCCGCTGTGCTCCCCTCTTAGTACCAGCTTCCTTTCTCCTTTTCGAATCTTCAGTGTGGATTTTCGCTTACATTCTAAAATCCTACCATCCAAGCCGGATAAACCTACGGCATTGATTCCCATAGATTGCAGTTTCTCCACAATCATCTTGTTCATCTTTCCGGGATAAATCATGTTTATTAGCTCTAAGGTCTTTCGATCGGTATACCGGCTCCTGTACCCGGAAATAGACTCTACAAATCGCGGCGGATGACCCAGCTTCTTAGAGACCCGATTTAGTTCATGTGATCCGCCGTGCAAAAGAATCCAATCATCATAGGAGACTAAGTCTTCCAAAAAACTTTGATAATTAATACCTTCACTCCCGCCAACCTTAACCACTATCATTTCTAGCACCGCCTTATCGATAGTAGTAACCTACATATGAACCTAGATTGGATGAAGCCCAATTCTTTTTAAGCCGGTAGTTTCTTCAAAACCAAGCATCAGGTTGGCTGCCTGCACCGCCTGTCCGGCTGCCCCTTTAACCAAGTTATCTAAGGCCGACATTATTACCAATCTATTTGTCATCTGATCTTTCTCAAATCCTATTTCCAAAAAATTGGTGCCCATCAAAAGCTTTGGTTCCGGGTACCGATAGAGACCTCTTCTTTCCTTTACCAATCGGATAAACGGCTCATCTTGGTAGTACTTTAGATAGATCTGCCAGATGTCTTTTTCCTCGTATTCCAAATCCAAAAATACATGTATGGTGCTCATTATGCCCCTTACTAACTCCACAGCATGAGGAGAAAAACAAACCTGTATACCCAACTCTTGTTCCATCTCCGCTGTGTGCCGGTGGCCGGTCGGCTTATAGCTTCTTATTACATCCCTTCTCTCCGGATGGTGAGAACCGGGACCAAATTTAGCCCCTCCGGCGGAAGAGCCCACTTTTGAATCCACAACCACGGCACGGATTTTCCCTTGAAACTCCCTTACTATCGGATGTAGGGGAATAATAGCCGAGGTGGCTGTACAACCCGGAGAGGCAACGTAATTAGCACCTCTTAGATCGGCTCGATATAGCTCGGGAAGACCATACACAAACTTGGATAAAAATTCAGGTTTTAAATGCTTTTTCCCATACCATTTTGGATAATCGTCTGGGTCCTTGAGCCGGAAATCGGCGGAAAGATCCACTATTTTGCCCACCTGATGGTAATCATCTATCAGTTTCATGGATGCCCCGTGGGGAGTGCTCAAAAACAAGATATCCAACTGACCAGTTTTTCGAGACAACTCCTGCGGATCAATAAACTTAAGATCGGTCTGGCCTCTAAGATTGGGATGGACTTTGCTCACCGATCTATTGTGTTGTTTTCTCGAAGTCACCGCCTCAACCTGAATCTTCGGATGTCCCTCCAATATCCTAAGTAGCTCACCGCCCGTATAACCCGATCCGCCTACAATTGCTGCCTTTATCTTTTCCGTTTGCCTTACCATCTTACTTCCCCCCGACTTCCTCCACATAATCCATTATCTTGCCCGGGATATCCACCCCGGTGGGCTGGATGCTGTTTCTGAATTCAATGGTGTAATTTACTTCATGGACGCATAATCCCGAATTAGTTTCCAACAAGTCAACGGCCAATATTCCCCCGCCTACCGCCCCCGCTGCTTTCAGACAGATCTCATTGAGCTCATCTGTAACCGGGCAGTTAGAAGCGTCCCCCCCGCGGGCGGTATTAGTAATCCAATGATCGGAGGATCTGTAAATGGCCGCTATGGTCTCATCACCCACCACAAATGCTCTAATATCCCGTCCCGGCTTGTCGATGTACTCCTGGATATAAAAGATGGAATGATAATAGGAGCCCAGGTGCTTTTTATGCTCCAAGACAGCCTCTGCGGCATCCCTATCGTTAATTTTGGCCAAAAGCCTGCCCCACGATCCAGTTACCGGCTTAAGTATCACCGGATAGCCCATCTGATCAATTGCCTGTAATGCACTCTCCTCAGTAAAAGCCACTTTTACTTTTGGGGTGGGAACGCCGTGATCCCACAATGCTTTTGAAGTAGCTATTTTATCCCCGCAAATCCGGGCAGTCCTAAAACTGTTTATAGTAGTAACTCCGGAATTCTCAAAAAGGTTTAAGGCGTACAAAGCACGGGAATGTGAGATGTCCCTCTCTAACAATACGTCAATACCAAACTGACTATCCAGGTCAAAAATCAATTTGCGGCTGTCAATCCGTCTAACCTTTATATTTCGCCTCTCAGCTTCCTTGATCAATAATTTCTCTTCTACTCGTATCCGGGAAAATATCAAACCTAAATCCAGTTGACTCATTGTCTAGCTCCTACCTCCTTAGGGGCTTTTGCCTTCTTGATTACATAATCAATTAATTTAGAGGCCAAGGAATAAGAAATAGCTTTTTGGGATTCTTTAAACTCCATCGCACAGTTGATCTCGTTTACCATCAGACCCTCTTCATCCTCAAACAGATCAACGGCTATTGCATCTCCTCCCACCACTCGAGCAGTCTTTCTGCAAATCTGATCGAGTTCGTCCGTGATCAAACACGGATATGCCTTCCCCCCTCTGGCCGCGTTGGTAATCCAGTGATCGGAAGATCTATAAGCGGCCCCTACAGTTTCATCTCCAACCACATATGCCCGAATATCCCGACCATCTTTGGGTACATACTCTTGTAAGTAAAATATTGAGTGAAAATGGGAGTTAAGGTGCGATTTGTATTCCAGTATCGCTTCCGCTTCCTCCCGATTGTCTATCTTGGCCAAAAGTCGTCCCCAAGAGCCATCCACCGGCTTAAGAACTGAGGGGTATCCAATTCTTTCAATCGCTTGCAGAGCACTATCTTTGTCAAAACTTACCGCAAACTTAGGGGTCCGAATCCCGTTCACTTTTAGAATGGCTGAAGTAAAGGCCTTATCGCCACATATAGTCACTGTCTTAAAGCTGTTTATTACCTTTACAGGCTCCTTTTCCAAAAGTTCCAGTAGGTGATAAGCACGAGATTGAGAAATCTCCCTATCCAGTAAGATATCAAGATCCAGATTTGGACTAATTCCCCATACCGTCTTACGGGGATCTAAAACCTTCACCGATACCCCTTTTCTTCTGCGAGCTTCTTTTATTAGCACCTTCTCTTCCCAGCGTATCCTTGAGGATAATACTCCTAACTTTACGGTCACTCTACTCACCCCAGTCTTCTTCTTCCTCGGGAGCCAGATCCACCTCAGGGGGATGAATGCTTACTACCTCTAACTCCAATCCACATGTAGGACAATCGATAATCTCGTTCTGCATGGTGTCCTCTGGCAGTTCGAATTGGCTTCCGCATTCCGGACAACTGACCATATTAAACACCTCCCTTTGAATTTATATTTAATAAAATTTGATATCTGGAAATTCCACCAAGAAAATATTGCTAAATTTCTAGAAAATTGGTTTGGTAAGAGAAATTATATGGGGAAAGGTAAGTTAGGATACCCTCCCCTTGGGCCTAGAGGGAAGCAAATTAATCTTAAGCCCACAAGGAGCGAGTTGATTTAGAAAAATCTTTTTAACGCTTTGTTTACACACTTCAATAATCCCCGTTTAGTCTAATTTGGCAATTACTATACTATAAGTTTGACAAAATGTCAACCCCCCCTTATCCTAAATCCATCGAATAGCTAGAGGGAAGTTTTTGGGCCTCTACCTTTCACCATTTTGGGAAGCTTTGTGGGCCAGTTTTGTTCTATCTTTTATTATTATTTGATATTTTCTTTTAGTGATAATGCCTTCCTCCTCCAGTTGATTTAAGCAGGTAGTAACACTAGTTCTGGTACAGCCAATAAGTTCGGCAAGCTCCTGATGGGTAATCCTGTTTCCGATCACTCTTCCCTCTTTTGTTTTTTCGCCAAACTCTTTCGCTAGACTAAGCAGCAAGCGAGATAATCTAGTCTCCAAGTCTTTGAAAGCAAGCCGGGTAAGCTTCCGCCGCACCTGGGAGAGCCGGTGGGTGAAAAGTTTGATTACCTCCCGTAAAATGAGGGGATTTCCCTGAGCCAATTTTAGAAAATCGCTTCGATTTATTACCCAGATACTAGAGTCCTCTAAAGCTTCCGCCCTTAGTTCTCGGTGAGGCTCACCTGCCAGGGTCATTTCTCCAAACAATTCGCCACTTCCCAAGGTAGCCATAGTCAATTTCCGCCTTCCGCTAATGTAGGAAAGTTTTACCTTTCCGGTTTCAATTAAAAAAATAGAATCCGAGGGCTCATAAGGCACATATATAGGTTCCCCACGTTTGTAACAAGTGACCTGAGAAGAAATTTTTAGCTGTTCTATGTTCATAATTACCCCTAAAGATTTGTATTTTTAGATCATTTTCTATAGCTTTTATACCATGCTTCAAACCCTTTTTCCGTAATTTTAATAACAGATTTAAGAAAGAATTGGCTTGCCGGGCGAAATTTTTCCTGCTCGACCCAGACAAAGTTCAACTTCTAAAGTGATACCCTCTCTACTCTTCTGCAAGTTCAATAGA
Source organism: uncultured Thermotogae bacterium (assembly GCA_964443275.1). Lineage (GTDB taxonomy): Bacteria > Bipolaricaulota > Bipolaricaulia > CAYUCE01 > CAYUCE01 > CAYUCE01. The sequence goes on along the minus strand of CAYUCE010000010.1, from coordinate 5,182 downwards.
TATAATCGTTAGTTACAACCGATTATACAAGGAGGTAGAGAAAAATAATGAAGTGGAAGAAAAGTATCATCTTTATCATGATTCTAACTTTAAGTCTAATTCTAGCCGGCAACTGTATAGCCCAAAATATCGGAATGGGGACAACCACTGGCATTTACCCATTCGAGGAGGCATTCGGATCCTTTGAGCTGTTTGCCTCCATGAAATTCATGCGACCGGTGAAGAAGGAAGGTCCAGAAGGTGAACCACAGACCGTTTACAAAAACTTTTGGGCCTTACAAGCCGGGGTTTGGTTTTCCCGTCCCGAAACCTTTGAATTTGAAACTGCGGAACTGGCAGCCAAAGTTTATCTCCTTTCTTGGCCGGATTACCCATGCGTGCTCTATACAGGCGCGGGCTCATACTTAGAATTAGAACAACCACTAAGTATGGAAGCCTTGGGTTTTTTCGGACTTCTGGGAACGGAAATAGAGGTTGTCCCTCACATCGCAATCCTTTCCGAATTTAGAATTAATACTAAATTCGCGCCGGGTATACCCTCTGGACCTATGGGTACAATAGGTGCGAAATTCGAGTTTTAGAACGAGACGGAGATCTAACTAGATAGAAAGTAAGGACCGATAAAAGGTTTTATTAGAACCAATCCATATTTAAAGTTTCACCCAGGCATGAGTTATCGGTAAATCTAGCACTGTCAATAGGCCGGGAGGGGCCTTTATTACCCGGGGAATTGAGTTTACTATTACCGCTGGGGTAGCAAGGTCTCCGTGAAGACCCCCTTCAAAAGATACCTTAAGGTCCGGGACCCCGGAGATGATAATCTGATCACTGGCAGGGGCACCCAGATACATACGCAGGTCAAGAGTGATTATCTCTTCTCCATTTGCAACTGCTCTGGCCTCCTGTTTTAAGCCGATAACTCGGCCCCTTTTTACTTGAAGAGAGCTTTTGTCAATATCAGATCCAGCTATCACCGGCTCGATAGCCTGTTTAATATCATCCAGGTCCCAATTGAACCCTTTAGCAATAAGAGCCGCAGATTCAGCTAAACCGATATGACCTCCCCCAGAGGCTATCTTTTCCTCAAATTCCTCCTGAGTGAGAGCCACCCCGATCTTCTCTTGCAAGGGTTTTCTTCTGTTAGCCGCGTCAACGATCCGAGCTACTTTTATGCTTCTTATTTTCTGACAAGGAGCGGTGAGGCATAGTGGTAGAAGATCCATTATGAAGCCGGGATTAACGCCGGTTCCCAGAACCGTGGCTTTATGTTCTCTTGCTAGTCTGTCGATTTCTTCCGACTTTTCAGGTGAGGAAACAAAAGGATAGGCCAATTCTTCAGCCGTTGAGATTACGTCGAATCCTGATTTGAGGATTTCTTCAATCTGAGGGATTATGGTTTCAAGATGGGAGGAAGTTGAATGAAGGATAATGTGGGGATCGAGCGATTGGACATCTTTGAAACCATCAGTAACATTTATTCCCAATTTTTTACTCAAGTTTAATACATGCCCCAAATCTCGGTTAACCTTATTCACATCTGCATCCACAGCCCCTACCAATTCCAGACCATCTCTTTTAAGAACCAATTTTGCTATCTCACTGCCAATAACTCCAACCCCGTATTGTAGTACTCTTACCATATTTTTCTCGCACCTCTTAAGTTTCAGGTCTATATTTTCTATTACTACAAACTGCTATATTAGATAAAGCACAGTCCCCAGGCAATTATTTGCTGGGGACTGTGACGGAAAAATTATATGGATTAGTCAGCTTTTTTTGATCACCCTTGTTCAGAGGTTACTGCGGAATTTCTGGTTCTAGGGGTACCGTTTATCAATTTGCCTTCGGCATCCTTTCCGTTTCTAACTTTTCCGTTATTGGATGCCCAGTTGTCTTCAGTATCTAAGGCCATAGGATCGATCCGCTCCATGGAAGCGTAAGCTGGATCTCCATCGGAGGCAGTTCCCGCCGGCCACTCCTCTCCATCAGCGTTGGCCGTATCAATGGCTTTACCTTCTGCATTCTTTAGGGTTAAGGATTCCCCATCATTGTTTAAGCCACCGGTATAGATAAAGTCAGCTTCGATATCGCTTATTGTATCATCCTCGCTTCTTTCCAGAAGGTAGAATCCATGAGCAGGGATGGATTCGGCTTCTTCTTCCTTACCGGGCTTAGGAAATTTGACCACCCGGGGATTGTCTGTATCCTCCTTCCATGAAATCGTCCAACCGGTAAGCTCTATCTCCTGATCCGTGTTGTTCTTAAGCTCAATCCACTCATCATAACCGCTGGCTTGAGTCCCTGCCCAGGCCACCTCATTTATAACTACCTGCGGGGGGCTACTTTGCTCCTCCCGCCCCGAAGAGATTACCAAAAAAGCGGCCAAAGTCACTATCAGAACTGAAAAGACCACTTTAAATTTCAATTTTAGCACCTCCTTTATATTTTGAAATATAGTTTTAATATAATATCTTATCATAAGTAAAAAGTCAAATAATAGATGCCTATCACTTAGTTAATTATAGTTATGGGTATCTTAGCTTTTGAACTATTCAAACTGACTACAAGGATATTAAAACATAAACTCCGCACAAACCTAGGTGGGTAGTCAAATTATAGAATAAAACTATATGAAAAGATCAAATAAATTGTATTATAACTGTTCATTAATGTTTCTAGGCCTTTACAAGGATTTTATTCTAAGATAGCGATACTCTTCCCTCGGACCACCCCCATCAATTTGCCTAAGTTTTGAGCAATTACTAGGATATATGGGTTATAATACTTAATCTTAGAGGGAAAGCGACCCAAAAAGAGTTAAAGAATTGAAATCTTATTTAGGTCGGATGCGTCAAGAACATGCTAAATAAGTACTAAATGGAAGTAAATCTACGATGAAGTGGTGGAAAAGGGAAATCGAGAGGATAACAGGCAAAGTGGATGAAAGACAAAGAAACTTTCCGCTCCTTTATTTACTTTGCTCTTTGGATGATATTGCCATATGTACAGCGGCAATAGTTTTGGGCAGCCTTTTCTTTTCTCTTCCTTGGTGGGGAGGACTTTTGCTCACTTTAGCCACCGTAATAAAACTGTTGATATTCTATCCTCAGGTCCGGAAAGCCTATCTGAAGAAGCCCCACACCGGTAGCCAAGCCTTGATAGGAAAGAGAGGAGAAGTGATAGAAGACCTCAACCCTAAGGGAAAGATAAAAAGCCAGGGAAGCTTTTGGAAAGCTAGATCGGTAGAAGGACATCTTAAACGCGGACAAGCTGTAGAGATAGTGGATACAAAAAATCTAACAATGTTAGTAAAGAGAGCGAAAGACACCTGATTACTATCTTGTATAAGACTTCTAGGTTATCTATTCCTTGGGATTTATTAGGTATTCATACTCCAATTCTACAGATGGCTTTAGCGTATTTGCTACCGGGCAGTATTTCTCTAAAGAAAGTTGGATGGCCTTGGTAAGATTTTCTTCGCTAACCTCGCCCCAAACTTTGTATAAAATGCTCACTTTTCTTAGTGACTTTGGATGTTCTTTTCTTTGTTCAGCTTCGATGATGGTTTCAAAGTCGGTAAAATGAGCCCGCATCTTTCTTAAAAGCGATACCACATCCATTCCCGTACACCCGCCCAGGCTTACCAGCACTAGCTCTAGGGGTCTAGCTGCAGAATCAAAACCCCCCACTTCGGAAGTGGTATCCATTAACACCCTGTGCCCACTATCCGGCAAACCAACAAATTGCATACCTTCATTAAATCTCACTCTAGCTTTCATAACTCATCTCCTCTTATCCTAAGCGTAAGTTAAGTTTTTGACAAGCTAGAAATTTATGTTATAATTATACCGTACCCATAGGGGGTATGTAAGGTAACCAAATTATTGTGCAAATGAAGAATAACAAAAACTGCAAAAAGTTAATAAGAAGAAGGCTAAGAAGGATTGAGGGCCAAGTTAAGGGAATCCAAAATATGCTCGACGAAAGGGAATGCTCAGAGATAATAATGCAAATTTCAGCAGCCCGAAATGCCTTGACAAAAGTGGCTTACATTCTACTTAAGGAAAATCTTAAGGAATGTATAAACCAAGTAAAAGAAGGACGGAAAACAGAAAAAGAGATAGAAAATTTACTAAAAGATTACATAGCTTTCACCAACTAGGAGGAGATGCAAATGTCCCGACAAAACGTAATAGTTTATACAACCCCAACCTGTGGTTACTGCATGGCAGTAAAGGACTATTTACAAAGCCATAATATTAATTATACTGAATACGACGTATCCCAAAATAGGGAGAAGGCACAGGTAATGGTCGAAAAAACCGGACAAATGGGGGTACCGGTAGTGGAGATAGACGGAGATGTAATCGTGGGATTTGATAAACAGAAGATAAGACAGAAGTTAAATCTAGCTAACTAAGATAAAAATAAAGAAGGTAACAATCAACTAAGATACCGGGATTTTTAAAAAATCCCGGTATCTTATATCCATTTAGCTAAAAATATTGCTCCGGCAATCAGTACCAGCAGGGCTCCAATTCCAATCATTAACTTATACCCCAAAGATTTCAACCACTTTACTTTTTCAGGACTTAAGCTGGCCTGAGCGGGATTCTTAGCAGTCAGACGGGCGGCTTTTTTCTTTAATTTTACGAATTCCGCAATTCTACCTTGCTTTTTGTAAACCACAGATAAATTATGATGAGCATTTACATGCATTTTATTCTTTTCAATAGCTCGCCGGTAAGCGTATTCCGCCCGGTCAAGATCATGGGCATCGTAGTATATATTTCCCAACCGATAATAGATTTGATCCTCCTTTGCTCGGTATTTAAGAACGTTTATCAAAAGGTCTATCCCTTCCTGAAATTCCCCCTTTTTTCTATATTCTTTAGCTTCTTCAATCGCCTTTTTTACTCTTTTAGAGCTCTCCTCTTTGGTAAGATTACCCGGGCCCAGTGCGCTTTTTTGCATTCTCCCCAAACACTTCCTTTGAAGAAATAATATCGATAATTTCTTGCTATCTCATTTTAGCAAAATATGCAAGTGATTTAAATCAGTCAGGACAAAGAAGGAAAGCATGGGGCTCAAGAGAGATATAGAAATAGAGTATCTATTTAGCCGCATGAAAACCTTTGGAATGACACAGAGGTCATTGTCTACATCTGGCGTATCATAAAAA
>CAYUCE010000009.1:21614-45575 GCA_964443275.1 uncultured Thermotogae bacterium | reverse complement strand
ATAAAGTAAGACCATCTATTGGTTTGCTTAACATCCTGCCGTAAAGTTATAATTCCCCTACGAAAGGAGGTTTTTATGGACTATCCGAAAGATTTCAAATATACCAAAGACCACGAATGGGCCAAATTGGAAAACGGCGAGATTCTAATGGGTATCACTGACTATGCACAGGATGAGCTGGGAGATATCGTTTTCATAGAGCTTCCAGCCGAGGGAACTGAAGTGACCAAGGGCGAGGATTTTATCGTGGTAGAATCGGTAAAGGCGGTATCGGACGTATATGCACCGGTAAGTGGAGAAGTAGTTGAGGTAAATAATAAGTTGGAAAATTCTCCCGAGTTGGTAAACAAATCTCCCCACGATAAAGGCTGGATGGTAAGGATCAAAGTATCCGATAAATCTGAGCTTGACGGGCTTTTGGACCAAGATGAGTACGTAAAATTAACCGAGTAAGGCAAAAAGATATATAAGCAAATGGAGTTTGTACCTAATATCGAGACCGAGGAAGATAAGGAAGAGGTAGGTAAGGTAAGTGAGCAAAGTTTGATGGATGTGGTGCTTGTAATACACCTCTTGAGCTTATCTTAAGAGCTTAAAGGGTAAGGATTTATATGGCCCATAAATTTAGGAGTTATCTGGCTGAAGCGAAGCTGGAGGAAATTTTATTTACCGCCAGAATTGCCCTTGTAGCTATACTCCTGTTAGTGGTACCTCTGTTGATATATTTGGATAATACCACCTACGGTTTTACCAAGATTATTTTCACCCTGATATTTGCCTCTTTCATCCTGCTGATTTGGGTGGGGGAAATGTTGATCAAAGGCGAGTTTACTCTTGATTTAACCAGCCTTTTTCTCCCAGCAAGTCTACTCTTCATTGTTTCTCTGCTATCTTTAATAAATGCCAAATCAATTGGTACCGGACTGGAAAGTATTGCCATCCTTATCTACTTTTTCTTGATTTACTTACTAATTGTTAACACCGTAAAGACCAAAGGGCATATAAAACTGCTGGTGGGAGTGATCCTGGTATCTGCGGTGTTGGCCAGCTTATATGGTCTCCTGCAATACTACGGAGTCCTGCCCGGTGCCCCAGGTAGAACCGGAGGTTCAGGGGCCATAATCTCTTCATTAGGTAATAAGAACTACTTGGGTGGTTTTATAGCCTATTTGTTTGTGCCTTCGCTCATTCTAATATTTGTGAGCAAAAAGCTATGGATCAAGATCCTAGGCCTTGTCTCTTCGGCTATCATTTATCTAACCCTAATTCCGGTGTCCTCGGATGGTGCCTGGGGAGCCTTGATAGCGGCTGCTTTATTCCTACTGATAGGCATGGCTTTCTTTAGGCTGTTTTCCTTATTTTCCAAAAACAGACTCTGGGTAATCCTCCTGGTAAGTGTCCTGGTCTTGATCTATCTGCTTCAAGGAGCCCCCGGTCCTCTAAACTCACTTTTAGGGTATTCCGCTACCACCAGCTCTCAAGAGAAAGGCTGGATTAGTTCCATACCAGTAGTGGGTCGGCTGGCTGGAAAACTTCGGGGAGTTAGAGCTGAGGATTGGTGGGTGGGATGGGAGATGTTTAAAGACCATCCTATTTTGGGAGTAGGTATCGGGAACTATAAGGTGCGCTTTCTAGAATATAAGGGTATATTTAGAACTACCGAAAGAAGTGAAAGATTTGACTTCTACATAAAAAGGGCAGCCCAAGCCCACAATGAATACGTGCAAATGGGTTCGGAATTGGGCCTGTTAGGAATCCTGGCTCTAGCCTTTGTGGCTTTTACTATTTTTAGAGCGGGAATAAGAAGGATTTTGTGGGAGAGATCACCGGAGTCAAGATTTATGCTACTAGCTTTTCTGGCCGGGGTTGTTGCTTTTATGGTCCACTCTACGGTCAGCTTTCCCCTACATTTGCCGGCATCAGCTCTAGATTTAATCCTCTTCGCAGGGTTAATTAACTGCGGATATTTTGAAAATTCCTCTAAGGAAAACAGGGCAAAAAAGGAATTCGCTTCTTGGTTTAAAAGGCCGGTTCTTAAACTTAACGGACCTATCCTTTGGGTTGTGGCCTCACTCGTATTGATCCTAGCTATTTCTGTTTCGGTCCTGGCTTATAGGGATTGGCGAGCGGACATACATTTAGATAAAGGGATTAGGGAACTTCAAATGGGACGGGAGTATACAGCCAGGGAGGAGTTTAATAGGAGTTTAAGGCTTTCCTTTCACCCCCGGCAGGTGCTGTTTTACCTGGGAGTGGTTAATCAACAATTGGGCCAAACTGAAAAGGCTGAAGATTACTTTAAAAAATCCCTTAATACCTACGTGGTGGAAAGTGCGTATCTTCAACTTGCTTCCATTAACTTCCAAAAAGGGGACTACTCGGAAAGCTTACTGTATTTAGATCAACTGCTGGCCATTGATCCCACAGATTCACATCAAACACAAGCCCGCTTTATGATTGCCTTAATTGACATAAAGCAGGGAAAGGCAAGTGAGGCCCTTTCCAAATTGAATGAGCTAATAAAAAAGCAGCCCAATTTTGAGCGAGCTTATATGGCCAGAGCCGAAATATACAAGGGTCAGGGTAGATTCAGCCAAGCTAAGGAGGATTTAGAGTTAGCTTTGGAGATAATTGAGAGGAAACTCACCAGAAATAGGCGCAAGTTAGAAACGAGGACAACGCTGAGCAGGGATGAGTACGCCCAAATAAGATCGGAAATTGAAACCCTGGAAAATGAAAAAAAGAGCGTGGAAGAGTCGCTCAAGCAGTTTGGGGTTGACTGAGACAGAAAGGCCGTCCTCTTTACCCATGGAGCCTGAGTCTGCACTACAAGTTCTTTTGCAAAATGAGCAAGAAAAAAGGCAAAAGTCTTTCTAATTTCCTGGCCAAAAGCGGAAGGGCTTGGGGGCTTAAAATTAGCCTGGCCAGCCGGGTTACTTTGGTATTAGTAAAGCTGGTAGCCTTCATTTTTACCGGGTTTCTGGTCCTGTTAGGAGAGGCTTTAAACTCCCTTGTGGATGTAGCCATAACTACATCACTCATTATAAGTGTAAGAATTGGAGAAAAGGGCGGAGATATAGAACATCCTTTCGGTCACCGTCGAATAAAGAGTGTAGTCTCCTTGACCGCTGCTGCTTTGTTCATATCTTTGACCAGCGTCCAACTGTTTAGAGAAGCCATACCCCGCCTGTTTAATCCTGTAGCCTCCGGAAACTATCCCCTTTTAGCTATTTATGTGTTAGGTTTTTCCTTTTTGGTTAATCTGATCCCCATAGTATTTTTAATCCCTAAAGAAAGCAGAAAAGACATATCACTTAGGACTGAGCTTTATGATACCATAAATGACGAAATATCGCTTTCGGCCGCTATTTTAGGAATATGGTTTTACTCCCGCGGTTATTACATCGGGGACCCCTTAGCCACCATGGTGGTAGCAACAGTAATAGTGGTGGATGGGTTCATTCTAATTAGAGAAAATTTCGGTATGCTTCTGGGAAAGACTCCACCGGATGAAGTTTATGAAGAAGTCAAGCGAATAGTAACCTCCATCGAAGGGGTCCTTGGCCTGCACGACATGATCGCTGAATACGTGGGTCCGGAAGTTATACATATGGACTTTGACTTGGAGCTACCAGCGGGCACCACTTTGAAGGAATCAGATAAAATTGTGAGGAAGGTAAAAAGGAAGTTACAGGCCGAAAGTACACATATGATCACCTGCTCAATACATCCTTGTGCCCATAGGGGAGAGGAAAGAAAGATTCATGAGAATATATAATTGTTACTTGCTCATCAATTTTCCAGTACTACTTGATCCAGTGGGATTCGTACGATTTTACCAACTACCAATCCGGAGATTAGCCAATGATCCGGACACCTTTGCGCTCAATTCCCCAGTTAAAAACACTTAAACCCTTTGGCTTTACCGTCAATAAAACTTTCATAAATTTGTTAAACGCTCAGATCAGTTGAATAAGACTTGCCCTGTACCGTGTTTGTTGGTAATTTTAATTCACTGAGGGTCAACCTTATTGATGGACGTCCCGATCACAAAATCACTATCATTATTCGCAATTCGCGTGGTTTAAAATCCAGTCCGAAATGAGCTAATCTCCGATAATCCTGTGCGAAATTCAGCCCCCGCATTTGACAAATTGAGCAATCTACTGTATAGTAAAAATAAGTTATCAAATTATGAGAAAATTTGACACCAAATAATAATCAAAAATGCCAAAACTCAGCACTTTAAAGAGAGGCCTGGATATCTTGCTGCTCTTTAGCGAAGATCACTCCACCTTGGACGTTTCCACCATAACTAAATCGCTTAATATTCCCGCCAGTACCGTCTACAGATATCTGAAGACCTTTAAAGAAGAGGGTCTAATCGAAGAGGATAGCCAACCTGGACTCTACCGTTTGGGCGTTAAGGTTGTGGAATTAGCCCAGGTGGCCAGAAAGCAGATGGGAATAATCGATCTATCCCTTCCCACTATGGAATCGTTATCCGCTCGAACCAGGGAAACCATAGTCTTAGCAGGCATCAGAGGGCACAGAGCTGTTTGCATAGAAAGGATTGAAGGGCGCCAAAATCTACGAGTTTCTTATGAAAGAGGCAGTTCCCAATATTTGCATGCAGGTGCCTCAGCCAAAGTCATCATGGCTTACCTTAACCCAGTGGAAAAGAGATCAATACTCAACGAAATTGGTCTACCCGAACTTACCGAAAATACCATAACCGAACCACAGAAACTAGAAGCTGAATTTGAAAAAATCAAGGAAGACGGATTCGCAATAAGTGATGGAGAGGTTGATCCGGGCGTGAGAGCAATCGCCGCTCCAATTTTTGATGAAAACGATAAAGTGATAGGCAGCATCAGCATAGTCGGCCCAACTGAGAGGATAAAAGGGACGAATGAAAGAAGAGGGATAAGACTAATAATTAAAGCTGGAAAAGAGATTACTCAGAAAGTAATCAAATATGGAATTTAGGAGGTAACCCTATAAAATGAAGGTAGGCTTAATAAGAGTGTTGACCCTATCCGATGAAAAAGAAATCAACAAACATGGTCGAATAATTGAAAATGCCTTCCCTGACTTGAAAGTTATCTCAAAATGCATTCAAAAACAACCTCAAGGCATATATGACCAAAAATCGGAAAAAGAAGCCGAACCGAAAGTAGCAGATCTTGCTAAAAGTTTGAGCAACAATAAGAAGATCGAAGCGATAATCGTCAGTTGTGCCGCAGACCCAGCGGTAAATGAGTTGAAAAAAATGCTTGATCTACCGGTTATTGGGGCTGGAGAAAGCCTATCTTGCATTGCTTCCGCACTAGGGCGTTCGATAGGGGTGCTGGCCATTGGCGATCATATCCCCGCTGTAGTTAAAGAAGTTCTTGGCGATCGCTTGTCTGAAACAATGGGATTGAAAAATGTGAAAAATACACTAGATCTAAAGGCGGATACTGCAGTTGAAAATTCTTTAAACGCAGCCCGCCAATTGATAAACCGTGGAAGCGATGCGATCGCCTTAGCCTGTACCGGGTTTTCAACTGTTGGAATAGCCAAAAAGTTGAGTAGAGAGCTAAACGTGCCCGTAGTAGACCCAGTCATCGCTTCTGGGTCAGTGATCTACAACCTTGCTTTAACTAAAGGTGATTAAGATTGGGGAAAATAAATAGGGAGTGGATAGAGGCAGCGGTCATAGGCGGGGCCATACTCGGCGGTGGCGGTGGTGGAGATTTGAAAGAAGGAAAGCGTTTTGCAAAGCTAGCTTTAGAATTCGGCAACCCCCAGGTTAAATCAATAGAGAAACTGCCGAAGGATTCCTTAATCGTAACAGTTTCTGCAGTAGGGGCACCATCTGCAAAGGATAAGCACGTTACTCCTTCACACTACGTCAGAGCCGTGGAAGTAATACAAGATCAGTTAAAGAAAGAGATTGGTGGGATGATAACTAACGAGATAGGGGGGTTTGCGGTAGTCAATGGTCTGATTCAATCCGCGGTGTTGGGAATTCCGGTGGTTGATGCAGCTTGTAATGGAAGAGCCCATCCCACAGGCACCATGGGAGCAATGGGTTTATCAAAGATGGAAGAATACGTATCTCACCAAGTGGCAGTGGGAGGATCGGCCGAAAGATACGTTGAGACATATTCCAAAGGTTCGCTTACGGCTACCGCAAAGTTGATCCGGCGAGCAGCGGTGGTGGCAGGGGGACTGGTAGCCGTTGTTAGAAACCCCGTATCAGTGAAATATGCTAAAGAAAACGCCGCCCTGGGAGCCTTGAGTCAAGCGATTGAGCTCGGTGAGACTTCCCTACATGGTAAAAACGCAAAAGACAAAATAGAGAGAGTTGTTGACAAGTTAAACGGAAATATCGCGGCGCAAGGGGAAGTTTTAAAGGTAGAGTTGAATTCTAAAGGTGGCTTCGATGTAGGTGAGGTACACTTGAAGAACTGTAGCTTGAGTTTTTGGAACGAATATATGACCATGGACGCGGGAAAGGAGCGCATAGCCACTTTCCCAGATTTAATCATGACCATGGACTCCGAAACGGGGTTACCGATAACCTCAGCCGAAATACGTAAAGGCCAGGATGTCACCATCATTACCACACCAGCAAAAAATTTGAATTTGGGATCGGGTATGCAGGATTTGGATTTATTCAACGTAGTCGAAAAGACACTAGGCAAAGACATCATTAAATTTCGAGCAAGAAGAGGTAATGGGAAATGATGTTAAAAGAAATATTGAATTCTTTTGAAATTGTGGATGATCCAGACGCTAATGGAGAAAAGGTCGCAGAACACTGGAAAGAAATTAACCCCGAGGCGGATGTAGAAGTCAAAACCGTTAGGGGTAAGGGCGGAGCAACCGATTTCGTCAAGTTAATAGCTGAAGGCACCGAGGGAAAGCTTTCCGGCGGAGATAATCCCACCCTGGGGATAATTGGAAGGCTGGGAGGAGTTGGAGCCAGACCGGGGGAAATAGGTGCGGTCTCCGATGCCGACGGTGCCATTGTGGCTATAGCTTGTGGAAGCAAGCTAATCGATATGAGTGCAAAGGGCGATAGACTTAAAGGCGATGTCATTATCTCTACACATGTCTGTCCTAACGCTCCTATCCAGCCTCATGATCCGGTTCCTTTTATGGGCTCTCCGGTAGATATGAAAACCATGAATAAATATGAAGTCGATGATCGGATGGATGCTATCCTGTCAGTAGATGCTACGAAGGGGAACAGAGTCATCAACCAAAATGGGTTTGCCCTCTCCCCTACAGTTAAAGAAGGTTATATTCTTAAATTAAGCGATGATCTTTTAAGGTTAATGCAGTTAGTAACCGGAAAACCCCCAGTTACTTTCCCTATTACTACTCAGGATATCACTCCCTACGGTAACGGGCTACACCATATTAATAGCATACTACAGCCTTCAACCGCTACTGATAGTCCGGTAGTTGGAGTAGCTACAACTTCAGGCAGTGTAATTCCCGGAGTAACAACAGGCGTGAATTACCCTATAGAACTGGAAAAAACGGCCAGATTCTGTCTCGAAGTTGCAAAGGAATTCACAGAAAGGACTTGCAAATTCTATGACCATAAGGAGTTCAAACGAATTCTGGATCTCTATGGTTCAATGAAGAAATTACAGAAATCAAAAGCAATAAGATAACTATAATAAGGAGGTGATAGCTTTAGCGAATTACGGTGTACCCGATTAATAAGGTGAGGAAGCATTTTAATAACCGAGATCTCATCAAAAGGAGGCAGAAAAAATGAGTAAGAATTTAAAGACTCTTATCGTTCCACTTTTAGTGGCTGTGTTGGCTCTTAGTTTGGGTACATTCTCATCGATTGGAGCAGACCAAAATGTGTTCACTTTTGCCACCTACCAGGAGACTATGACCTTCGATCCAGCCAAAGCGGTGGATGAAACTGAACTGGCCAATGTAAATAATGTTTACGATCCTCTAGTTTACCCAGTAAAAGGAGAACCGCCAAAGCCGTGGGTTGCAGAATCTTGGAAAGTATCCGAAGACGGGAAAACCTACACTTTCTCCATAAGGAAAGGGATCAAGTTTCATGATGGAAGTGACATGACGGCCGAAGACGTAGCATTCTCCACGAAGAGAATGTTGGAAATCAACCAGGGATTCGCCTGGTTGTGGACTGGTATACTTGAACCAGATGGAGTAGAGGCTACAGACACTTACGAAGTTACCTTTCACCTAAAGAAAACCTTCGGTCCCTTTATTGCCACTTTGGTTCAGCTACGTATGGTCAATAAGGATCTTATAATGGAAAAGAAGAAGCCGGGTGATTACGGTGAATTTGGCGATTATGGACAGGAATATCTGGAAACAAATGATGCCGGATCGGGACCATACAAGGTGGAAGAGGTGACATTGGGCGATAGAATCGTCTTTACCAAATTCGATGGTTACTGGAAAGGATGGGAAGACGGTCAAATTGATAAAGCCATCTGGCGGGTGATTCCCGAACGGGCCACCATGGACACGTTGCTTAAAAAGGGAGACATCGACATGATAGATCAGTGGGGAACACCTGAAGAATACGCCGAGCTAAATGCAACCGAAGGCGTCTACACTCGAGAAGATCCCAATGTACAACTGTATTTACACCACATAAACAATCAAAAGGCTCCTCTGGATGACGTCTACGTAAGAAAAGCCGTATCCTACGCCTTCGACTACAAAACGGCTATAGAAGATATCTTCAAAGGTGGTAGTCAGGCGGAAGGACCTGTTCCGATACTAATGCCCGGACACAGCGATAAAGTCACCGTATACCACCACGATATTGAGAAAGCAAAAGAGATGCTCGCTAAGTCAAAATACAGTACAGAAGAGCTCAATGACATGGAGCTAACCTATGTATACGTTACCGGAAATGAGCTTGAGCGTAAGTTGGGTCTGTTAATGAAGAACAACCTCGGCCAAATTGGACTGAACCTTAAGCTCCAGAAGGCAGTTTGGGGTAGAATGTGCGATATGGCTAGCAAAGCCGAAACCACCCCCCACTTCATGGCAGTATTTCACACTGCAAAATATCCTTCACCGGATAGCCATACCTACTTAATGTTCAATCCCAATGCCTGGGGCACATACATATCCTGCAGTTGGTATGAAAATCCCGAGGTTACGAAACTTACAAACCAAGCGAGAGAAACTGTTGATACCCAAAAGCGGTATGAATTGTACAAAAAGGTCCAAGAAATAGTGACCGAAGAAGCTGCTGGTTTATTTATTGCCAATCCTGTTCACAGAATATCCATGCGCGAGCGAATAAAAGGCTATCAATTCCCAGGTATCTTGGGCTACGATCTGGTCTGGTATAACTTACGAGTCGAGGATTAAAGGTAAAACAGCTTTAACTATAAGGCAGGGATGGTCCATCCCTGCCTTATAGTTACCTTCCATAAAGTAGGCAAGTTAATGAGTTAACGGTAAAAAGATTGTATCGCCGGGTGAACACCGATATTTAAAAAATTGAAGAAAGAAAATAAAAAGTGGTAGGGAAATATTTTCTTAAACGCATAGCTTATATGGTTTTGGTCCTGGTGGGCATTTCCGTATTGATATTTCTGTTGACCCGGGTAATGCCAGGCGATCCCGCCCGACTGGCACTAGGCCCGGAAGCAAGTGAAGAACAAGTAGATAAACTAAGGCATGAGCTAAAGTTAGATAGACCTATATACGAGCAATACTACTATTTTGTAATCAACCTCCTTCACGGTAAATTTGGAAGGTCATTAGTTACCCACCGCGAAGTAAGCAAAGACCTAATGCAAAGATATCCAGCCACGGTGGAACTAGTCTTCTTCTCAATGACTATCGCAATAATCATCGGAATTCCTTTAGGGGTTATCTCTGCTCTTCATAAAGACAACTTAATCGACTATTTTAGTAGGGTGATGGCTTTCACCGGGGTCTCATTCCCCCGATTCTGGATAGGGATAATGTTTCAACTTTGGATTGCGTACAAACTAGGGATCCTACCCGTCACCGGAAGAATAAGCGGACCAGTACCACCCCATATCACGGGCCTCTTCCTTCTGGACAGCCTAATAGCGTTGGATTTTGGAGCTTTTGCGGATAGCTTTCTTCATATTATATTGCCCTCCATCACTTTGGCCCTTTCACCTCTGGCCCAAATTACCAGATTGGTCCGGGCAAACATGATTGAACAACTCAGAAAGGATTACACTATCGTGAGCCGAACCATAGGAATGCCCGATATCTTAAATATCTATAGATACATGTTAAAAAACGCTTTCAGTGCAACTTTAACCACCATTGGGCTCCTGTTTGGATGGATGTTGGGCAATGCCTTCTTGGTGGAGCAGGTATTTTCCTGGCCGGGTATAGCCAGATATGGAGTAAATTCGGTACTTAGAAACGACTTCAATGCCATAGTGGGAGTGACCTTGATAATAGGGTTGGGATATGTAGTTATCAACTTTATAGTCGATCTGTTATACGGAGTGTTGGATCCTCGAATAAGACTGCATAAATAAACTCATGCGTGAAAATGAAGATCAATACAAGCACATAGAGAGAAAGAGCGGAGTTCAACGCGCATTACACCGCTTTTTCAATAGCCCTCTTTCAATTATCGGCTTGTTGGTGATGCTCTTCATGACTGTGATTGCAATCTTTGCTCCTTACATAGCTCCTTATCCGGAAGACGCAGGTGACGCCATACACTTTGGTGAAACTTTCCAGGCACCGAGTTTAAAGCATCCTTTTGGAACTGACGAAGTGGGAAGAGACATCTTCAGTAGAGTCATCTTTGGTTCGCGGCTTTCCCTAAAAGTGGGAGGAGTAGTTCTCACAATTGCCCTAGTCGTTGGAATTCCATTGGGATTGTTGGCCGCTTACATCGGGGGTGTTACTGAGACGGTAATCATGAGGACTACGGATATCTTCCTCTCCATTCCACCACTGGTATTAGCTCTAGCAGTTGCGGCGGTCTTCGAACCCAGTTTGACGAATAGCATGATAGCAATTTCTTTCACTTGGTGGCCTTGGTATGCACGCCTGGCCTACGGAGAAGGGTTATCCATTAAGGAAGAGGACTTCGTAGAGGTCAGTGAATCCGTAGGAGCTTCCAAATTTCATATAATGTTCAGGGAAATCCTTCCCAATATGGCCTCGGCTCTGCTAGTTAAGGGAACTTTAGATATGGGTTATGCAATTCTGATGGGGGCTTCTCTTGGGTTCTTAGGAGTTGGTGCGCAACCACCCACTCCAGCTTGGGGTACAATGATCAGCCTAGGACGGCGACACTTATCCCAAGCATGGTGGTTGGCCACCTTCCCTGGCATCGCCATATTTATAACCGTGTTGGGTTTTAACTTACTTGGAGACGGCTTACGGGATTTCTTTGATGTAGAAGTGGAATAAAAGTAAGGAATTAATTAAAGTGAATGGTGAAAAAGTTCTCGAGGTAAAAGACCTCAAATTGCATTTTCACACAATTGATGGAAAAACAAAGGTCCTGGAAAAGGTAAACTTATACGTATGTAAACAAGAGGCCGTAGGTACAGTTGGCGAGACCGGATGTGGTAAAAGTGTGACCGCAAAGGCGATATTGGGCTCACTACCCGTTCCCCCGGCCGAAATAATGGATGGGAAGATACTATTTATCGGAGAAAACCTACTTGATCTTAACGCTAACCAGCGAAGGAAAATTATGAAACGAGCCATGTCCTATATTCCCCAAGATCCTATGACCTCTTTAAATCCAGTATTCACCGTCGGTCAACAGATGATCGATCTGATCAAATGGCACAAAGTTGAAAGAGTCGGCCTGGGAGCTTTACTAGGGACAAAAGGTCGAAGAAAAACTAAACCAGCAAGAGATGAAGCAGTTCGTCTGTTAGATCAAGTGAATATCCCTTCTCCTGAGGAGGTGTTATATAAGTATCCAGTTGAACTTTCAGGCGGCATGAGACAGCGTGTTCTAATTGCCATGGCCCTAATTGGTAAACCCGTTCTTTTAATAGCGGATGAGCCTACCACCGCATTGGATGTCACCATTCAAAAGGGTATTCTGGAACTTTTAGAAGAGCGTATAAAAGCTCGAAACCTTTCGGTTTTGTACATTACCCATAATCTGGGTGTGGCTAGAAGACTTTGCGATAGGATATATGTGATGTACGCCGGTACTTGTGTGGAATCGGCACCTACACGTGAGCTGCTCGAAAACTCTGTCCACCCTTATACGCGAGGTTTGGTGGCCTCCGTCCCCAAACTTACCAAAGAACTATACAGTGGAGTTTCAGGTAGATTGCCCGATTACTTAAATCCCCCTACGGGATGTCGTTTTCACCCTCGCTGTACCTATGCAGAGCAGGTCTGTCACCATGAATCCCCTGAGCTGGAGCCGGTAAATAAATCGAGTCATCTCGCCGCTTGTCACCTAAAAGAGCAACTAAAATGACTGAAAATCAAGCTTTACTTGAGACAAGGAATTTATCAAAGTTTTTTACAGATTTTAAAGGAAGCACCTTCAGCAGAAAGAAAGTTACAATTAAGGCCATAAATAATGTAAATCTTTCAGTGAAAAAGAGCGGAACGCATGCCTTGGTCGGTGAATCAGGATCTGGTAAAACGACTTTCAGCAAAACAGCTATCAGAATTTATGAGCCTACCGGAGGAAAGGTTTGGTTTGAAGGTAAAGATATCACCGATTTAAACGGCGTTATATTGAAAGAACTGCGTAAAGAGATGCAAATGGTATTTCAGGATCCTACCTCCTCGCTCAACCCCAGAAAGACCGTCTACGATGCCATATCGCTACCTTTAAAAATTCACAAAAAGGCTACAAGGAAAGAGTGCAGGCGCTTAGTCAAAGAACTGTTAACTACCGTGGAACTATCTGGAGAGTTTATCGACCGCTATCCCCACTCCTTAAGTGGTGGTCAAAAACAACGAGTGGGTCTGGCTCGAGCACTGGCCACGGATCCAAAATTGATCGCTCACGACGAGCCTACCTCTGCACTTGACGTCTCAGTTCAAGCAAAGATACTCGATTTACTTAAAAGTTTGCAGCAAGAAAAGGATCTGACCTATCTTTATGTGACCCACGATCTAGGAATCGTTCGGAACATCTCTGATACCACCAGTGTAATGTATCTTGGCAAAATCGTAGAGGAAGCTCCGACCGAGGAGATTTTTACAAATCCACTACATCCTTATACCAAAGCCTTACTATCGGCCATACCCATTATTTCCGAAGAAGAAAATAAATATAAACCCGCAGAAATTACCCTAAAAGGCGAAATCCCTTCTCCTTCTGAGGTACCTCACTACTGCAGTTTCTTCTCCCGCTGCCCAGAGCGAATGAAGAAATGCGAGCAAAGCGAACCTGGGCTTCATAAAATTAAAGAAGGACATTCTGTCCGCTGTTTTCTTTACCAACAAGGGGATCAACAATGACCAAACTTGGGACAATCACCATTGGCCAATCTCCTAGGATCGATCTCGTTCCAGAGCTCAAAAAACTAATCGCACGCTCCATTGATACTAGGTTTGAAATTATGGAAAGAGGTGCTTTGGATGATCTCAATTTATTAGAGATAAAAAGGCTAAAGCCCAGTGGTGGAGAGGAAATACTGGTAACCAGAATGAGCAATGGAACCGAGGTTACGGTAGGGAAAAAATCGATTATTCCACGAATGCAAGATAGAATAAGTGAATTAAACGCTGAGAATGTAGATTTGGTGACTCTTCTTTGCTCAGGAACTTTCCCTGAATTCGAATCGAAAGCCCCATTAGTAAACCCTGGCAAGCTAGTTTCTGGGATGCTCTCCTCCATTTCCATTCAAGGGAAGTTGGGAGTTTTCTTGCCTTCAGAGGATCAGATAAATCAGGTTACACGAGAGCTTAAGGATCTAGGTTTTCAAACAGTTTGTGTCGGAGCTTCCCCCTATTCCAAAAATCAGGGTGTTATTAGAAAAGCGGCTCAGATAATAAAAGAAAGATCTGTAGATCTCGTTTTGATGCATTGTTTCGGTTACAGTGTGGAAATGAAAAAAGTAGTAGAGGAAACAACTGAAAAACCCGTTATTTTAGTAAGATCACTACTTGCTCAAGCGTTATCAGAATTATTTTGCTAAACACGAAAGGAAGTGTCTTTATGAGTTTAAAAGAAGGTGCACTTGTAGCGATCAGAGATTGTATGAGGGTTAAGACAGGAGAGAAAGTTCTTATCGTGACTGACACGGAGAAGCTCCCTATTGGTAAGGCCCTCTTCGAAGCTGCAAAGAATCTAAAGAGCGAGGCAATGCTTATTATGATGATACCACGAGAAAAGAGCGGTGAGGAACCACCTCAGGTTGTAGCCCAAGCGATGAAAGCGGTAGATGTTGTCTTAGCTCCCACCGAAAAGTCTATATCCCATACCCAGGCTAGAAAGAATGCTTGTGAAGCAGGGGCTCGAGTTGCAACTCTCCCCGGAATATTGGAGGAAATGATATCTGAAGGCGGCTTGAGAGCAGATTATGGAGAAGTCGAAAGAAGAGCCAAGGAGCTTTTAAGCCAATTGGAAGGGGCAAAGGAAGCGATTGTAAAAAGCGAAAAAGGGACCAACTTGGCCCTTGATCTAACTGACCGTAAATGGGGTACAGACACCGGCATCTGCGCAAATCCAGGAGACTTCTCCAATCTACCCGGTGGAGAAGTTTATATCTCTCCAAGCAATGCACAAGGGGTGTTATTAATCGATGGCTCCCTGTCCGGTCTGGGACTTCTTCAGTCACCGATTAAAGTCACCATCAAGGACGGCTACGCTGTTTCATTTGATGGGAAAAGAGCTGACGAATTGGAAAGACTGGTGGAAAGTGCCGGAGAGGAGGGAAGAAATATCGCCGAACTTGGAATAGGAATAAATCCCGCAGCCAAACTGATAGGAATCACTCTTGAGGACGAAAAGGTAGCAGAAACTTTACATGTTGCCTTGGGAGATGACAGCACGATAGGCGGAGATACCCAAGCAGATGTCCATTTAGACGGGTTAATAACCGCTTCTCCTCGGTTAATCGTAGATGGAAAAAATATTGAACTATAAAAAGGAGGTATAAATGGGTTACAGTTGGGAACTTAAGCAAGCAGCAGAAACGGTAATTAATGACATGTGTAACTTGAAAGAAGGCGAGGATATTCTTATCTATGCCGATACTGCTGCTAATGAAAAGGTGGTGAACAGCCTGGCTGAAGCTGCTTTTCTGGCCGGTGGAACAGTAGGTATTTACTGGTTCGAAACTCGACCGGAGGTGGGCATAGAACCGCCGCCACCCCTGGCAGATGCCATGAAGGAATCTGACGTAGTTATTGAATTAGCTGAAAAGTACCTTATACATACCGAAGCTTATCATGAAGCATTAAAGGCCGGATCCAGAAACTCTGTTTAACCGGGATGGCCCCAGATATGATGGTTTGA
Source organism: uncultured Thermotogae bacterium (assembly GCA_964443275.1). GTDB lineage: Bacteria > Bipolaricaulota > Bipolaricaulia > CAYUCE01 > CAYUCE01 > CAYUCE01. Next base: position 30,109 of record CAYUCE010000009.1, on the reverse strand, counting down.
TGTGTAGGGGGGAGATCGATTATCCAAAAATGGTTGAGTTAGGAGATAGGCTTGCAGATTTGCTACGGAGCGGTAACAAGATGGTGGTTAAAACTCTCGCGGGTACTGATTTAGCCTCTGAAATTGGGGACCGTCCTGTTTACCACAACTCAGGGATAATTTCCAAGCCGAATGAGCAGAGCTTTTTGGGAGGGCAAGTGTCCTGGGCACCTGTAGAAGAAAGCATAAATGGAAGGTTAGTTTTTGACGGTTCACTCTGGCCTCCGGAGGAGATTGGTCTTCTAGCTTCACCTATAGAACTTATAGTAAAGAAGGGTAAAATAATGAAGGTAGAGGGCGGCTCTGAGGCTAAAGTTTTCGAAAAATGGTTGGAAAGTTTTGATGATCCCCACATGCTTAAAATTGCCCATTTTTCCTATGGTTTCAACCCGGGAGCCAAGCTTACCGGTATAATATTGGAAGATGAGAGGGTGTTTGGTGGAGTTGAAATTGGGATTGGTTCACAAAGACCTCAATTTAAGGGAAAGGTAGGACCAGCCGGTGCTCATACTGATGGAACTATGCTTAATCTCACCGTCCTGTTAGATGATAGCAAAATTGAGGAAGACGGTAGCTTTATATACCCAGATCTTAAAAAGCTGGTAGATAAACTTCTCTAAAATTCAATGGAGTGCAAAACGGAAAAATACGATGTTTTATCTGAGATAATAAGAAACCGAAGGAGTGTCCGCTCATTTTCGAATAAGCTGATATCCAAGGAATCAATTGGAAAGTTATTAGATGCGGGGCGTTGGGCTCCTACTCCCAGCAACGTTCAATCATGGCGATTCGTGGTTGTCCAGAGTTCGGATCAAATAGAGATCTTAAAAAACTTATCTCCCGGCTTTCCCAGAGAAGCCACATTAGCTATTGCTATCTGCTCTGACCAACGGGACATGGAGACTTTTGGAAAAGCTGAGGTTTCGATATTGAGAGCGGAAGAAGGAGCAATGGCCACTCAAAATATGATGCTTGTAGCCTACTCACTCGGACTAGGATCTTGTTGTGTGGCATCATTTTCTGTCACGGGAATAAGCGAGCTACTCGAACTTCCCGATTATATACAGCCTGTACTGCTTATCGCCCTCGGCTACCCTAAGAAACCTCCCTCTGCACCTAAGAGACAAAAGCTTTCAAAAATCACTTCTTGGGGAGTGTATCAGGAGGAACTAGATGAATAAGGGAATTAAGAAAGAGCTTTTCAACCTGTGCCAGTACCTAGCGGCCAGTGCTGAACGTTTAAAAGATGAGCCAAAAGATTACGGTCCCCTACGGCTATTGGAAACTTTGAGCAGGTTGGCTAAGCTTGTTGGCTCCATATATGACGATCCTTTCCTAAAAGAGATTTCAAAAGATATCGATGAAAAGAGCGACACGGTGATGACCAACAAGGACGAATTTTATGATTTCATCCAGCAATTAGTACTTAGGTTCACAAAGGAGTCAAAAAATAGAAGCTCTCAAGCCACTTAATACCTGCTCTCAATCTTTTCCCAGTTTCTTCGCAAGTCTCTTTAGATCCTTGTGCACTACCTGCCCTTCATCCAGTAACTTTACCCCATCCAGCCAAACTGAGGAATTAAGGCAAATGCCATCAGAGTGGGAGGGAGCTGGCGCATCGGGGTAATGTCCAATTCCCCACTCGGTGCATCCCCAAACTCTTTCATCTTCTAGGACATTTCCGGTGAGTTTAGCACCTGGGTTGAAACCATAGCATATGTGGGCGAGCCTAAGCATCTGTGGATGTTCAAAGCCTCTTAGCCACTTTTCGTACTCTTTTGCTTCCTTTCCTCCTTCGAAGCTTACTATTCGGCCGCTTTCGATTCTTAGCTTTATAGGTTCCTTAAGCAGGCCAATTGGAGGTGTTACGGAGCCATCAAATGCTATTGTGCCATTTATCGAATCTCGATCTGGTGCCCACCCTATCTGACCCGATAACATGTACGATCCAGGCTTATGTGCATATCCAAGATCAGAATCAACTGGTTCTTGAGGATCGTTATCAAATTCCACCTCTCCCCCTGCTGGTGTATTTACCTTTACATGTTCGGCCTTTTCGGTCATCTGGGTTACTAGAGTTTGAAATTCCTCAAGGACAGGATAATCAATTCGCCCTATACACCGGGTCATCATATCCACATCCATCCCCACCAAACAAAGGTGTCTAAGCTTCTGGTTTTCTTTCATGGCTATCTCATAAGGCGTGGAATAAAGCAGCCATTTGTTATTGAACTCCACCCAGGCATCCGCCTCCTTGAGTACGGCAGCCAACGCATCAACTGGGAGCATAGGATCAGCTTCTTTACCCACCCCTATCGGCGACGCAAGCCAAATAACCATGGGCTTTGCTCCTACTGCAAAAGCAGCCCTTGAAGTAGCATTTACTACTTGAGGATCGCTTTCCGTATCACCAGTGATTACAAAGGTTTCTCCTTCCCGCAATTTGAATAGTTCTCTTATTAAAAGATCGCTGGCTTTACCTAATTCAAACTCATGATATCTCATTTTCCCTCCTAACAGACTACCTTCCTTTATTCGCGGTTTATCAACCTTTCATTCTCTTCAATGGGTCTGTACTCATTTTCATAACCAAAATGTTTTGGGCCAAAGACTTCCAGCCCAGCCTTTGTCCTCCATTGGTCCGGAGCTGGATAGCCGATAACCGATACGTTCATTCCTACCTCACAGTTGGGGTTAGTGATCGGCTGTCCAGAAGCTGAGTCAAGTACGCAAATAAGATCCGGAACTGTGACATCGATCTTCTCATCAATCCATGAAATGATATGTTCATTTTTGTACCATATTTTGTACTCATTGTCTTTAAAATCTTCTACCCCTTCAATAAGTACATTCCCCAAGGTAAAACCTTCCTTTTCTTCCCAGTCTGTCTCTGTGATTCTTCCTTTAAAAAGTAGGAAGCCTTCCCCAGCACTGATTGCTTCTTTAACCGGATCTACATCGCGCTCATAAGCACCAGCGATCGCTTCACCTATGCGAAGAGCTTTGGCTAACGTTCCAGATATCACGGAGTTCTTTAAAGTCTTACCTCTAGTAGGGTGATCGGTTACCCCTGCCTTATTTCCGCTCGCTACAGCTATTGAACGTACTATCTTCTCAGCTCTGAAATCGCTGGCCACTTTCTCCACAATTATCACGTCACCCTGAGAATTCGCCACTGCCAAGGGCGCAATAGGAACGTTCTTAATGTAAAATGTGGTATGTTGCAGTTCTGGCACTGATCGACCGGCAGGATCAGCATCCACTACCGGTATTCCCTTCTCAGCGGCCACGGCAATAGCTACCGCGGTATTTGCTCCCCCTATCTCTGTGGGAATGGCAGCAAAGAAGTCGTGATCCAGATGCCTTTCTAAGGCCTCGAAGGCTTCCAAACATTCATTCCCTTCCACGCTAGGAGATTTGCCCTCTTGCTCTGGGGAAACGCTTCCGCAAAAATACGGCGAGGCAACCAAAGCACTATCAGGGATAGATTCTAGCCCCATTATGTTCACTTCTTTACCTCTATCTAGGATACCTTCTATCATTTCAAGGCCTCGATTGAGGCTGCCTCCTCCTCCAGTACCCAACACCGTACATCCAAGAAGCAGATTTCTCAGATCCCGTTGATTTAACTTTTTCACATCTTCCTCCTTACATGATTGCTACAAAATTTCTAAATTATAGTTAATTCTCGAGGCATTCAGACCATTTCTCCATCTTGCTTAATAGTTTCTTATCCGCCGTCGCATTTTGGGATCTAAAATTTCTCTTAGTCCATCGCCCATGAGGTTGAAAGAAAGCACAGCAAAAAAGATGGCTATCCCTGGAAAGGTAACAATCCACCACTGAGTTAGAAAGTAAGTTCTCCCCGTGCTGACCATGAGTCCCCACTCCGGAGTCGGCGGCTGGGCTCCTAATCCCAAAAAACTGAGAGAAGCACTAGTTAAAATCACCGAGCCAAAGTCCATTGATGCTTGAATCATAATAGGAGTTAAGCAGTTAGGTAGAACGTGTTTAAATACAACTTTTGCGTTGGATGCACCCAGTGATCTAGCTGCCTCTATAAAGGATCTTTCTTTAACCGAAGTGGCCTCACCTCGTAGCAATCTTGTATACCACGGCCACCAAGCTATGGCTATGGCAATCATAGCATTTTGCAAAGAAGGTCCCAAAGTAACCGAGATAGCCATAGCTAGAAGCAGAGGAGGAAAACTTAGGAAAATATCAGTAATTCTCATTAAAACTTCATCAAGTATCCCTCCTGAATAGCCTGCAATCACTCCTAAAGGCATACCTATTAAAAGAGCCAAACCTATAGCCAATACTCCCACTTTAAACGATATTCTGGTCCCATATAAGACTCTAGTGAATACATCCCTTCCTAATTCGTCCGTGCCGAAAAAATGTCCCCTGCCCGGTGGAATAAGTTTATCCTTTATACTTGTGGTGCCCGTTGCATGTTGAGGGTAAGGAGCTATCCATGGTGAAAGAATGGCAACTATGAGCAGTATTAAAACTCCGCTTAATCCGGCAATGGTAAGTGGGTTTTTCCCTATATATCGGAAATCTTCGAGCAAGCTTTTAAACATTTCAATTGTTCACGGTCAATCTACTCTTATCCGAGGATCTAAAAAAGCTAATGCAACGTCCACACTAAGGTTCAAGATCACATATGTAAAAGCTATCAGGATTACCACTCCCATGATAGCGGGATAATCTACAGTTATAATCGCCTTGGATGCGTAGTAACCGAGACCTGGCCAAGTAAATACGGTCTCAATAAGAAAGGTTGAAACCAGGGAATAGGCAAAGGTCAGCGCAATGACAGTCAAAACGGGGCCGATTGAATTTCTTAGAGCATATTTGATTAAAACCTTTATCTCTCGAACGCCACTAGCCCGTGCGGTTCTGATATAATCCTCGTTTAAGACCTCGAGCATCGTGGCTCGAGTCATTCTGGATGATAGGCCCAGGGGGTATGCAGAGAGAGTAAGTGCAGGCAAAATTAAATGTTTCAAACCATCTACAAACACCGTGAAGTTTCCGGAGATCAGAGAATCTATCAAATAGAACCCCGTTATATCCTTTATAGGATGGGTGAGAATCAGGATGGAATCCACTCTTTCCGAAAGCGGAAGCCAACCCAATTGTTTGAAAAATATTAGCTGAAAGATCATCCCCAGCCAAAAAGTTGGTAAAGCTACTCCAGCGATGGAGAAAGCCCTGCTGGTATGATCCAACATTGTACCGTCCTTAGCCGCAGATAAAGTGCCCAGAGGGATCCCCAGAATCAGAGCAATAAACATGCCAAAAAGGATTAACTCAAGGGATGCTGGGAGCCGGTTTGCTATGTCTTCTAAGACTGGCTGACGGGTTCGAATTGAAGCTCCCCAATCTCCGTGGATAAAGCCTTTTATATATCGGTAATATTGCACATATAGTGGTTTATCCAATCCCAGTTCAACTCTGGCCTGCTCTACCTGCTCTGCTGTAGCGTGGGGACCTGCCCACATAAGAGCTGGATTTGAAGGTACTAATCGGGTTATTAAAAAAGCAACAATGGAAACCCCCACTAGTACAATTAAGGAGAGTAGCAACCTCCTAGTGATATAACTAAGCATTTTTAGAAACTCAAATGAGGGAAGGGACCGAGGAGTTTTACCTCCTCGGTCCAGATTTTACCTATTCTTCTCTGTAGCATTCGTACCAGAATACGACGTGTGAATATGAGGGGTTATCTACATAGCCTTTAAGTGAGACGCTCTTGGCTCTAACGTAAGCCATATCGTATATAGCTATTCCTGCTACATCCTCCATCAAAATGTTCTGTGCTTCTACATACATTTCGATAGCTTCGTCTCTATCCAATCCGGCAATACTTGAGGCCTTGTTAATTAATGCATCATATACGGAGTTATTGTAGTAGCTGAAATTAAAGTGGATTTCTTCTGATGACTCAAACATAGCGGATAGGAATGAGTGGGGATGTGTGTAATCCGGCCACCAGTAGAAGAGGAATATGTCCTGTCGCTTGTTAGGATCAGGTGCTTTTCCTAAATCAATTTGAGCACTCCAGGGTAACCCTCGAATTTTAAGGTCAACATTCAGTTTGGCCAGTTCCGATTTCCATAGTTCGGCAACTCGCCTTTCATTCTCGTCTCCCGATACGTAGGTTAAAAGAAGCTCAAAGCCTCCATCGGGGTATCCAGCTTCACCTAGCAGGGCTTTTGCTGTTTCGAGGCTGTAAGTGTACTGCATAACCCTGTTTGAGTAACCCCAAAGTCCATAAGGCACTACTCCTCTTGATTGCCTCCCATAACCTCCCAGTACATCTTCTACTATATCCTTGTAAGGCAGGGTATACGCCAATGCTTTTCTCACTAACTTGTTCCCTATGGGGCCATCTTTGGCATTGTTAAATAGTGCAAGTAAGTTCTGAAAGGAAGGAGTTTCAGCGATTTCCACTCCTGGTTTGCCTTTTAATGCTTCGATGGCTGTAATGGGCAGTCTGTTAGTGAAGTCTGCCTTACCACCTTCAATCATCAGTCTTCGGGTGGATGGCTCCGGCACCCATTTAAAGATTACCTTATCGAATTGATTATCCTCCCATCCTCTCCAATAATCGTTAAATTTGGTTATCACAACTGATTCTTTACCCTCATGGCTTTCAATCATATAAGGTCCAGTCCCGGAGTCGTTGCCCTGAGTGAACCACTCATGATCAGCGTAATCAGGGTCAAAGATGAAGGCAGCATATGCAGCAGCTGCCACTATATTTAAAGGTGCCGCATGCTTTAAATGGAATTTGACTGTATATTTACCCGCAACCTCGATTCTGTCAACAGGGCCCCAAATAAAGAATGCTCCTTTGCCCCTTTCCATTGTTCGCTCGACAGAGAACTTAACCGCTTCGGCATCCATCTCCCCGCCCGTATGAAACTTAACACCTTGCCTTAAGTAAAAGGTCCAGGTTAGGCCATCTTCTGACCTCTCATAGTTTTTCGCTAGCACATATTCGAACTCATCCTTGAACGGGTCGTAACGAAGTAATTGTTCATACACATTGTTTAAAACGATCACCTCATTGGAGAATGTGTCACTGGGATCCCAATAAATGACGGGCTCACTAGTGTTTGCATAGACTCCTATTTGAGGTTCTTGAGCGAACGAATTAACACCAGAAGCAAATAAAGCTATAGTCACAGTGGTGACTATGAGAACCAAAAAGCTCATGTCTATCCGTTTTTTAGACATATGAACACCTCCTAAAGTTTTAATTTTGGATTGAAAAAATCGCCGATTCTAGTCTAATATACCACCTACCACCTCCTGTTATAATCAGATGAACAAACCGCTTCACCAATTAACTTACCCGAATTAAGGTCAATTCTCAACCATATTCCTTTCTTAAATCAACTGATGGGTTTATTATATAGTCCTCCTCTATTATGTCTTATACCCAGTTTAACCAACATTTCAGCCATTTTAAAAGTGGTCGCCGCTGGTTCCAAGAGAGGGACATCAATTTTATCCCTTACTTTGTCAGCCAGACTTGCCATTCCCGTACATCCCAAAATGATTACTTCAGCGCCATCTTTTTTAACTGCTTTGCTTGCACTTTCTACGATTGTTCTGACAGTTCTTTCTGGTTTCTTGCCTAATTCCAAGACAGGGATTTCCACTCCCACTGCGGATGCGAGGTTTTCAATAAGGCCAATTTCTCTTGCTTGCCTTTCAATCCAGGGTCCAGCATTTTTACAGACAGAAACGACGGAGAATTTAGAGCCCAGCTGAGTAGCTACACACATTGAAGTTTCTGCAGGGCCAAGAACTACCTTATCAGTAAGCTCCCGAGCAGCTTTTAACCCTGGATCTGCAAAGCAATTAATTACGATGCCATCTACATTCTTGCACCTCGCCCGAACTATCTTTAAGAGCTCAGGACTGGCGTGCGCCACATCGTAAAAAGTTTCGATTGACTTTGGTCCCCTACTGATAGCAGTTATTTCCATTTTAGTTTCAGCATCTGCGATATTTTGAAAGTATCTCCGATCGAAATCATTCCATTTTTCCGTTGCTACCGGGTTAATAACAAGTATCTTTATTTCGATCCTCCTCCGTCTATAAATATTATCCTTAAATAGCGTAAATGTTTCCCTCAAATATTAATTACCTATTCTCACCAAATATACAACTATAAATCGGTCCCGTCAAACAAGCGAACAATGAAAGAACTTTAGTCATTATTTTTTGGGTTTTGGAACGACCCTAAAAGTTTACTCTATAAGTCATTTTTTCGTTGACCACCTGCCTGGCCGATCTTTCTAAAATTGATGCATATAAAGTCAGATCATCGCCAGCTAGCAAGGTTGAAGGAGGGCCTTCCTTCGATTATAATTGATTTTGGAGGTATGGGAAGTGGCTAAATTAAAACTTTATCAAGAAATGCGAAGGATTGT
>CAYUCE010000009.1:0-21514 GCA_964443275.1 uncultured Thermotogae bacterium | reverse complement strand
GATGCTGATGGGGGAATGGAAAATATAACCAACCAAGTTCAAAGCAAGATATCTGAGTCTGAGTTGAAAACGGGAATTGTATGCGTGTTTATTCCCGGAGCCACTGGATCAGTAAGCACAGTTGAATTCGAACCGGGTTTAAAGAAAGACATACCCCAAGCACTGGAAAGGATAGCCCCTTCCGATATCCCCTATGAACATCACAAGACGTGGGGAGACGACAACGGCAGAAGCCATGTTAGAGCAACCATCATGGGCCCAAGTCTCACCATCCCTTTCTCCAAAGGTAAACTAACCCTGGGCAGATGGCAACAAATTGTAGCCATCAATTTGGATACTAGGACGAGAAACCGAGAAATCGTTATTCAGATTATGGGTAAGTAGCAATTTTAAACTAAAGAATTGGCTTTTACCTACCGGATTATTACTTTTAATTTCAAATAAGGGGGTTGGTTTTCCATGTCCATAAAAGTAGGCTGCTGCGGCTGGAGCTATTTTAAACCCAACGACTTTACCAAAGAAGATAAGGATTGGAAGAAAATCTATGATCACAAGGTGGGAGCCTACGCCGATTTTTTGATCTAGTGGAAGTAAATTCCACCTTTTATAAATTGCCTCAGGTCAAAACGGCCAACAGGTGGCGAAGACTGGCAAACGAAGTACACGATCAGTTTGAGTTCACCGTAAAGTGCCTGCAGACCGTTACCCACAAGGACCGATTTGAATCGGCGGAATCCGTAGAAGCCTTTAATCAAACCAAAGAAATAGCCCAAGCCCTCCAGGCAAAGATTATACTATTGCAGAGTCCGCCTTCATTTGGCCCCACAGAAGAGAATCTTAAAAAGATGGATCGTTTTTTTGAAAAAATAGATCCTCCAGGGTTTACTTTGGCCTGGGAACCTAGAGGGGACTGGCCCTCCAATCTAAGGGAAACTAGGCAGGTCTGCGAAGAATTTGGACTCATCCACTGCACGGACCCTTTCAAGCAATTACCTGTGGGTAACGGTAAAATCGCCTACCTTAGACTTCACGGCAAACCCCCCGGGGATCAAATGTATAAGTACGAATATAAAGAGGAAGATTTAAAAAGTTTGAAAGAAAAGGTTGATCAATTGGACTCTCCAGAAGTCTACGCCTTATTCAATGACTACTCCATGTATTTCAACGCGAAGCAATTGGAAAGAGCACTACAATGAGGTCACACGTCAAGGATATTAAGAAACCTCGCTTAGTTCACTAAGGGATTTGGCCGAAGCCTCGTCCAAGACTATTTGTAGATTAGGGTGAAGCTGTAGGATACTACTGGGCACTTGATTAGTGATCGGCCCTTCCAAAGTTTTTTTAATTGCCTCCGCCTTTTCTTCCCCGGAAACAAGCAACAAGATTTTTCTAGCTCGCATTATAGTCTTTATCCCCATGGTAATCGCTTTCTTTGGTGGGTCTTTTAAACCCACAAACTCCCGCTTCCTTGTCTCTTCGGTTAACTTTACTAACCTAGTACAGCTATCCCATGGAGTCCCCGGTTCGTTAAAGCCTATATGGCCATTCACCCCGATACCCAAGACCATTAGATCAATGCCCCCATGAGCTTTGATTTCCGCTTCGTATTGGTTACACTCCTCTTTTACTGAATCAGTCATCCCATTTGGTACATAGGTATTATCTCTTTGAATATTTACTTTGCTAAACAATCTTTTACCCATATAGCGGTGAAAGCTCTTTTGGTGCTCGATTGGCAGTCCGTAATATTCATCCAAATTGAAAGTGGTTACCGGCGAAAAGTCTAAAATCCCTTGACCATAGAAACCTACCAACCTTTCATACATTCCTATAGGAGTATCTCCGGTAGGTAAACCCAGAACAGAATCCGCCTTCTTTATGATCTGACGGGTCACTATCCGAGCTGCCTCCCAGCTTATCTCTTCATAATTTTCCAAAATTTTAATCTTCACGGCTATAAACTATCTCCCCTTCCATAATTGTATAATGAACCTTAAAATCTTGATCAAAAATAACCAAATCAGCATCCTTCCCCTCTTCTATGCTTCCTTTTCTATTATCAATCCCTAAAAGCCTGGCTGGATTCAAGCTGGCGGCTTGGACGGCTTCGGACAAGCTGACCCCAGTAAACTCCATAAAGTTTTTTACCGCTTGGTTCATGGTAAGGGTACTTCCGGCTAGGGTGCCGTCAGAAAGCCTGGCTACCCCCTCCTTTACCACAACCGCCTGATCTCCCAAACTATATTTACCATCACCCATTCCAGCTGCGGAAATGGCATCGGTTACCAAACAAATTTTATCGATTCCCTTAGCCCTAAGAGCTAATCTAATACCCGCCGGGTGGACATGCAACCCATCACAAATTAGTCCCACATAAGCATCAGAATCTAAAGCTGCCCCTACACAACCGGGCTTTCGATGATGAAACCCGCTCATGGCGTTATAGAGGTGGGTGAAAGAACTGGCTCCTTTATTTAAGGCCGCCATGGCTTGCTCATAAGTAGCGTTAGAATGGCCAATGGAAGGTACAGCCCCTATCCTATTAATTTCATCTAATAAATCATCCGCACCCTCTAATTCCGGGGCAAAAGTAACCAGCTTCACCCAATCCTCATAACCTGAAATAAGTTTTTTGAGCTCTTCTACGGAAGGTGGTTGTATAAATTGTGAGTTATGAGCCCCCTTCTTTTCTAAGGATAAAAATGGACCTTCCAAATGAAATCCTAAAATGCCTGACTCTTCGCCTGGGGAGCTCAAAACCCTGCGCAAACGTGAGATAGATTTACTAATTGTGGTAGGCAACAATCCGGTAGTGCCGTGGGAAAGAAAAAAATTGGCTATTTTTTTGATGTTACTTTTCCGTGGGCATTCTACGAAATTATACCCAACTCCACCATTTACCTGAATATCTATAAAACCTGGAGCAATGTATAAATTGCTGGCGTCGATAATGGTTGTTACCTGCTCCCTCCCCGCCAATTCCGCATTTCCTAACTTCTCTATTGCCTGATCTCTAACTAATAAATCCACCTTTTCAATCTTATTCCTTTCGATTATGGCGCCATTTTTAAATAGAATGTCTTTATACATTGCAATCTTAGAAAGTAAAATAGCTAGAAGCCTGATTAACTTTAAAATACTGCTATTGTTGTCTTATTAACTACTTTAAACATTTCTTAGTTTATTTATAGAACAAGAGGGTAACTACCATGTTCTTTTACTGACTGGAACAGGGTAAAAATGTTTTCTATAGTGGTATCGGGCTGTATATTATGAGCGGGAGCTAACAGGTATCCCCCACCTTGTCCAGCAGCCCTTATTCTCGATTTAACCTCTTCTTCCACCTGTTGTGGAGTCCCGTTCGGCAGCACATTCTGGATATCAACTCCCCCAAAGAAGGCTAATCTATCGCCGTACAACTCCTTTAGCTTAGTCAAATCCATATTCCGAGCCTTTGGTTGGATAGGATTGAGAACTTCCAAACCTATTTCGATTAAGTCCTCGATAATGGGCCTGATAGAACCACAGGAATGATAAGCAATAATTATCTCAGAATTGGTCTTTTTTAATGTCTGGAAAACTTCTTCAAATCGAGGTTTGAAAATATCTCTCCAAAGGTTAGGTGAGATAAGCATTCCTTCCTGGGTGCCAAAGTCATCCCCGGTCCATATAATATCTGCACCAAGCTTTATCAGTTTCTTTCCACATTCGAGGTTATAATCTTTTACAATATCTAAAAGTTCCAGTGTATAATCGGCTCTGCGGGTAAGGTCCATCAGAAACTTCTCAAAACCGACTAAACTCCATGCAAGTTCAAACATGGTGCATTCAATACAACCTACTAGAGCATATCTATCCCCGTATTTGAACGTCATATGTCTAGCCACATCAAATCTTCCGGGACTATCCGCAGATGGGAAATTATAATTGGAAATGTCTTTAACACTTTCTACTCCGGCTAGCGGCCGTTCAACCGGTTCGTAATAAGGTCCAATCTTCTTATAGACCAAACCCCACTCGTCCCTCCTTTGACCATTTCCTAAATCTACAGTGGGAGACCCTTTAGATCTACCAGGGGAGATACCTATCGCGTCATTGCCCAACTCTAGTAATATCTCAGTATGAGAAACTCTGTCTGATAAGAAAGCATCTTTTAGATCTGCGGGTGTGCCTAATTTTTGGCTTAACTTTTCAGCAACTTGGGGAGTAAGAGTCGCAAAAATTGGAACTTGATCAGGCTCCTCATGTTTGAGAGCTTTTATAACTCTTTCTTTAGAATTCAACCTGGCTCCTTAACAAGAATAATACTCATTGCTATCAGGTACCCAGAATAAAGCTCAAATTACTTTTAAATTCTTCAAAACTAAATGATCACAAATTTTCACCAAGGGCACTCTCTTAGCTCATCTTGACTTTGATATCTTCCGCCACCCCTCCCAGTATGGTATAAGTTCCCGGAAGCGTTTGAAGTATTGAACCGGGTACTTTAGGAGTAACCGGGCCGTGAGCCACCAGGCGAGCTATGAATCGCTGCCAGCTTACCCCACCTTTGATATATCCATCTAGCCAAAAGCTTCGATCTCCCGCTTTAACAATCTGTTGGGGACCAATTGTGTTTGCCTTGGGAGGAACCTGGGACCAATCTCCGCTGAATGAATGAAGTGCGTTTTGCATTATAGTCATTGGATGTAAAGTGACCGTTCGCGGTCCAGCTTCCTTAAAAGTTTCTATGTTTTCATCGAATTCTTTCCATAGATGAGATTCCCAAAAAGCAATATGGCCACACCAGCCAATACCTCCATAGCAAACTTCCGCCCCACCCAGGTCTTTAATCATTCGAGCATAGTCAGAGAGTATGTCTGAGATGGGAAAATGTATTTGTTCTCGGGGAGGGCGGTACTTTTCATCAATGTTAAATATAAATTCCTCCAGCATCGCTTTTTGAAAAGATCCCTCCCAATCGGAAGGAGGGGTTCGACCCTGCTCATCTGCGTATTCATCCATTGCAAAAACGTGAAGGTGCTTGCAAGGAATTTTCAGTTTATTGATCAAGAGAGCAGCGATGTGATACTGAGGCATTGGACCAACCGGAAAGATCCCTACGAATTTACGATTTTCATCCAAAGCTTTTTTTATTCGGGTGACAATATCCAACGCAAACTCAAAATAAAAATCTTCTGGACTTTCGATCACCCTAATATTGAAATCATCGTTTGAATGGTGAGTAATTTTCTCCTTTTTTATCTTTCTTACCTGTTTACACTCTTCTTTGTCTCGAAAGCTAATAAAGTCTGATAATTCAAATTGAAAGCTCATTTTTATTCGCTCACCCAAATTTCTGCAAATATTCTATGTAAGGTTCATAATCTAGTCTGGGGCGAGGATCAAAACCCAGGTATATCTCCAGATAACCTTCACGAAGACGCCGCCGTTTCCGATGATTTATCAGATCCTTAATTATATCCTGTTGCGACTCAAAACATTTAAGCGAGGTTTGAATTTTCTCTTCCATATCGGAATTAGTTACAATAATCCGATTTCCGCGTAGGTCCCTCCTTCTATCAGATATCAAAGAATCCTGAGGAGAGAAATCACCCCATACCGCATATTCCAAGTAACTCTTAATAGGACTTGCCTTTCCCCAATCTGCCAAAATTGGGTCTCCGACTTGGGGTCCATCATAAGCTCCTATTTGATTTACGGTGGCATGATCGAGATGCTCTCTGTACCCGTTAGGAACCAGCAGGCGAGTGACCTTCACTTCCCTCAGTTTAGGAAGGGTTTTAGCAAAAGTACCCTCCAATCCGCCCGGCAATTGCCAGCCTAAATGAGGAAAAACGCTGAAATCAGGATACCCAAATCTGACTATATGATCTTCTTCGATTCCGATATTGGCATACGCTTTCTTACTTTCCTCACTTCTTATTTCAACGATGGTTTGCTTCTCTTTTGTATCGCTGTACCCAGCACATCCGTTACAGAATATAAATATATATACTTCCGCCCCTTCAGAAAGCGCTGCCAATACTCCGTAACCTGCTCCTAGCAGAGTGTCGTCATCATGAGGGGAAAATACAACCACAGTTTCATTACTACTCCAATCCGGGAACAGAAGATCAATATCCCGACTTGTGTTATTCCTATCCAAGTCGTAATAACGAAAATCCAATTTGCTTCCGAACATAACCGATAGCCTCCAGTTAAGTTACGAAATATCGATAAATCCCCCACTCATTGAAATTTTACCGGGGTAAGTAAACTTTTGTTTTACCGATTAATATCCCCGGAAATTAACTCTCCTTTACTTATCTTGGTCCGGGTGAAAGACTTCCTCCGGTGATAGTTCCTGAAACTCTTCAGAAATGATGCCTTGAACCCATTTTTCGGGGACCCTTTCATCGGTATCCATATTAACTTCCAACACCTCCAGAGGATTGGTTAACATCTTTCGATATCTATCTAAAACTTCGTATTCCTTACCTTCATCTAGCTTAAGCTTAAATGGTAAATAGGCATTTCTTTCTAAATACAGACACCCTTCGGGAACAGGAACCAATCTTTGTGGATTGTTGGTAACAAAGGTGTTAACCAGTGGACGACACCAGTAAACCCAAGGTCCCGCTTCCACATAGAAATGGGGCTGTGTAGTTCTTACCAATCCTTTACCAAAACGTTCGTTCACATACGACAGAGTAATCCCTCCAAATCCATATCCTTGCTCACGATTTAATAACGCCAGCCAGGGAGGATCCGGAGATATCCTCACTGCAGGGCTGGGGTGGGGTCGAGCCTGAGCTAGTTCCAAGCGACCTACTTCGCCAGTTTTATCCTTCCAAACGAATTCATCAAAAAGCTCCTTTTTGAAGACGAATTCACCGTTACGTAAAGCTTTTACTGCTATTTCCTCATCAATCCTTAATGCTGTAGATATGATTACGTAGGGATTATGTGCATAAAACGAGTAAGTTACCGAAGCAGATACTTGCTTTACGTCGAATGGTAGCTTCCCCCAGTATTTTCTCATCATAAATAATGGTCCCTCTATCCCCGTAGTGTACGCTGGTGGGTCCCAATCGGAAGCATGACTCCAAATACGGGGGGGCGCATAGCAGCCGGGATTCCAGTGAACCGTACCCGGAGGTTCCATATGATGATCGAGTATAGAGTTTATACCTTGCTTTATGTCTATCTGATCAATGAACCCACTTTTATCATGGAGTTTCATCCGGTAGTAATCATTTTCTACCTCCGATTGATAAGATTCTCCACTTACTTTTAGATCACTTTTATACAGCGGATTTTGAGCTTGTGGATTTCCGTAAAAGATGAGATATACCTTTTCAGAATTAGCAGATACACTGGCCAGAAAGACTAAATCTAAAGTGACTGTAGGTTGATAACGAAAGGGTTCTTCCTCTACCAATCTAGAGACATTCCACTCATCAAAACCGTAGATCTGTGAAGGAGTCTCCTCAGCCATTCCGGTTTCCGGATCTATCCCCACTACTCTTATTTCATCCGAGCTGTCAATGCGGTCCTTATAAAAGCTTGCGGTCAGATGAACCGGCTCTCTACACCTTGAAATTCCAGCATTCTCACTTAAAACAACCCCTGCATAATGTTCCCAGTCGCTGTCCCAGTACCCTCCATAAGATGGAGCCTTAACTTCGATCTCTTTTAACTCTGTTTGCTCACCCGATGGCAATTCACCCTCGATTTTTAGCTTATATGACTTCTTATTCTCCCAATTGACTCTAGCTACGATATTGCCTTTCCTACCTGGATGTATGGTCTTATCAAATAACTCCTTATTATCTTGAAAAACCTGGTAATCTCTTATTTTATTCCCATTACTGATTACCTTATTAACTTCAAAAGCGGAGTTTTCAAATTCAACAAAAATATTTACATGATAGAAAGGAAACTTAGAAGTTGGATATTCGAATTTACATAATTTGATCGTCTCTTTAAGTTTTTTTGACATTTGATCTCCTTCTCTTTTTTAGACTAAAATGAGCGATTTAATCTTCTACTTCCACCACCATCTCCAACTCAACGGTTATATTACGGGGTAGACATGAAGTGCCAAGAGCTGACCGGGCGTGTTTTCCCCGTTCGTTAAATACCTTGACCAAAAGCTCTGATGCACCATTTATGACCTCTGGTTGTTCACCAAATTCGGAAGTACTGTTAACAAATCCCCTTACTTTAACTACTTGCTTTACCTTATCTAACGTCCCCGTTAAGGATTTTACAACTGCTAGACAGTTTAAAGCGCACATTCTTGCCGCCTCGTAACCATCTTCAAACGTCCTTTCTGCACCCACTTTTCCCGTATAAACCACCTTGCCATCTTTTGTCGGCCCTTGTCCCGAACAAAAGATCAAATTTCCAGTTCTCTTTGCGGGAACGTACTCTGCTACCGGCTCAGGAATCTCCGGCAACTCTAAACCCAATTCCTTGATCTTGTTCTCAACTCTTCCCGGCATTATCTCCTCCAAAATTGTTTACATCCTAAACATAGGGTAGCTTGCTTTTTTTCTGAAGTTCATGTTCTTTCAGCCACTCAATCAACTCTTTCAGTTTACCCACTGCGACTTCAAATAATATCTTCCCTTTTTCTTTAGAGGCAGTTGTAGGTTTACCTGTAGCTCCACTCTTGGAAAAAGAAACGGTATCAATGGGTATTTGAGTTCCTGCTATGGTCTCTCTCCAACTAGTGGAGCCCTTTCTTTCGGCTTCCTTGAAGTACTCCTTCTTAACTAATTCTTCGTCAAGATGCATCATAACCGAAGTTTCAGGTCCATCGGCGTGATTCATCTCCCTTCCTTCAAAGAGTTCCCGTATTTTCCGCTTAATAGACACAAACCAGGTCCATTCGATGGTAAAAAGGCTTTCCGTTTGATTTAATGAAAGAGCAATCTCCCTAAGAGAGCTTGAATTGCCACCGTGGCCATTGACGAAAACGATCTTATAAATTCCATGGTACTTTAGACTCAAAGCTATATCCTTTACATAATCCCGGAAGGTTTCTGGATTAACCCAAATCGTACCCGGGAACTGCCGATGGTAAGAGGATACAGAAATGGGTACTATCGGGGTGCACAGAATCTCATGAGCTGCAGCCACCTTTTGGGCAATCTTTTGGGCAATGAAAAGGTCGGTCCCCAAAGGGCAATGTGGGCCATGTTGTTCAGTACTTCCAATAGGGATAAGAACTATATCTGTTTCCTTAAACCGTTCTTTCGCCTCCCTCCAGGACATATCTTCAAGAAGCATTTCTCTCCCCTTAATCGGACAATAAATATTTATCTGCGAACATTACCTAAATCAATATTGATAGTTTTTATTTGCGTCATCTCCTCTAAGGTCCACCTGCCACCTAATCTTCCCATACCGCTTTTTTTGCCTGAGTAACCCCCTATAGGGGTATGGATTTCCCAATAATCACTGTTTTCGTTTATGTTTACTACACCGGTTTGAATATTTTCCGAAAAGTAGAATACATTCTTTAAATTGCTTGTAAATACAGAGGCTAAGAGGCCTAAGTCTATTTCGTTGGTTATCTCTATAGCCTCCTCATAAGTTTTAAAAGTAATGATCGGCGCTATGGGACCAAAGGTCTCCTCTTTGTTTACCAAGGTGTCTCTGGAAACATTAGTTAGGACCGTCGGCTGATAGTATAGATTAGTAGGATAACCACTAGCTCGATTGCCCCCGTGAACCACTTCAGCACCTTTTTCCACAGCATCCTGAATATGCTTATCCATCTTGGCTGCCACTTCAGGATTGTTGAGTGGACCCATAGTAGTTTCGCTATCCAGCGATGGCCCTAGCCTTATTCTTTCCACTTCCTTTCCAAGAGAGTTGACAAATTGATCGTGGATAGATTCATGAACGAGTATTCGTTCACTAGCCACACAAACTTGACCAGCACAATAAAAGGAACCGAAAGCTGCAGCCTTGGCAGCCTTCTTAATATTCGCATCATCTAATATAATGACCGGCCCGTTGCCTCCTAATTCTAAAAGCAGGTGCTTTAACCCGGCTTTTCCAGCTATCTCCTCACCTACTTCTGGACTTCCTGTCAAGCCAATAGCATCGATATCCTCGTTGATCACTAAAGCATCCCCTACCACGGAACCCTTGCCGGTAATCATGTTAAATACCCCTTTAGGAACTCCCTCACTTTCCAGTGCTCTTTCAATACACTGGGCTAATTTAATCGCTACCGCAGGAGTAGTAGAAGCTGGGTTCCAAACGATAGCATTTCCTGTAGCTAAAGCAGCACTTAGATATTCGGAAGGTATGGCTAAAGGGAAGTTCCAGGGGGTAATCACCCCAAAAACCCCTCTAGGTTGGCGAATTAATAATATCCGCTTATCGGAATCACTAGAAGGTAGTACCGGGGTCTCTAATCTTTTTACGTCCTCAGCAGCTTCCTCGTAGTGCCTGATGGTCTGATCAACTTCCATAGGAGCTTCTGACTTAATGGGCTTACCTTGATCCATTGCAAGCCATTTACTGAGATCATCTCTTTCCCTCTTAATTTCTTCAGCAATCCGGTGGCATAGGCGCCCACGCTCAAAAGCAGTCATCTTAGCGAACTTAGGTTGAACTTCTTTAGCAACTAGTGCTGCTTTATTAGCATCCTCTCTGGTACCTTGAGGGATAATTGCTATTTCTTCACCAGTGGCCGGACTGCTGCTAGAGAATACCTCTCCCGAACCACTATCCACCCACTTACCGCCGATAAGCATCTGCATTGACTCTCTTTTCATTTTTGAACTACCTCCGTGGAATCCTTCATAACAAGCCAAGATGAAAATAGAGGACAAAACCCACTAATTGAACTGACCTACTTTGCTCTCATAAAACTAACTTTCTAAATAGCAGGTTAGATATTGGAAAGTGGCAATTCCACTTTTTTACCGCTTTCCAATGATCTTTCCGCCGCCAGAGAAACTTCCAGAGAACGCCTCCCATCTTCTCCATCGACGAGAGGTTTATTGTCTTCCATTATACAATTAAAAAAATGTTCCAATTCCAACTTTACTGCTCCAGCGATTTTTCCGTTCACTGAAGGCCAGTGCCGAGTGTCAGGAAACTTCCAACCCTCTAAATCAACTCCAATAAGATTCATCGGATTAAAATCAATGAATAGCGCACCATCTGTTCCCACCACCTCCATTTGGACATCCCCGAAACTCGACCAGGCGGGTGGGGTTTGCCAATTAGCCCAATTTTCTGGCAAACCCCACCCACTTTCAACAATTCCCAAACTACCATCGGCAAATTCAAAGGTGGTCCACACAAAGTCGGGCGTATCGTATTTTTCCCATACTTTACCTTTGACTGCTTTCGAGTACACACTGACCACTTCTGAGGAGTTATACCACAAGATTTGGTCAATATCATGCACGCTTAAATAGTTTATTACGCTGGTCCTTCCCCCTAGTCTTTCCGCTTCCTGAATCGAAGCATTTCTTCTGGCATAAGCTGATAAAAACCGGCCTATATTCCCTTCATCAATAGCTTGCTTCATTTTTACATAACACGTTTCGAACCTGAGGATATATCCCACCATTAACTTTACATCCTCTTCTTCACAAGTTTCTATCATTGTGGTGGCATCATTCAAATTGGTAGCCAAAGGTTTCTCCACGAAAATATCCACTTCATTCCGAGCTGCTTTTATCACTGGGTCCTTGTGCACAAACTCAGGTGTAGCAACAATTATCGCATCCAAATTTTCTTCTTCCAACATCGTTTGATAATCAGGACGATACTTAGCATTGTATTTCCGGGCGATTTCTCGCCCCCTTTTCTCATCGATATCTGAGACATAATCCAGATTAACATACGGTAACTCATAACTCACTCTGGCTAAGAGCTTTCCCATAAATCCAACGCCAATTACACCTAAAGCTACACTTTCACTCATAAAGACTCCTTTCCTTTTTAAATTTACCTCAATTAATAGAAAAAGTGGGCGAAATCGCTATCCCGTGCTCACCCTTTCAACGCTCCCAAAATTAATCCTTGAATCACGTATCGCCATACTATTGCTGCTAGTATCAGGGAGGGAATAATTGCAATAATAATACTTGAATTGAGTAAACTCATAGATACATCCGGATTTGCCGAAAGCGAAGTAAGGATAACCGATATAGGTTTTGACTGCATGGTAGAGGATATCAACAAACCAAAAAGGAATTCACTGTAAGATAACATAAAAGAAAACAAAGCAGCTGCTACTAAGCTAGGTAATGAAAGTGGGATTAGGATTTTCGTAAACATCTGGAATTTGTTACATCCATCAACCAAGGCCTGGTCCTCAAGATCTGGTGGAATTCCTCTAAAATAAACGGTGAGTATTAGGATTGTAAATGGCAGAGTCAAAACTGAATGTATTATTATCAAAGCCCAATAAGTGTCTAAAAGACCTAGGTTTTGAATAATTAGATAATAAGGGATGGCCAAAGCTATTATTGGGATCAAGCGACTGAGTAAAATGAACATAAAGGAGGTTATTCTCCCCTTAAATTTTAGACGAGCGTATGCAAAAGCAGCCATACTGCCAAATAGCAAGTTGACCAACATGGTCCCAGCTGCCACCCCAAAGCTGTTTAACAAACCGTGCGGTATCTTTAAAGCTTCTTGAGATATCCTGCTCCTGACAGCACCTTTTTCCTCAAGTCTCTGTGGAATTTCACCAGTAAATATGTACTTGTAATTGGCTATAGTGAATCCTTTGCTGAACCAATTAGGGGGCATTTGTATAAGAGCTAGTTCCGGAACAACACTACCTATAAATACCACTATAAAAGGCCCAAAGGCAAACAGAAAGATCAACAACGCACTAAAATAAATGCCAATCCTCTCCCAGTCCATATATTATCCTTCCTCTTTTTCAAGCATAACTCTACTAGGGATCGCTTTTAAAATTCCAAATATGAAGGCTAACGATATACCAGCAATTATGGCGGCAAGTGCTGCTCCTTCACCAAATTGCAATTGGTTAAAAGATTCCGACCATATATAGTAACTTATCATAGTAGTGGCAGTACCCGGTCCACCGCCAGTCATGGAATAAGGAATGTTATAAGTAGTAAAACCAGTTAGGGTTTCATAAATTATAACTATAACCAACATTGTTTTGATATGTGGCCAGGTAATGTATCGGAAGCATTGAGATGCACTAGCTCCGTCCACCTTTGCAGCGTCATAAAGATCCCGAGGGATGGCGGTAAGCGCAGCCATTACCAGTATGATGGGAAAAGGCAACTGTGCCCATATAAAAGCTATCGTCACACCGAGTTTTGCAGTAAGAGCTTCAGTAAGCCAGGGTATATAATCACTTATTAAATCAAGTTTGTATAAGATTGCATTGAGAGCACCGTAACTTCCGTTGAATATCCATTGCCAGATAAGACCGGTGATAGCACTGGGTATTACCCAGGGGATAAGCACCATAGGTCTAAGAAGGGATCGACCGATAAATCTTTCCATAAGCAATCTAGCGACAAGGACGGATAACACCACAATTATTGGAACAGTTATTGCAATAAATGTAAAAGTATTAGTCAGTGATTTTATGAAGTAGTAGCTAGTAAGAACCGAGCCATAGTTTTTAAAACCTACAAACGGAGTTCCAGGTAAGACTGGGTTAACTTGGTGAAAACTTGTCCACAACGCATGTCCGAAAGGATAAAAAGTGAAGAAAACTATCAGACCGAAGGCCGGCAACATCATTGAATATGCCAGTTTGGATTTTTTTATCTCGATAAACACATTAACCTTCTTCCTTTAAGCTTTAAATTTAATCAAAGAGAAGGTGAAAAACGGGCAGTTTTTAGAGTTGCCCAGCTCTATCGGTGTTCCTTAGTGTATCCACTTGATTGATAGAGTTATGTGTACTGTTCCTTTAACTCACTCCATCTTTGTGCGGCATTATTCAACGCCTTCTCCACTGAAATCTCGCCAGCGAGCGTCTGCATCATCTGAGACCTCATGAAAGGACTCCAAACCCCATACCAGGGGGTTCTTACCGGAGCCCAGGCCAACTTGGCTTGCTTCTTATAGGTTTCCATCTCTATCCATGAGCTCCAAGCCTTGCGTACTTCTGGATCATCGTACAAGGGAAGCTGTGCAAAACCAAGCCCCTTTTCCAAAGCCCATCTTTTAACAACATTGTATTCTCCTTCAGTTTTACCGCCGAAATACTCAATAAACTTCCAAACAGCGTCCCGTACCTCTCGGCCTCTGGCAGCCGCCATCTGAGTCATACAATAGAATTTAGCAAATCCAAAGCAGCGGTGTGCTTGCCCAGGCATAAGGGCAATATTAAACTGTCCTGCTAATGGATTAGCATCAGGGTTATTTAGCTGGGCCAGCATGTAGTTATACATGACCGTGAAAGCGTGCTTGCCTGTTCCCATAGCTGGTGCCACTTTCGTTTCGTGAGGTAGATAAGTAGCTAAATCCCACTTATTTAACGTATTTGCATACCATTCCAATTGTTTGAAGGCAGCATGGTTTGGATCGTTGAATACTGGATTCAGATCGTCGTCAAAGGGTCTCTCCCCACGTCCATACACCATTGACCAAAAAGCACTGAGGAAGTTGGGTAAGTCTTCTGCTATTTCCCACATAATGGGATGTTTCATTCCATCTTCCTTTAATTTAAGCGAATATTCTTTTACCTCTTCCCAAGTAGATGGTGGTTCAGTGAACCCGTGCTCTTCCAATATCTTCTCGTTATACATAAAGGTGATCAAATCGGCGTAATAGGGCAATCCATAGAGTTTATCTTGATAGGTCATCTCTTGTAAGGCGTAATTTGCTATCTCTTCTTTATATTCCAGGACTTCCGGGAAGTATCTCTCTAAAGGTACAACCCAACCAGCCAAAGCAAACTCAGGTAGCCAGTCTCCCCCATTGTACATAACATCTGTAGGCGTATTCGTTCTAAACCTGCTCACCATGGTGGAGTGGTATTTGGTCCAGGGGAAATCGTGCAGAGTGACGGAGATATTAGGATTTTTCGCCTCAAATTTCTCAATGTTATCGAGAACGGTCTGAACACCATAGGACCATACTACAAAATCCAACTGGTTTTTTTCCTGTCCCCAAACTGGTATCCCAGAGGATAAGGCAGCCAGAGTGGCTGCTCCTCCCGCAGCCCCCTTTATGAACTTACGCCGGGAAATTCCTTTTTTTTCTAAATCCATCTTTTTACCTCCTTAGAAATATTGTTGGTATTATAAACGGTTGACCTCAACCTCACTTCGTAACTTAACCGATTTATCCTTTCAATCGACCACCTCCTTACTAACAGGTATACATGTATGTACCAGTATAAAGGTAAAAATGATATTTGTCAAGATCAGTGAAGTCTTCCTATCAAAGTAAATTCCTTTATCCAAATCTATTACTACCCTTAATTTGAATTACCGAGCACCTTCCGTAGGAGGTCTTCGTCTTCTTCTAACATTCTTTTAGCTTTGGAGTATTTATATCCCTTTTTAATCATTAAAATTGCAGGTTTAACCTCGTAGTTTGATTGTGTCAAAACCTCCCTAGAAACTTCTTCACTCACTCCGGTTAGGGTCAGTAAAATTTGTTCAACTCTCTTTCTTAATTTCCGGTTATTGGCTTTGACATCGATCATCAAATTCCCATAGGTATGGCCCAGTTTGATCATGGCACAGGTGGTAAGCATATTTAATACCATTTTCTGAGCGGTTCCCGCTTTCATCCGAGTTGAACGTCGTAAAAATTCGGGACCTACTTTTACCACAATAGGAATATCAACTATTCTTTCCAAGGTGGACTTGGGGCTGTTTACCAGACCGATAGTATGAGCTTTCCTGTTTATAGCTTCTCTCATACAACCTAAAGTAAAAGGAGTCTCTCCACTGGCCGAAATCCCAATAACTAGGTCCTTATGCCTTATGTCCCTCTTCTTCACCAACCTTCTTCCCACATCTTTGTCATCTTCTGCCTCTTCACATGGAGAACGAAGAGCCTTTCCCCCTCCGGCTAGTAAGAACTGAAATCGATCTTCCGATATCCCGAAAGTAGCAGGTAGTTCACAGGCTTCCATGGCTCCAATTCTTCCGCTGGTACCGGCACCGGCAAAATAGATTCGTCCCCCCTTCTTCCAGGAGCGCATAAACACATATACCGCCTGAATAATAGAATCTATTTCACTCTCTACCGCTAAAGCAACTTTTCTATCTTCTTGATTAATGTCTTTAAGAATATCTTGAATAGGTCTTTTATTTAAATTAGGAGTTGGTAAATTATACTCGCTTTTATTGGCAAACTCACTTTTGGACTCAACCGATTTATTCATAAAATTCGTTTAGATGGTCCAGGTGGGTTTGGGCGATCTCTCCATGCTCTTTACGAAGTCCCATCATGATGGCCCCAATTTCGGGAGGATAAGCCGGCTCGATAAAACTGCAATGAGGAGCTACTTCCTTAACTAGCTCGATCAACTTTTCCTTTACGGGATTAGATTGATCGAGTTGAAGTATCCCACCCAGTGTGGCCACCGGGAAATGCTTACTTTCCAAACCCAGTCTCTTGATCACTGCGTAAGTAGTTTGTCCCAGCTTAGTTCCCGCCCTTCGTAGGATATTACTTGCTTGGGAGTCCTCTTCCTTGGCGGCTCTAAATACCCCCGGAGCCAAATCCGCTACTTTCGGTGGAAGTGGCCGGTCAGAATCATAAATAACGTCCAGGACTCCCTCTACATTAGCCAGTCCAAAATGGCTTTTTATTGCCTCACTTAGCTGGGTTTTCTCTCCTCTTCCGTCATAATTTTTTAAGCCGGCCTTGATTGCCTGTATCCCAATCCAGTAACCGCTTCCCTCATCCCCCAGAATATAACCCCACCCATCGGCCCGGGCCACTTCACCCTCCTTGTTTATTCCCATGGCGATAGCCCCGGTTCCAGAATTTATAACTACTCCGAATCTACCTTTTATAGCTCCCAGTAGGGCAATATAAAGGTCATTGGTGAGGATTATTTCCGTTGAACTAGAGAATTCAAGCCTTTGAGAAAGAGCTCTTTTAACTCTTTTTTCATCCGAAGGTCTATCTAAACCGGCCAGACCGCAAACTAGATATTTGACCGCCGAAAGGTTTATTCCTTCTTGAGCGATAAGATCTTTTACTAAATCGGAAAGAGTCTCCCCAGCTTTATCTAGGCCTTGTGTTCGGTAGTTGGTGGGGCCGGATTTTCGCTCACTTAAGATATAACCATCTAAGTCAGTCAGTACCCCGATCGATTTCGTAGCTCCCCCGTCAATTCCGATTATGTAAGCCATACTATCTTCTCAGCTCTACGTAAAGCTTGTAGCGGTCCGCCCGGTAAGTGGAGCGGGCGTATTCGATAACTGTCTTATCATCTTCTAGGTAAGTGATCCGCTCTGTAGACAGCATAGGCATCCCTTTTTTTATACCCAGAACTTGGGCCTCAAATTCCCCGGCCAAGGTTGCTTCTACCGTTTGCTCTGCACGACCTAAATGTATTCCGTATTCTTTACGCATTGTTTCATAAAGCGACTTATTTGTGAAATCGATATTTTCTATGCCTTCGCATAGCTTATGCCTTAAGTGAGAGGTTTCTATGGCTAATGGTTCACCGTTGGCTAAACGGACCCGCTGTAATTGGACAAAATTCTCCTCAGTTGGAGCGCTGAACTTTTCAGCCAGTTCTTCGTCTCCGGTGATTGCTTTTATATCTAATACTTTGGCCCCCGGCTTAAGCCCTCTATCTTTCATATCCTCAGTAAATCCAGTGAGCTTAAGAAGTGCCTGTCTAAGCTTAGGTTCAGCTACAAATGAACCTTTTCCTTGTTGCCTATAAACATAGCCTTCTAATTCTAGCTCTGTAAGTGCGTGGCGGGCAGTCATTCTGGATATATCGTACTCCTGGCCCAGCTCTCTTTCTGAGGGAAGACACTCATGGGGCTTTAAAGATCCGCTTTCTATCCGTTCTTTTAGTATTTCTTTTACTTGATAATAAATAGGTAAGGGGCTCTTCTTACTAATTCCACTCTTTCTCATTTTGTTCATTTACCTCAAGGTATAGTGGTCTAAACATCTATGCTCATTTTATCATTATAAATTATTTTAGTTCAGCAAGACAAGCTAATCACAGGCAAAAAGGATCATGCTATTGCAAGTAGGTTGCGATTTCCCAGTATAATCTTTTAAGAATTTGGAGTTATAGTTTGTGAAAGGGTTGGTTAAAGGAGTGGAAGTCGATTACTCCAAAGAAAGTTTCGAATTCACCTTGAGTTAAAATATCCTTCAGTTCCTTTTTCTCTCGCCTCTCAAGTGGAGGAGTAATGCCCGATAACTGTACGGCCTGCTGAAAGATAGAACCGGCAGCAGCGCTTCCGGCTTCTGTATAGTCGGGTTCACGGGCGTACCTTTGTACAAAAAGGTGATAGAAGTCACTTGAGCTTCCAAAAACCGGACCACTAAAACTTGCTTGAGGAGACCATTGAGAAACTCCCAGAATTTTGGCGGCGTCATCCCCTAAAGCGTCCACAAAATCTTGAGAGGCTACTCCATAGTGCATGACGAAAGCTCCAGGGTTAAAACCAATTGCTTTAGCAGCCCGGATAGAGTTAATTAAGTCATCAACATGGCCGCAGACTATAAAAACGTCTGGAGCCTTTTTTTCCACTTCCGAAACCATTGGTGCCAGATCGTCTTGATCGGAAGAGAATGTCTGATAATGGGTGAGTTTAAATCCTAGCTCTTCGGAGGTTATCAAGAAAGCTTCTGCTGTAGATTGTGAGAAAACATCGCTTGCGCAAACGATAGCTGTGGTCTCTAGACGTGAATTGATCCGCTTTTTTAGCATTGTAAATGGGGCCTTTAACCCTGACGGATTTCCTAAAAGTACCCCAAATGTCCACTTAAATTCTTTCTTAGGTATCTCATGGGATTCAGCAGAACCGGTAATTAGGGGAATGCCCCATTCTTCAACTACGGGGGCTACGGCCAGAGTTATCTCCGAAGAATAAGGACCAAAGAGAAAATCGAGGTCTTGAAAAGCGATCAATTCCCTGGCTGCCCTACAAGCTATGCGTGGATCACTTTCGATGTCGCAATGGACCAGTTGAACCTTGTAACGTGACCCGGAAATTTCAATACCTCCGGCTTGGTTAACTTTTTCCGCCCAGATATCATATCCCCTCTTAGAATTAAAACCACCCTTCTCCCATCTACCGGTAAGAGAGGTTAAAACACCTATGCGAAAAGTTTTATCTCTGGGAAATAATCGGGTAGGTCGTGAGCTGGCATATTTATCCAGTTTCTTGGCGACATCTAATAGAAAATCATTTTTGTCCGTGCCCACATTTTTCATCTCAATTTCCAGTCGGTATTTAGTCCATAAGGAACCTACATTTTATTCTTCGTCTCCCTGATAATATTTTCTAACATATTCCCTCAAAGCTATGATTGCGGTAGCCGATTTACTGCGTTTTTCTTTCTTGGCTACCTCCTCCAGTTTATCCATAAGCTCCTCGTCCTCCTCCTTATCCCAGTATACAGTAAAATGCTTTCTTACACCCACTTGGTGCACCTCCTAAAGTTGCGGCAATATTTTTTAAAATTCTAAATTAATAAAGACGTTTATTCAAATTTCGGCTGGACGATCACCTAAGGTATGATTTACTGGACAAGAAAACATAATTACTTTTCTATAAGGGCAAGAACGGCTCACTTTCCAGGTGAAAGAAGAATTTTTCACTTTGATACTTCCCAGTAATAAATAATATCATAGGCTAAATATGATGAATATTCCCCAAAATATCTTTCTAAACGGTAATATCATAACGGTCACCGCAGGCAGAAAAGAAGCGATGGCCATTTGCGGAAAAAGAATAGCTAAAGTGGGAAAGAATAATCAGATTAAGAAGTTGGCCGGGAATAAGACCCAAGTCTTTGATCTTAAAGGGAAAACAGTGGTCCCCGGGTTTATCGATGCCCACACCCATTTTATAAGGATGGGCTTGGAGAAAGCGTTTTATCTTGATTTATCCCCTGCCGGCTCGCTAAGTGAGGCCTTAGAGATAGTAAGTGAACAGGTAAAACGGAAGCCAGATGGAGAATGGATAATAGGGAGAGGATGGGATGAGAGTCGCTGGCCGGAAAATAGGTATATAACTAGAGACGATTTGGATAAGATAGCTTTAAATAATCCGGTGGTTTTAATCAGAGAGGACGGGCATATTTTTAGTGTGAACAGCAACGTTTTAGAAAGGATCAAATTTGCCAACAGCGATGAGGTAGACAAAACTGCTGGACTGATTCGTGAGAAGGCAGCTTGGAAGCTGTATCAGCAAATTGAGCCCAGCCCGGAAATAATCTGTCAGGCTATAAGAGAGGCTACCAAAATAGCCCATAGTTTGGGGGTCACTTCAATTCAAGATACGGTAAAACCTGCCTATATAAGGGCTTATAGTAAACTTAATCAAAGAAAGGAATTGAAAATAAGGGTATATTTAAATCTGGCCGCCCAGTGGGTGAAGACTTTTGTGAGTACAGGCTTCTGTACCGGTTTTGGTGACGATTTCCTAAAAATAGGGGGGGTAAAAATACTGGCTGATGGCTCGATTGGCGCCCGAAATGCCGCCCTGCAAAACCCTTATTTGAATCAAAACAGTAAAGGTAAACTAAATTACAGGCAAGTTAAATTGGAGAACATGATAAGAGAAGCAACCACAAATAATCTCCAAACTGCTATCCATGCCATCGGGGATCGGGCTATAGAATCCGTACTTGATGCCTATACCCATGAAAAAATCAAAAAAGCCGAAAGACATAGAATCGAGCACTTTATCCTGGCTACTGATCGGCAAATCTCGAAAGCTGGAAATTTGCAAATAATTGCTTCTATGCAGCCCAATTTCCTGAAGTGGGGAAAAGAGGGAGGCCTTTATGAAAGAAGGTTAGGAAAAGAGCGGGCAAGAAGGACAAATCGATTTAAGAAGGTTTTAGATGCAGGGATAAAGCTTGCCTTCGGATCGGATTGTATGCCCTTCTCCCCCCTTTACGGTATTCACCAGGTGGTAAATGCACCTTTTGAGAGTCAACGCCTATCGGTCAAGGAAGCAATCAAATGTTACACCCTAAACTCAGCTTACGCTTCGTTTGAAGAAGATACCCGGGGATCAATCGAGCCGGGAAAGCTTGCCGATCTGGTTATATTGTCCGAGGATCCATTTGCAAACCCTAAAAATATTGAGGAGATTAAAGTGGAGCAAACTTTCATGGGAGGCAAACGGGTTTATCCACCCTGACTTAGTGATAAAGTTGGAGAGACGTCAAAAATTACTTTAATTTGATTTGGTAGCGGAATCCTTTAGGATTCCATATATTTAGGATATCAAAACAACGAATATGGAAGGCTGAAGCCATCCGCTACCCATTTGGTTTCGGGGTAATCTTATTAACATCGTTTGTTCTTCGTAGCGGAACC
>CAYUCE010000008.1:14469-46965 GCA_964443275.1 uncultured Thermotogae bacterium | reverse complement strand
CCTGTTTGGGTGACATCTTTATTCAGCGTTAACCTAACTAGTAATACTCCAGATATCGGTTAATTTCCCAATCCGTAACTTGAATAGAGTACTCTTCCAGTTCACAGTATTTGGCATCTGTAAACTTCTCCAATATATGCTGGCCAATGGCCTCTTTTACCACTTCATCTCTCTCCAAGGCTTGCAACGATTCGCGCAAACTTCCAGGTAGTGTCCTTAAATTTAAGTTTTCACGTTCTGCGGCCGGCATGGAATATATGTCTTCTTCTATGGGATCTGGAGGATCAATCTTTCGCTTAATACCATCCAAGCCACTGGCCAGTATGGATGTGAATGCGAGATATGGATTGGCCGATGGATCAGGGCTTCTAAACTCTATGCGAGTCGACTCTTCCGGAGTTTTGGAATCGGGAACTCTGATCAAACAGGAGCGATTTATCCTAGCCCAGGAGACGTTGACCGGGGCCTCATAGCCGGGAACTAACCTCTTATAGGAATTGACAGTCGGGTTGGCCAGGGCGGTAACAGCATCAATATGTTCGAGTATACCACCAATAAAGTATAGTGCAGTTTTTGAGAGACCGTATTGATTACTGGGATCATAAAAGGCATTTTTTCCATCTTGAAATAAGGAAACATGAGTATGCATTCCGGAGCCGTTTTTCCCAGTGATCGGCTTGGGCATAAAGGTGGCGTGCAACCCCTTGGCCAAGGCCAAGGTCTTGGTAACCATCTTAAATGTAATTATGTTATCTGCTGTGGTTAATATGTCATCGTATTTAAAATCTATTTCATGCTGACCTGATGCTACCTCGTGATGAGAAGCTTCCACTTCAAACCCCATTTTTTCCAAAGCTATAACAATATCTTTTCTAGTCTCTTCACCCAAATCTATGGGCATTAGATCGAAGTAGCTTCCCTGATCGTGCAAATTTAGGGTGGGATTCCCGGCTTCGTCCCGGGAGAATAGGAAAAATTCCGGCTCAGGACCAGCGTATACCGTATATCCCATTTCCTTAGCTTTTTTAATAGTCCTTTTTAGAATATGGCGTGGGTCACCGAAGAAGGGTTCTCCATCAGGAGTGTAGACGTCACAGATTATGCCTGCGGTGGCTAAATCGGATTGGAGAGAATTGGCATCGTTCTTGGCGGAAAATAAATGGCGATCCCAGGGATAGATGATAAAAGTATCCAAGTCGGGTTGTAGATACATGTCCGATTCCGAAATTCTCATAAAACCTTCGATGGAGGAACCGTCAAAATACGCTCCATGCTCCAATACGGTCTCCAGTTTACCCACCGGGATTTCAACGTTTTTGGGAATCCCCATAACATCAGTAAACACAAGCCTCACAAAACTTACATCGTTTTCTTTGACTGTTTCCAGTAAATCGGTCGCTTTCACTAAACTTAACCTCCAGTTTTCAGATAGTTATAAAAATTAATTCATTAATGATAACATACTGGTTACTATTTGTCAAGAAATTCTTCTAATTACTCGAAGGATTTCTTACTCACCTACAATATAATTTACAAAATAGCAAAATAGGAGCTATTTTATGTGCATTTATCCAATTACTAAAATTGTATTTTTAAAAATTTCCTGTTAGACTAATTTTTCGAGTCACGGATGTATA
Organism: uncultured Thermotogae bacterium; assembly: GCA_964443275.1. GTDB lineage: Bacteria > Bipolaricaulota > Bipolaricaulia > CAYUCE01 > CAYUCE01 > CAYUCE01. The sequence continues at coordinate 45,328 of CAYUCE010000008.1, read as the reverse complement.
AAGATTTAGATCTAAAAATTATAAGCTACCTACAAAAAAACGGGAGGGCCTCCCTGCGAGAGGTGGCCTCCAGATTGGAAGTCTCCACAACTACGGTGAGCAACCGGGTAAAGGAACTGGAAAAAAGTGGTGTGATTAGACACTTTAAACCGGTCATAGATTTCAGAAAGCTCGGATTTCAGTTGACTGCCGTCACCATGATTAAAGCCAAGGGAAATGAAATTATCGACATAGTTCAGAAACTTAAAGGCGATAATCATCTTACCCATGTTTATGAGATAACCGGTGAATTTGACATCTTGGCCATAGGGAAGTTTCGGGATCAGAAAAGCATGAATAGAGAAATCAAAAAACTTCTAAACAACCCAGCCATCGAGGAGACCAACACTTCTGTAGTATTGCAGGAAGTAAAGGAGGATTCAGAAATTGAATTAATTAATGAGAGTTAATTTGATTAACCAACCTAACAACCTTTAATATTAAGTAAGGGAGATAATTTGATTAAATGTCCTCCTCAGTATAAACTTAGGTGGTGAGAGATGGTCAAGTTAAACAAGTTTAAAATTTTTTCTGATTTAAGCCAAAAGAGCATATCCGAATTGGAAAAGGCTACCAAGAGAATTAACTATGGTGCAGGGGAAATTATCTTCCAAGAGGGAGCTCCCACCTTTGGACTATATCTGCTTTTTGAAGGAAGAGTCAAGTTAGTTAAGCGCACTTTAGGAGGTAAAAAGCAGATACTCAAGCTCTCTGGTGTCGGGGAAATACTGGGTGAAACGACCTTATTTGATAAGGGAAGCCATATTGCCTACGCCAAAACCTTACAGGATTCCCAGGTCGGTTTTGTGGAGCGAGGTGACTTTTTCCATTTCTTGGAAAAGAATACTTCCGCCTCCTTCAGGGTCTTCGAGCACCTTTCTGAACAGCTCAAAGCCTTTCAGTGCAGATTAGCCGAGCGCTCCTACAACGGGAGTAAAGAGCGGTTAGCCAGGTTGATCCTTAAACTGGGTGAAAGCGGAATCGAGCTTTCCCGCACCGAACTGGCTGAAATAGCCGGAGTTTCTTCAAAAACAGCCATAAGGACCCTGGGAGAACTGGAGGATAGGGGTTTTATCACCGTCCAAGACCGCAAAATCGATGTATTAGATGAGGAATCACTGATGAACTTGGCAGAACCCTTCCCCGTCTCCCTGGACGAAAACACTATCATCTAGGAGACAAACTCCACGGAGACAAGTGATAGATGTCCTTAGAGTGGGTGAGAAAGTCGGATATGCTTACAGCAAATATAAGAGAGGTTTGCTTTGAGAAGTAAACTGGAAAAATTGACAATTTCCGTTATTTCATATTTAGTAATCCTCTTAGCAATCCAGTTCATATCCGGACCAAAGTCGCTTTTTCTAATTGCTTTCCTGCTTGGTTTACCGGTTATCACCACTGCTTTTACCTTCCCCAAGTTGGGAGGCTCGGCCGCCGGGATTATAAGCACCCTTTTAGCGGTTATATTTATAAGCCAAGCCAATGGAGCATATCTTCCCTTTATCGGACTTTTATATATAGCGGTAGGAATAATCATTGGTTTACTGAAAACCAAATATGCAAAGAATTCTGCACCCAGTTCATTTCCCGGGCTCAAGGCTTTTAGGCGCTCTCAGAATATTTCTTTAATCGCTTCCACATCGGATGAAATATCCGAGATTAACCGGCGAGCAAAAGAGGTACTGGGACATCCCAAAAAGCTTTCGGAAATTTTTCATCCTGATGATTTACCTACCATACGGGATGAGATAAAAAGGGCCCTGGCTAGGGAAGAATCCAGCCGAGTTGGACTGAGGTTGATATCCCAGGATAAGGAATCCTTGCCGGTGGAGTTTAAGGCCATAAGGATTAATATGCATCAGGTGCTCATAGAGATGCAGGATATCTCCGAGGTAGCGGAATTAGAGGAGAAGCTACGGGAGGCAGAGGCCAGATACCGATACTTAATCGAAGACGCCATAGATACTTTGGATACCGGCATATTCTTATTAGATCAAAAAAACCGCGTAATCTGGGCAAACAGAACTATAGAAAATTTTTTCAACTTAAATAGAGATGATTTGGTGGGGATGTCTCTTCGCAAGGCTCTTAGACCCGCTAAGATGTACTTTCAGAACGAGCAAGATTACCACCAAGCTCTAAAGGGGGGTGGAAAAGGAAGTATCAATATATCCTTAAAGCCCCCTTACGGCGAGGAAAGGATACTTGAATACAGAAGCATCCCCATCCAGACCGATAAGTACAAAGGGGGAAGGATAGATCACTATATTGACATTACGGAAAAAGAAAAATTGGAACGGGATTTAATTGAGAAAACTAAAAGGCTCCAAGAAAGCAATCAGCGATTAGAAGAATTTACTTATCACGTCTCCCATGATTTAAAAGAGCCCTTACGGACTGTGGAAGCCTTCAGCGAGTTTTTAATTGAAGACTACAGCCAAAAATTGGATCAGGAGGGAAAGGAATACTTAGAATCGATGAAAAAGCAGGCGGTTAGAATGAAAGACCTGATTAACGATCTTCTAAAACTATCTCGAATAGACAGAAAATCGGAAGTTTTTGAAGAGGTAGATATGGACGAGGTTTTACAAGAGGTGACCGAAAACTTGGAGTACTCCCTTGGAGAGGTGGAATTATCCATAGAAGATGACTTACCGACCATAGAGGCCAGCAAGACCCTGGCTACCGAGTTGTTTAGCAATTTAATATCCAATGGGATTAAATATAACGATAAAGAAGGGAAGAAGATAGAAGTCGGATGGAACGAAGAAAACTCATCATACTTGTTTTATGTAAAAGATAATGGTATAGGAATAGATGAGCGTTACCTGGATAAAATCTTTGAGTTATTTGAAAGACTAAACCCCCGGCAATCACCGAACGGAACCGGTGCAGGACTGGCCATATGTAAGCGTATAGTTGAAGAACACGGAGGTAAAATATGGGTAGATTCAACCGAGGGGGGAGGTAGTACTTTTTATTTCACCATACCTAAACGGAAAAGTCACAACAAGGGTGGTTAACCATGAAAACAAAGAAGGTTAAGATATTGCTAGTAGAGGATAACCCAGATCACATCAAGATAACTAAGAGGGCACTTACAAAAAGCCATGTTAACAGTGAGTTGTATGTAGTTAGAGATGGAGAAGAGGCCTTGGACTTTCTTTATCAGCGCGGGGATTTTACCGATAGTCCTAAACCGGACCTGGTATTTCTGGACCTTGGCCTCCCTAAAGTAAGTGGGCACGAGGTCCTACAGGAGATAAAAAACGATGAATCTTTAAGAAGAATTCCGGTTATAGTTCTTACCGTCTCCGAGAGCGAAAGGGATAAGGTTAAGGCTTACAATAGCGGTGCATCCAGTTATATAACCAAACCGGTAGGGGCCAAAGAGTTTATGAAGGTAATAGCTACGGTACGTGATTATTGGGAGGTAACCGAGCTTCCTCCGGAATAAAGGGTAACTTCACGCCCTTCATCCTCATGCAGGGACCCGCTCCCGTAAAGTCCCAGGGTAGTGAATCTGTTTCATTTCTATCTTTTACCCTACCGTCTCCTTCTGCAATCCTAGAAACCAAATCCAAAGAAAGTTTCCCCCTTTGGCTATATCAATCCAGAGAAAGATTCACCTTCCCCACGCACACCGCTCTTTAGGGAGAGCAAATTTCCTTCCTCGCTGCATAACTTCTCGCTTTCGCTCGTCAAACAGATTCTAAAGCTCCAAGAAAAATTCCTCTCCCTTCGCTCAACAACCGAAGATTAACATATGGTATACGCTTCAAGATGGAAATCTTTTCTCTGGATTAATATTGATAGTTTTGAAGGAATTAAAAGCGGAAACTATTTAGTTGGATTAATATGAAGGATTTTAGAGTTTCTCAACCCACCTTAAATAACATTTTCTATGGAAGTTGGTCACCAGGATTGATGACAAAGCTGTCATCTTAAGCTTACTTTGTTCCTTTTCTAAATTTTTTATGGGAGCTAAAGTGAACTTGAATCACCAGAGGAGGAGCAAGATATGAAAGTCCGTGACAAGGTGTCAGCCGTAAACCGGGTTAACGACCCAGCGGAGCAGGGTTTTGTTACGCCGTCCTTCCAACCTCCTTTCGGCGTAAATTTTTTCCCCACTCCGAGAAAGGCCGCGGTTCAAATCCGCACGGGCAAGGGAAACCAAGACCCCTTCTGTGGTTACTAATCTCCTCAAAGAAGGCGGGAGTTAACACACGCCCGCCTTCTTCTTACCTACTTCCTTTATTCTAGAGCATAAACGATGTTGCCATTGTTTCCAAATACGATTTCTAGTTTACCGTCCCCGTCAATATCTCCCAAAGCTGGAGAGGAAAATATTTGTCCTCCGCTTTTGAAGGGCCCCATCTCTGGGCGGCCGGTGGACCCGCTTAAAACATAGAGCTTACCATCATGGGAGCCTACCACCACCTCTAGCTCACCATCTCCGTCCACATCCCCTATGGCCGGAGAAGATTCCACAATATCATTGGTTTTATACTTCCAAAGTGGCCTATCACGGGAGTATTTAAAGGCGTAAACGTACTCATCATTTGTTCCTATAACAACTTCTAGGCGACCGTCACTGTCGATATCCCCAACAGCCGGAGAGGATTTGATTCTGGCATCTACGGAAAATTGTTTTATGACTCTACCAGTAGATCCGTTTAATACATATATCCCTTTTTTACTTATGGCTGTCACCACTTCCCTTTTACCATCTCCGGTTACATCCCCCAAAGCAGGTGATGAAAAGGCAAATCCCTCTCCATAGCCTAGATTTCGTATCCACTTCTCCTTCTTTAACCCATAAGAAAGTGCATAAATTGTATTTCCCAAATCTGTAAAAACTATCTCCAGCCTTCCGTCTCCGTCAATGTCACCTACTGCGGGAGAGGATCTTATTCCAAGCTGAGGAGGATAATTCCATAAAATATCCCCTCGACCATTAAGCACGTATAGTCTGTCCGCACCAATTATTATCTCACTTCTTCCATCTTTGTTAATATCCGCCAAAGTTGGAGAGGAGCTCACTTCTTCCCTAGTTTGGTGGTACCATTTGACTCTACCCGTTTGAGGCTCCAAACAATAAACTCTTTTATCTCCCCGGGCACCTATAACAATCTCCGTTCTTCCGTCTCCATCTACGTCTCCTATAGCTGGAGATGAAAGCTCCCGCTTTGGCTGATTTAAAAAACCTGACCAGGACTTAATAATTCTGCCGTTTACCCCATCTAGGACAAACATTTGGCCACTATAAGGAAAGGCGATGACTTCCCCCACCCCGTCGCCGTCTATATCACCGATAGCTGGTGAAGATTCCACCAACCCCCCCACATGACGGCTCCACTTTTCATTAAGGCCGGTAATATCACCCTTTCCTTCTGCAAGACCGCTACGAGCCGGGTCATGTCGAAACATAGGCCAAGCAAGCAAAGCGGTAGCTCCCTTTCTACCCCTACTTTCCAATCCTCCGGTAAATACAATTAGGAAAGAAAAAGTAAGTAGCAAGGTGAGAGCGAGCTTAAAGCACTTTATAATTTTGCCCCTTGATTTCACGGGTCACCCCCTCAGTAAATTTTAATTCTAATCCCTACTATCAATATTCGCAAATTCTTAAAGTCCGAAAACCGCTGCTAATACCAATTAATTATAATAAATAGACCCCCATGTGAACTTAGCAACTTGCCTATTCGGCGGCTGATTTGTAAGATTAAAATTGTAGATATAACCTAGTAAATTTCACCAACAGATCTTCATGATTAATAGAATAGAAGTTGCTACCACCGCCAACTTAAACGACCCGCGAGGTAAGCTTGTAGCCAAGAGAATTAAGACCGATTTGGAAATTGATGTCAATTCGGTAAGAACAGTTGACGTCTATACTTGTAAGGGTGAGCTTACACAAAGGGATTTAGAAATACTGGCTGAGGATCTTTTTACCGACCCCATCACTGAAGTAAATTCCATAAATAAATCCCTTGCCCCCAAGTTCCCTTTCTCCTGGCTTATTGAGGTAGGTAAAAAGCCGGGGGTAACTGATAGTGTGGGTAAAACTAGCGCCCAGGAAGCCAAGGAGATCTTACAAGGTAAAAATCCAGGAAAAGATGCCCAAATAGCCCTAGAAATCTACACTTCCACTCAATATCTAATCGAAGGTAAGCTCAATGAAAAAAAAGCCCATCGGATAGCCACCGAACTGCTTGCAAATGAGCTGATCGAACGTTATCAGATCTTGCCCAAAGATTCTTGGGAAGAAGATAAATGGCTGGCCCCTCCCATCGCTGAGTTAGACCATAAGCCGGAAGTAAAGACTATCAACCTAAATATTACCGACCAAGAGCTTTTAAACCTAAGCAAAGATAGGCTCTTGAATCTGGACTTAAAAGAGATGAAGGCTATTCAGAACTATTTTACAAAAAATAAAAAAGCGAGAAAGAAAAAACGATTGTCTCCTAACCCTACCGACGTGGAGCTGGAGGCTTTGGCTCAGTCATGGAGCGAGCACTGTAAGCACAAGATCTTTAAAGCCCTAATTGAATATAAAGATCAAGACTCCAAAGAGATTACCAAGATCGATTCTATATTCGAAACTTACATCCGACAATCGACAAAGAAGATCGGGAAGGAAAAAGACTGGTTGGTCTCGGTATTTGAGGATAACGCGGGGATAATAAGATTTGATTCCGGTTATAATCTGACCTTCAAAGTAGAAACCCACAATTCCCCTTCCGCCTTAGATCCTTACGGAGGGGCCATTACCGGTATTGTGGGGGTTAACCGGGATCCACTAGGTACCGGGATAGGATCGCGACTTTTATTTAATACTGACGTTTTCTGCTTTGCCCCTCCCAATTTTACTAGCGAGATCGAGGGAGTTGGTAGTGATGAATATAAGAAACTAGCCCGGCTGGGCAGACTGCCTAAAGGAATAAAGCATCCCCGGCGCATATTCGAAGGGGTAAGAAAGGGGGTAGAAGACGGGGGGAATAAATCGGGAATACCCACTATAAACGGGACCATAAGATTTGACCCCCGTTACCTAGGACAGCCATTAGTCTACTGTGGCACGGGGGGTATAATGCCGGCCGAAATAAATGGCCGGCCCACCCATGAAAAAAATATATGCCCGGGAGACCTAATAGTCATGGTGGGAGGGAGAATCGGTAAAGACGGAATCCACGGGGCAACATTTTCATCCGCCGGGCTGAATGAAGAAAGCCCTCAATCCGCGGTACAAATAGGAGATCCTTTTACCCAAAAAGTCTTACACGATATGCTCCTGGAAGCAAGAGATAACGGACTTTACAGGACTATACACGACAACGGAGCCGGGGGACTATCTGCTTCGGTAGGAGAGTTAGCACACATTTCTGGAGGGTGTAAGCTCCATCTAGATAAAGCCCCCCTAAAGTACCAAGGCCTTGATCCTTGGGAAATCTTGCTTTCCGAATCCCAAGAGCGAATGACTCTAGCCGTGCCTGAAGATTCTATCCATAAATTCCTCGCTCTAGCTGAAGAAAGGGATGTAGAAGCCACAGTCTTGGGCGAGTTTACCGATTCATCCAAATTTCATATTCTCTATGACAAGAAGACCGTGGCCTACTTGGATTTGGATTTCTTGCTAGAAGGGTTCCCCCAAAAAAAATTAAATGCCAGATGGCAGCCAGCCGGTCTTGAAGAGCCCACCTTCGATCAACCCTCTGATTTAGGCCTTATCTTACATGAACTACTGGCCCGATTAAATATTTGCAGCAAAGAATCCGTTATTAGACAGTACGATCACGAGGTTCAAGGCAGTTCGGTGATAAAGCCTCTGGTCGGGGCGGGCAACGACGGACCTTCAGACGGGGCTGTTTTATGGCCGCTGGAGATGCAGGAAGAGGGAAGCAAGGCCGGCGTTGTGGTATCAAACGGCATAAATCACAAATACGGAGATATTGACACCTATTGGATGGCGGCAAACGCTATTGATGAAGCTATCAGAAACGCCTTAGCAGTAGGGGCAACCCTGGACAAAATAGCTCTTTTGGACAATTTCTCTTGGTCATCTTCAGATGATCCAAAGCGGCTGGCTCAATTGGTAAGGGCCTGCAGGGCTATTTATGATTATTCTATTTATTTTGGCACTCCCTTCATTTCGGGAAAAGACAGCATGTACAATGATTATAAATGCGAAATTGACGGCAGGACCGTTAAACTCTCTGCCCCTCCTACCTTGCTTATCTCAGCTCTAGGTAAAATAGAGGATGTTACCAAGGCAATCACCATGGATATAAAGCAACCAGGAGATCTAATCTATATAGTGGGTCAAACAAAACGAGAGCTGGGAGGATCTGAGTACTACGGACTTATGGGAGAAAAACGCGGGCTTTCTTTTGTTGGCAATTCCGTTCCCCAAGTTCGAAAACAGGCCAAAGCTTCCTACCTTGCTCTTGAGTTATCTATTCAAGAAGGATTAGTGGAGTCGGCACATGACTGCTCAGAAGGAGGCCTAGGGGTGGCACTGGCGGAGATGGCCTTTGCCGGCCACTGGGGACTTACCGTTAACTTAGGCAAGATACCGGGAAGCCAGCAAATGAAGAGGGAAGATTTTATTCTGCTTGCGGAATCGCCTTCCAGAATCCTGGTAGAGATAAAAGAAGAAAACAAAGAGGAGTTCGAGAGCATCTTTGGCCCCCACAGTAAAACTAATCTCGGCCTGATTGGGAAGACCAAAGAAGAAAAAGAACTGGTTATTAAAAATAAAAGGAATAGGATTATAATCAAGGAGCCTTTGGATAAACTTAAGAAAAGTTGGAAGGGGACCTTAGATTGGTAAACCGACCTCGTGCACTTGTATTAGGTGGTTACGGAATAAATACCGACCGTGAGGTGGCCCGTGGCTTGCGGCTTGCCGGCAGCCTACCGACCCGAGTCCATTTAAAAGACATCATCGCCGGTAGAGAGAAACTAGACAAATACCATCTGCTGGTTTTGCCCGGCGGGTTCTCATTCGGTGATGATATAGCGGCGGGCAAGATCCTAGCTACCAAGATGACCCTCAATTTAAAATCTGAACTTACCAAATTTGTCCAGGAAGGTAAATTGATCTTAGGCATCTGCAACGGTTTTCAGGTATTGGTAAAAACCGGACTCCTTCCCGATACCTCATCCTGGCAGCAAAAATCTACTCTGGCCACCAACGATTCCGGAAGATTTGAAGATAGATGGGTCTATCTATCGGTCAATCCAGATTCACCCTGTGTCTTTACTTCCGGTATCAAGGGATTGTACTTACCGGTAAGAAATGGGGAAGGCAAATTTATTCCTGCTTTGGGGACTCTTGAGGAATTAGAGAAAAACGAACAGATAGTGATAACTTACGTGGATGAGTCAGGCGAGCCCGCTGGCTACCCTCACAACCCATCCGGATCGACGGCCAATGTAGCAGGAATATGCAACAAGAGCGGCCGGGTCTTCGGCTCGATGCCCCATCCGGAAGCTTATCTTTACTCGGTTAACCACCCCCGCTGGACCCGGGAGGAGAAATTACAAAGTTATGGAGAGGGGATTAAGATCTTCCAAAATGCGGTTAATTTTATAACTGAAAAGCTGATGACTACTTGAGGTTGGCTACTAGTGATTACTTATAAAGAATCCGGAGTGGATGTTGACTTGGGGAATAAGTGTTCCCGGATAATGTATAAAGCCTGTCAGCGTACTTTCATCAATCGAAAAGATAGGGTTGGGGAGCCTATCAAGCTTGCCGGAGGATTTTCCGGCCCTCTTCGTCTTAAGGGGATAGGTTCGGCCATCTTACTCAAAAATAGCGATGGGGTAGGAACTAAGGTGGACATCGCTTCTGCTACCGGCAAACACGATACAATGGGTTTTGATCTTTTGGCCATGATCTGTGATGATGCAGCAAGCGCCGGTGCCGAACCAATCGCGGTTACCAACACCCTAAATGTGAAAAAATTATCCCCATCGGTGATCAAACAATTAGCCGAAGGCCTGGTGAAAGGAGCCAAAGCGGCCCAAGTGGCGGTAGTGGGAGGAGAAATTGCGGAGCTGGGAGATAAAATTAACCACGGGTATATATGGGACGGCGATGCACTGGCAATTAGTACCGAAGCAAAAACTCTTGGTCCGAAGATAAAGCCGGGGGATCTCATCGTGGGGATAGCATCTGATGGTTTTAGATCCAACGGCTATAGCTTGATAAGGAAAATCCTATCGGAAAATCTGGGCCCACAGTGGTACAGGAAGGATTTTAACCACCACGAAAGTTGGGGTCAGGTTACTTTAAAGCCTTCCCGGATTTACACACCTTTTTTGGTTGATTGCTTCGGCGCTTACCACAACCCCTCCTCCGTACCCATAAAGAAAGCTGCCCATATCACCGGGGGAGGATTGATCCATAATCTAAGCCGGATATTACCTGCCGGTCTGGGAGCAACTATCGAACCACTTAGGCCCCATGAACCCATGTTAGCCTTACAAAAGATGGGAAATGTGCCGGACCAGGAGGCGTATCGGACTTGGAATATGGGGGTGGGCTTGTGTATAGTAACCCCCGACCAAAAGGTTTTAAAAAAGGCAATAACATATAACTTACGGGCGGAAATTATCGGCGAAGTGACGGAAGAAAATCGGATAGAGATTTCCAACCGGGGATATTTTCAGAAAAAAGGGGTGCTAAAATATGAACTTAGCTAATACTCTAGCTCACGGGTACTTGCCGGAATTAGGAGAGGACTTCTATCCGGGGAAAGTAAGAGACAATCATATACGTGAGGGGAAGAGGTATCTGGTGGCCACGGATAGAATTTCTGCCTTCGATCGGGTGCTACCAAGATTGATCCCCCAGAAGGGAGCAATACTCAATGCCATCGCCATGTGGTTTTTTGAAAGATGTGAGGACATAATCGAAAACCACGTAATCGATTGGCCCGATCCTAACGTAATAGTAGCCACCCAAGCCAAACCCTATCCCTTGGAGATGGTGGTTCGAGGGTACCTTACCGGATCGGCCTGGGAGGACGTTAAATCGGGCCGGTTTGAGAGTAAATACGGATTTGAAATAGGCAAGCAGCTAGTGGAAGGTAAGCTGGAGAAAAATTGCCAGCTAAAAGAACCTATCGTAACCCCTACTACCAAGGCCAAAGAAGGACACGATCTGGCTGTAACCGAAGATAAGGCCAGAGAGCTGGTAGGGGATATATACGAGACTTTACGCGAAAAAACGCTCAAGCTTTTTAAGCGGGGACAGGAGCTGGCCGAGGAAAGGGGATTAATACTGGTAGATACAAAATATGAATTCGGGGCCGCAGATGAGAAAGTTATTTTAATCGATGAGGTCCATACCCCGGACTCCTCCCGGTATTGGAAAAAAGAGGACTACCAGCCCGGCTCCAAGCCAGAAGAGTTATCCAAGCAGTTCGTACGGGATATCGTGGTGGAAGATGAGCTGACTGACCTACAGGTAAAAGAGACCACCCAAAGATATATCAGGCTTTATGAGAAGCTGTGCGGGACTAAGTGGACCGATTTGTCCGATACCCCTGTCCAAGAGAGAATTGTAAGAAATTTGGCCCAAAAAGGATATATCAAAGGCGGCTACGTTCAAATCATTGCCGGTAGTTCGAGTGACGATTGGTTCGTAAGCAAACTGACCGACCAGATGAAAAAAAGAGATATCCCCCACGGGGTCACTATCCTTTCGGCCCACCGGGACACCAAAAAGCTACTTTCCTACCTTGATCAATTAAATAAAAGTATTGAACCTCTGGTGGTGGTTACTGTTGCCGGTAAGTCCGACGCCCTATCCGGTGTGGTGGCCCATCACCTAAATCTCCCCACTATCGCCTGTCCACCTCACAAGGACGATACGGATTATCTAATAAATATCCATTCCAGCCTGCAAGTGCCTTCTTCTGTACCCTCCATGGTAATTAGAAAACCGGCCAATGTAAGTTTGGCCTGCGAGCGAATACTTTCTTTAAACAATACCCCTTTCAGAAACAGGAGCTTATAATCCAATGTCTGAAACCCGTCCCAAAGTAATGATAATCGGCTCCGGAGGTAGAGAACACGCCCTAGCTTGGGGGTTAAAAAATAGAGGAAAGGTGGGGGAAGTTATAGTGGCTCCGGGAAATGGAGGGACCCACCATATGGATGGAGTCCGAAATATGAACCTAGAAGATTACCAATCAATAGTCGAATACGCCCGTAAAGAAGATATTGATTTAACCGTAGTGGGCCCGGAAGCCCCTTTAGCTGATGGGTTGGCCGATTTGTTCTGGGAAAATAAGCTGCCTATCTTGGGTTTTAAGAAAAAGACGGCAACACTGGAATCAAGCAAAGTATGGGCCAAAGAATTTATGAGCGAATATGGTATCCCTACCGCTGATTTTTCTGTCTTTACCCGCTATGAAGAAGGAGTCGAACATCTAAAAAAGGGCTTTAACCGTGATTCTAGTCGGGAATTTTTCATCAAAGCTGATGAGCTTTGTGGAGGAAAAGGGGCCATCCATGCCCCCACTTTGGCTGCAGGAAAGGAAGCACTTAAAAACCTGCTTATAGATAAAAAATGTGGCCGTGGAGAAAAGGTAGTAATCGAAGAGAAATTAGTGGGGGAAGAAGCCACCATCCTAGCCTTTTTGGATAGATTTGGTAATTACAGACTAATGCCCGCCATGCAGGATCACAAGCCGGTTTATGACAAAGATCAGGGCCCGAATACCGGAGGTATGGGAGCCTACGCACCCGCTCCAATAGTTTCTTCTAAGATAAAGCACAGGATAGTGAACAGGATAATCGAACCCACCATTTATGGGATGAAAGAAGAGGACATCTTGGATAGCGGTATCCTCTATTTTGGTACTTTGATTACCAAGACCGGTGATCCATATTTATTAGAGTATAATGTAAGATTCGGAGATCCAGAAGCTCAACCGGTCTTGCCGCTTTTGGATTGCGATCTCTACCAGATCCTGAAAAGTTGCCAGGAAGGAAGGCTTGACCAAACGAAACTTGAGTGGAAAGACGCATCTTGCGTATGTGTAGTTTTGGCCACTTCCGGCTATCCGATAGACTACGGGGACGTGCGTGAGGAAATCATTGGGATCGACCAGGCAGCCAATTTACCGGGGGTAATGGTCTTCCATGCGGGGACTGAATTCAGAGATGGAAAATTCTATACTGCCGGGGGAAGGATATTAGGAGTCACCGGTATCGATAAGAGCTTAAAGGAAGCTACCCATAGAGCTTATCGGGCAGTAGAAAAGATTCATTTCAAAGAAATGCATTACAGAACTGACATAGCGGCTAAAGCCCTTAGTAGATAAAATCTGGGTGACTTATAAATTGATAATGAAAAAATTATTTGTTATTGGTATATCCATCTTACTAATCTGTTTTTCAGTTTTCCCTTCCCTTGCTAATGCCAATCCATCAGATGAGAAAGGGAATATCGAGATAATGACCAGCATAACCTTAAGTGGATTCCTGGCAGTTGGAATTGAGGTAGCTTGGGGCTTTACTGAGTATATGGGGGTCAAGTTTGGACTATCCGCCGGTGTAGACCTATTTGAGGAACTAAGCCCACTGCTTTGGTTTAGAGCCCATTTTCTCCATAAATTGAATCCAGAAGATCCGGTTACCCTTTACGGGGGAGAAGGAATAGATTATGTGATCGCCTTTACAGAGCTCAATATGGAGAGTCTGGTCTTTGTAGGCATAACCGGGGGAGTGGAGTACACACCATTTGAGGTATTCAGCTTTATCGGGGAAGGACGTTTTGGAGTACCCCTTTTAGGTGAACGGTACAACGCATTCATAGTTCCGTTGGGACTCACTCTAGGGGGGGCATTAATAATTTAACCCAGCACTTACCTTTGATGAAATTTGGTATTGCCTGAAACAGTACCCTGTCACATCTAAGGTAAGTGCTGGGCCTTATCTTATTTAATCTTATTTAGTTCCTTAGTACATTCCACCCATTCCGCCGCCCATTCCGCCAGGACCACCTGGTGGCATCTGTGGGCCGCCGCCTTCTTCCTCTTCCTCGAACTCGGCCACTAAAGCACCAGTGGTAAGTAGCATACTGGCCACGCTGGCTGCGTTTTGAATTGCAGCTCGGGTGACCTTGGTAGGATCGATTATTCCATCTTTCATCATGTCCGTATACTCTTCGGTTACCACATTAAACCCTATGCCATCCTCACCATTAGCAAGTCTTTCCTTCAGCTTCTCCGCCACGATGGAACCTTCAAATCCGGCATTGTCTACCAATTGCCTGACCGGCTCCTCGATAGCTCTCTTTATAATCCTTTTGGCGATTTCCTGTTCCCCATCCAACTTAAGATTATCCAACGCCTTAGCCGCTGCCAGAAGAGCTATACCGCCGCCGGGAAGTATTCCCTCGTCTACGGCTGCCTGGGTGGCCTCCAAGGCGTCCTCCATTCGGTGCTTTTTCTCCTCCAATTCAGTCTCTGTAGCTGCACCGACCTTAATTACGGCCACCCCGCCGGCCAGTTTGGCCATCCTTTCCTGAAGTTTCTCCCGGTCGTAATCGGAGTCGCTATTTTCCATCTGGGCCTTGATTTGATTTACGCGGCCCTCGATTGCGGATTTCTCACCTTGACCGCCCACAATGGTTGTGTTATCGTCGGTAACTCTTACCTTTTCAGCTCTTCCCAGCATGTCCAAAGTAGTATTCCCAATTTCCATACCTACATCTTCCGCTATTACCTGTCCTCCAGTCAGCACGGCAATATCTTCAAGCATGGCTTTCCGGCGATCGCCGAATCCGGGTGCCTTTACTGCTACGCTGTCCAGGCTGCCTTTGAGCTTGTTTATTACCATGGTAGTGAGCGCTTCCCCTTCTACATCTTTAGCTATTACTAGGAAAGGCTTACCAGTTTGGGCGACCTTTTCCAGTACCGGCACAAAGTCCTGGGCTTTTTTTAGCTCCTGGTCAGTAATTAAGATGTAAGGATCCTCCAGACTAACTTCCATCTTCTCCGGATCGGTAACAAAGTAAGGTGAAAGATATTCCCGATCAAACTGCATCCCTTCCACCACTTCGTAGTAGGTCTCTACGGTATCGGAGTCCTCTACGGTAATTACACCATCTTCGCCCGCCAACTCCATGGTATCCGCAATTATCTTCCCAATTTCAACATCATCGGCGGAGATAGTGGCTACCTGCGCAGTCTCCTCTTTTGTGGTTAATTCCTTGCTTATCTTCATAAGCTCTTCGGTTATCGTTTCCACACATTTGCTGATTCCCCTTTTCAACTGCATGGGATTAACGCCGGCAGTGACGTTTTTAAGTCCTTCCATTATTATGGAATGAGCAAGGATAGTAGCGGTGGTAGTTCCGTCACCGGCCACGTCGTTGGTTTCACTAGCTACTTCCTTTACCAGTTGGCAACCCATGTTCTCGTACTCATCTTCGTATTCCTGCTCCTCGGCAATAGTTACCCCGTCGTTGGTAATCTTAGGTGAACCAAAGGATTCCTCTAATATGACGTGTCTTCCACGCGGTCCCAGAGTAATTCTAACTGCGTCAGTCAGCCTTTGAATTCCCTTCTTTAACTTCTCTCTTGCCTCTTCGTCAAAAACAACTTCTTTATACTTTGATCGTGCCATTTTAAATTATGCCTCCTTTTCCGTTATTCTACTACCGCTAATATGTCGTTATCCTTTACAATGGTTAATTCTTCACCACCAACAGTTAACTCCATTCCCGAAAAACTTGAGACGATTACTTCATCGCCTTCTTTGACCTCTATTTTGTCATTTGACCCGACAGCCACTACCTCTGCTCTTATGTAACTCTCATCCTTGGCCTCTTCTGGGAGGATTATCCCTCCCTCTTCTTCCTCCGTCTCTCGCTCAATTTTCTTTAAAACAACCCTTCTTCCTAATGGTTTTAACTTCATTCTGACTCCTCCTTACGTATGAGTTTAAATATCATAGGACAGTCCCTTTCTGAGGGATTAGCACTCTTATCCATAGACTGCTAAATTTCCTAAGCATTTTATCTAAAAATGTACCCTTCGTCAAGTGTCCGAATTGCATCTTTGACTGTTTTATCTATCTAATATTTATTCCTTGGAAGTTTTACTTGCAGTTCTTTTTATTTTCTCTTCGGCTGCCTGCCGCACTTTTATCTTCTCCGCCAGTCTACTTGTCGCCTGTCTACTCATTAATATCACCTCGGTAAAATAAAAATATAGATCTGTGTTAATTGCTTAGGCCTTTAACTAGAGCCTTTCGTTTTAGCATTTTTCAGAAAGCTCTAGGTTAGAGAAGAGATGTAACAATTAGGATAAGATTAGACTCTGTAACATAAGGATACTGATTGTAACTTTAACGAAAAAAACAGACCTGTCAAGGCCCTTTTGTAAATGGTAGATGAAGGTGTATGAAACCGGGTAATTTCCAGGAAGATTATTCGGAATCTGGAGATTAAAGAAGTTAGTGGTTGATGACCTCAGTATGTTATACCAAAACATTAGTAAGAGTCGGCATAACCGCTCAAGAATTTCCTAATTTTTTAAATTATCTGCTACTCGTTCTTCCAGTTTGTGCCGCCCTAATAGCATCAAATTCTGGGTCATCGAAAATGGATGTAACTTTCGTCCCTATACTCCGGTGATATTTTCCCCTGTATGAAAATAGACTTGGAGATGACAATTGAAAAAGTATCATTTGAGCCATCCGAACTCCAACATACAACGGAACTGGTAATCTACCATCATTGATCAACTCAAAAGTCAAATTACCCGAATAACCAGGATCTATAAAGCCTGCGGTAGCATGGACAATTATTCCAAGTCTTCCCCATGAACTTCTGCCATGGAGAATCCCTACTATGTCAGGAGGAAGTTTAATATACTCCAAAGTTGATCCCAAAGCAAATTCTCCAGGATGAAGGATAACTTGATCCTCTGGCGGGGGCTTAATATGAAAACGCTGGATGTTTTGTTCTAACTCATCCTTTGCTTCTTTCTTGTTTCGTTTTTCAAACCTTACATGTGTATATTTACTTTTCCTATGCACGATGAATTCGGTACCCAATCGCAAATCAATAGAAGCCCCACCTAGTTGAGTTTTTGGGCTCATCAGCGGACTAACGATCAGCTCCCTATTAGCTAGTTTCTCCAGTATTGATTGACAATTTAACAACACAGCACAATTGCTATATGATGTATTTATTTTAATCCTCCAAAATTGTCATAGAAACGATGGATGCTAGCAACTTCAATCGACTTTAACATCATATTGTCAAACATAGATAGTTCTTTATCATACCAATCCAACAGGTGCTTGATTTCCCCATAACTACGGGTACACTTGTCTAGCTTACGATGTAGATGAAATTTTATCTCCCAAACAGCATTCATGATTTCACTCATTTTATTGGGTTCTTCCTTGAACAAGTTAAGAAGCTTATATATTCGTGAATTTGCTTCAACATCTTCTACTGAATCTTGTTCTTTTTCTTGTAAGGATTGGAACTGTTTTTTGAAAGCATCCTCGGAAAAAAGTGATCTCGAAGAACCAATATATAACTCACCATCTAATTTAATATACTCTTTTGCTATATCAACGCTTCTCTGCAGGTTCTCCTGAGAAAATTCTGGGATGTTAATTTTGTTCTTCCCAAGTCCCTCATATAAATATTGCTCTACCTGTTCAACTAAATCTTTAAAACTAGGAAACCATGGAGTGAAGAGCTTCTCTAATTCATAGGGGTCAATGTCGTCAAAGCCATTTTCTTTTAATCTATTTCTTATTATCTTTAATAGCGCCCGGGGAGGTGAAATTTGAGCAAAATTGTCAACACGATATTCCATCTTTTCAAAAAAATAGGTCTGGTTTGATATCCCACAACCTAGGGTATCTAATTTACCTTTAATCATATTATATCGTGCTTTATGTGACGGATGTGTAAAGGTCGGGAGAAGCAGATCTTCGTCAAGTAGTACGAAAGTAATAAAACAAGAAAGATATGCTGGTCCAAGGACCCTAGTTGCAATCAAATCCGCCGTGATCTCACCTATCCAACGGCTAAGTATGATTTCGCGAAGTTTGGGAACAAATGCATCATTATAATCATCTTTAACTTTTTCTCTTATTTCACACTCCCTCTCGATAGCGTGACCCATTTCATGCGCCAAAATAACCCAGAGGTTGGGTGCTTTGTAGCTTATCATTGGAAGACCTAAAATACTTCTACTTTCACCATCCCGTTTTTCTTCACTTATACCCAAAACACTGTACACATCTTGATGTATGAAGTTATACTCCGGAATTAATACTATGGAAGGAGATGTTTCAATTTTAGTAATACAATTCCCGAACAAATCCTTTAAATACAAGCTTGTTTCAACTTGTGTCCAACTTCCCCTTATTCGACCTAAAATCGAGGTTAATTTATCTAATTCACTTCTTTTCCGAACTAAATGACGAAGCCACGAGGGTAATAATCTTCCTAGGGACTGATAAATTGCTAATGCATCATCAGACTGAATATTTTCAGTCCACACAATAAGCTCATCAATTAAACCTACATTTTCAGGCCGTTCGACAAAGCGAGCTTCCTTCAAGAATTGCCTGGTTCTGACAATGCGTTCGATAAGTTCACCGAAAGCCAAACTTATCATCGACTATTTAACACTTGTATCTCAACATTTGAAGAACCATGTTATCATTTATCCCACGTTGGTCAGTAACTCTTCATGCTCCTTTACTTCATCTTCTCGGACTTCATCAATTGTTCTAGTCAGGTATTTTTTGCTCTGACCTTCGAAGAATTTCTTTAACCTATCTGACACATCCTTCAACTCTTCGGTTGGTGGCCTTTCACCCTTCAAGGCCTTTAAGAGAATCTCAATTTCAGATTCCATCTTGGTTAGCTTTTTAGTAGAAGTTTTCTTTTTGTGATTATCCTTTTTTAGATTTGATAACAATTGCTTTCCGCTATTTAGAAGTTTTTCAACTAAGAGTTGCTTATCATGGTTTAGCTCTTCTATATCATAATTGAGATAAGCATCTATGCCCAGAATACAACGATCAGCAAGTTCCCCTCTATTAACACTCACCTTAAACGAACTTGGTCCATTTAAGCCTCGCATATCGTTGATTAGCGACATATCATCTCCCTCCTTTTTTGTATTGGAAAAATACCTTCTTTACCCTTAACGGAAAGGGTATTAAATTAACTTTACTTTTTAATTAATTTTCTTTGGTATATCAAAGAGCTAGCAGAATTAGCTAGATGCCAAGATCTATTCACTGCAGGTCAACCTGATTATCAAAAGGATAATATAAATCAGACACCTTTATCTCAGAGAGGGCCAATAATAATCACCGCTTACAATTTAGTAAGTATATGAAATGGATGTGTAGGACATAAGTCTGAATATTTTATTACTTTTGTTAGGATCTTCCTCTATCTACCACCTCCAGAACGTTAATTATTCTGACGGGTTGTTGAATTGATTATAATTCATTTCAAAAACCCGTTCAAACTTAACACCGGTAAATTACCCTACCCTACCCTATCTTACTGATTTTCATCCTTATTATCATTATCACAAATTTGTTATATGGGGTCAAGTAAACTCACCAAGGGAAATAACCCTAAAATAAAAGAGGGACTTAGGCCCATAAAGGTAAATTCAAAACCCCAAACTCATCAAAGGGGACCACCCATAAACCGACAAAAGTTAAACAAACGCATAAAAAATATGATAGATGTTAGAATAAGTCAACTGTTAGAAAAGATAGGTTGAAGCTGAAGAAACCGCAAAAGACAAAGTCACGGGGCCAGAGAACTTCGTGGAAGGATAAACCCCGGTCCCAACCACAAAAGCTCTTCACCTAAACACTTACCGAAAGAATTGGTTGAGCCCATTTAAAATTCAAGTTGAAAGATATAGCTGGGTTTATTTATAATTGATTTAATCAATCAGAAAGGAGCAATAAATATGAATAGAGAAAAAGAAGGTACAAAAGAGGTAATGAGTGCCAAAGAGGTAGGAGAATACTTGGGATTTAGCAAGAACTGGGTCTACCGGCAAGTGGAAAAGGGCGAGCTCCCAGGTGCAAGACTTGGAGGCAACTGGAGATTTAAGAAGTCAGTGATTGATGAGTGGTTGGATGAGAAGTTAAGGGAAAATGTCTAAAATCACGCTGTAGCGGGTATAACGTTAGATTGTTTAAACTTTTCTTTTGCTTCTCCCAATTTCATATCATCGCATAAACTTCCGAGCAAAGACTAATACAAAAGCTGCCATAAGAAAGCCTCCAATTACCGACTCGATACCAAATATTACTTGAAAAACCTTAGATTGTGGAGCTAAGTTCCCGTATCCCAATGTAGTGAAAGCAGCTAAACTAAAATATAGTCCTTTACCCCACTCTTGCCACCTTAAAGTAAAGCCATAATTGGAAAAGATAAAGCCAAATCCAAAGCCTGAAATTACAAATAACCAAGATATTAATACACGAAACCAACTTGTCCCGAAAGCGGTAGTCAAATCCGCCAGGAACCAGGAAAATCTTTGGGGAAGTTGTAACCATCCTTTCCAATCCGTCCATTTTATACGGGATGGTATTTCTCTCCATCTGTTTAGCTTTTTCCGCCATCCGAATGGCCAATCTTTTCTATTGAATTCGGGTCCTAGTTGATTTTTCTTTGCCTTCATCTCCCTATAAAAATGATAGTCAGCTAATTCTTTATCCCCTCTTCTTTCATTTACTATTTTTGCTTCTCTGCAAGCTTCTTCTTGAGCTGGCATATTTTCAAATTTTGCATTTTTAAAAGTAAGTGAAGAGATTTCCTTAAAACTGAAAGTAGCGGCATCCTTTATAACTGCCTCCCTAAAGAAAGCACCTCCCTTTATTTTGGTATCTAAAAACCAAATATTACCTTTGATTGTCAGCCTATCAAATGTGACACTTCCACTGATTTCCGCGTTATTTAAAAGAGCCTTTCCTTCTATTGTAGTCTCAGTAAGCTCTATACCTCCTTTTATCTTTGCATCTATGAATTTTAAATCTTGCTTTATTATCTGTTTAGACAGATCAAATCCAGGAAGAACACATCCCTCGAAAATACCTACTTTTCCCCCGATTTCTTGATAAAAAATCTTCCTTACTTCCTCTTCATCCTTGTTTTCCCAATCCTCATGGAGGATACAGTAGCCCTTTTCGGAACCTTCAAGAGCTTCTCGGTGACATTGCTTTTCATTTAAATACTCATATTTGCACTGCATAAACTCACCAATACAGAGTATAAGCTGATATTAAAAGCTTCTCAAATATTCCTTGTAAAATTGAGGAATATGGTTTAGGGTTAGATAAAAGAGTAAAAATTAACATAAGGGGTGAGAAGGTGGTTAAAGAAGGTTATCAGCCGAGGATGTCAGAGGAAGAGGAACGGCAAAAATTAAGAGGTGAGAAGTATTGTCTTAATTGTGACCAATTTGTTTCTCCCACTAAATATTTCAGTTGGGTAGGCTTCATTTTTGGATTTGGGATTTTCTATTTGATTTATTATATCTTCAAAAGTAAAAGATGCCCTATCTGCAATACTAAACGCCTGTTGAATGATAAACCTTGACAGATCTTTTTTACAGAGAATGGTCATCTAAAAATCCAGAGTATCCTAACAAGTTTTTACCATTTCACCCTCGGTTAAGTTGACTACATTATCACACAGCTTAAAGTGGGTAATTTGGGCAATAATTTGACCGTAAAAGTGGGTATTTGACAACCGTAATATACGGAAAATAGTACCTATAAATTTGGACTGACCTTCCCAAAAATGTGACTTCAGTAAACACTGCATCTTGCATAAATTTAACTGAATTGAATGAGACACCTTTGCTGAACTTGGCTCCCAAAAAGTCTGCCCCTTTGCCGAAACGGGCGAATATAAAGTATGCTCCTTTACTGATTGGGTCTCTCCCAAAGTCTGCCTCTTTTTTAAATATAGTATTATCCCACTTTGATTTAGCTTTAACAAGTGCCTTTCTAAAGTTTAAATTCTCCTCTATTTCCTTTTCAGAAAGATCAAAACCAGGAAGAACACAACCCTCGAAATTAGTTTCTCCATCTTTTATTTCCTGATAAAACTGCTCTCTGGTTTTCTCTACATCCTTGTTGTCCCAATCTTCATGAAGTAAACAGTAACCCTTCTCTGATCCCTCAAGAACTTCTCGTTGACACTTTTCCTCATTTAAATATTCATATTCACACATAAAACTCACCACTGGGAAGTATAAGCTGGTAATTAAGCCTTTCCAAATTGCTACTTGGAAAATTGAGGAATAGGGTTTAGGGTTAAGCGAAAAATAATATATCGGATTCTAATTACGAAGGAGTTGAAAATGGAAGTTATAAACGCAATTAAAAAACGTTACAGCGTGCGTGAATTTGACGAGAGAAAAATTGAGCAAGGAAAGCTGGAGAGAATATTAGAGGCAGGCCGATTAGCTCCATCGGCAAAGAATCGTCAAGAATGGCGTTTTATAGTGGTCAAGGATCAAACAATACGAGAAGAATTAGCCAAAGCCGCTAATAATCAACGATTTGTGGCTCAAGCACCGGTAGTTATAGCGGCTTGTGGTACTGACCCTGATTACACCTTACCTTGTGGTCATCCTGGATTCTTAGTAGATGTGACTATCGCAGTCGATCACCTTACCCTGAAAGCTGTCGAGGAAGGACTTGGCACCTGTTGGATAGGAGCTTTTGATGAGGATGAGGTCAAAAAGATTCTCCATATACCTAAAGAAGTAAGGGTAGTAAGCTTACTGCCCTTAGGTTATCCTGCAACGCCCCCGAGCAGTAGACATACGGAGCGGAAGGAGCTATCCGAAATAGTTATGTATAACCAGTGGGAAAGTAGTTAATAGTACATTAGAAATTTGTTTAAACTTTAGTATTAGCTTGAAACCCGGTGGCTATTGCTCGGTCAATTGTAATAAAATTAAATCAATATACATTTGGAGGTTAGCCTTAGATATGCCCATTAATTTTGCGATTATAGGCACAGGAAAAATTGCCAGAAGGTCATTAGCCCCTGCTTTAAATGAAATAAATGAGGCAAGTTTTTGGAGTGTACTTAGCAGGAGCCAAAAGAGAGCAGAGAGCTTTGCCTCACAATACGGTGCCCTGTCTTCTAACCCCGCCTATTCTTCTTATTCCGATTTGTTAACCGATACCAACCTGGACGCAGTCATTATCACTACCCCGGATAAACTTCATGCTGAATACGGGATAGAAGCAGCACAAGCAGGTAAACACGTGTTGATGGAAAAGCCAATGGTTACCGACGCTGAAGATGGAAAGAGATTGATATCAATATGCCGGGAGAATCAAGTAAAACTAGGGGTAGCATACCACTTACGCTGGCATTCCGGTCACCGAAAGCTAGCTTTTAAAGTACATAATGGAGAGTTGGGCAAACTCCACCATATGAGGGTTCAGTGGACCTCTAAAGCAGAAGATGATTCTAACTGGAGGGCAAATAACCGCCTTGGAAGATGGTGGAGTTTAGCTGCAGTGGGAACCCACTGTCTGGATCTAATTCGCTGGATGATGGTACCGAGTTGTGGCGAAGTAATCGAAGTGAAGGGCTTAATAGCCAATAATTTCTGGAATAGTCCTAATGATGAGACGGCTATAATATCGATGAAATTCGAATCTGGAGCTACAGCGGAGATTACCAGCTCAGTACTCTTTGATTCTACGCCGGCAGTGGAGATATACGGTAGGAAGGGAAAAGCCATCTGTAAAGATACTCTAGGCCCTCATGGAAAAGGTGAGATATATTTCAATGAGAAAGATTTAAAATATAACCCCATGAACCCTTACCCTGGTGAAATTGCAGATTTTGTAAAAGCTATACAGAATGGACGAAGACCTGAAGTAGATGGAAAAGAAGGATTAAAAAACATACAGATACTTTTGAAAGCAACTCCGCGCAGTGATGCACACCCCAACTAGACTATAAATTAGAAAATAATGCCCATTATCCCCGCTTTCTTATTGAAGATAACCCTATTAGACAAGCTAAGGAAATTCTGGTACGCCTGGGAGGATTCGAACCCCCGACCTACGGATTAGGAATCCGCCGCTCTATCCAACTGAGCTACAGGCGCATGTTAGAGGTAAGCAGCCAGCAGTTAACTAAAGACCGACAGCCCAAGTACAAAAGCTAATACCAAAACCTAGACACCTAATAACACCTAGCATACTCGATTATAGCAACTTATGTTAAAAATTCAAAATGACCCCTTCCGTTGTCAGGCAGCCTTGATAATTCCTATCCTACAAGTAAGAGGAGGGTAAGTTGATGGACACAATCAAACTTTTGAAAACTCTATCGGACGCCTTTGGGGTATCGGGTTTTGAGGACCCGGTAAGGGAGACTATACATGAGATAATTGAACCCTACGCGGATGAGATAAGAACCGACAAATTGGGTAACTTAATGGCCACCAAACGGGGAACCAGCGATTTCAAGCTTATGCTGGATGCCCATATGGACGAAGTAGGTTTTATGATCAACCACATTGACCAAAATGGCTTTCTAGGTTTCACCAATCTCGGGGGGTGGGACGTGCGCATTCTCCCCGCCCATTCGGTGAGCATAATGAACGAAGGTGGAAAAATCTTAAAAGGAATAATAGGATCCATTCCTCCCCATATCCAAAAAGATGAGGAAAAGGATAAAGTTATGAAAATGGAAGACTTATTCGTTGACATCGGAGCCACGAGCAAACAAGAGGCCCAAGATATGGGAATTAAAATTGGGTCCTTTGCTACCATCCACTATCCTTTCAAGCAGCTTAACGAAACCTACGTGGTAGGCAAGGCCTTCGATGATCGAGCAGGATGCGCAGTTTTAATAAAGACCTTAGAAAACTTACAATCTGCAGATTTCGATCCCACCTTGGTACTGAACTTTGCCGTATGTGAGGAAACGGGATTGAGAGGAGCCAAGACAGCGGCCTTTCAAATTGAGCCGGACTTGGCCATTGCTTTGGAAGGAACCATCGGCGCTGATGTACCCGGAGTTTCAGAAAAAAGACAGCCGGTCAAGATGGGAAAGGGACCGGCATTTACCGTAGCTGATAAATCCATTGTGGTAAAACAGAAAGTAGTAAAAATGCTAGAGAAAGTAGCCACAAAAAACGATATCCCTTTTCAATATAAACGGCCCGCCTATGGAGGAACTGATGCTGGTTCCATTCATCTTTCCCGGGGAGGAGTACTGGCGGGGATAGTCTCCGTGCCTTGCAGATATATCCATTCACCACTCAGCACCATGCGGCTGGATGATTTTGAACACACCGTTAATCTAATTACAGAACTCATAAATTGCCTCCCAAATGCCCTCTAGCTGACAAATAGCTTGCCAATTGACTATAAAAAGAATAACATAAATTAGGGTTAAATTTAGCGAATTTCTTCTGGGGTGAGAGATATATGCCTGCAAACCTGACGCCTGAATTCCTAAAAGCAAAAGAAAAATACCAGAAGGCTAAAGATAAACAAGAAAAGGTGGAAGCCTTAAAAGAGATGCTTTCTACCGTACCCAAGCACAAAGGCACGGAAAATATCCAAGCGGATATTAAAAGGAGGCTGGCTAATCTTCGCAAGAAATCGGGTAAAAAGGGCCCAGCCAAGACCAAAACGCCCGATTCCATTAAGCGGGAAGGAGCAGGTCAAGTAGTGCTTGTAGGACTGCCAAACTCCGGCAAATCCACCTTGGTTAAAAAGCTTACTAATACTACTCCGGAAGTGGGCGATTATCCCTTCTCCACTTTCAAGCCACTTCCGGGGATGATGAGCTATGAGGATATCCAGATTCAATTAATAGATATGCCCCCTATATCAGAGGAATATACGGAAAGCTGGGTTTTTAATTTGATTAGAAAAGCCGACCTACTTTTAATTCTCATCGATTTAGCTGATGATAATATCGAGGAAAATATTTCTAAGACCCTTAATTTGCTGCATGAACAGGGTATCCACCTTCAAGGAGAAGAAAATAATGAAGAAATCGGGGTATTTGGAATAGTCAAGAAGGCGGTCTTTTTGGGAACTAAAAAAGATATGTCCTCAAGAGGGATAAACACTCTAAAAGTTCCAGAGAAGCTAGGTAACGAATTCCCAGTTATTTGTGTGGATGCAAACAGAAAAGAAAGCCTGAACCAGCTCAAAAGGTCCGTATTTGAAGGGTTAAATATAATCAGAATATATACCAAGGTTCCGGGTGAACAACCGGATTTGAAAAAACCCTACGTATTACCGCAAGGGAGTACGGTAATCGATGCCTGCCGGAGCGTACACAGGGAGCTTGCTTCTGAGCTAAATTACGTACGGATTTGGGGATCCGGTAAATATGACGGCCAACAAATTCAGTGGGATCATATCTTACAGGATGGGGACATAATCGAAATCCACACTTAAGACTTTCTAAAGTGATTGTTATATGCATTACGTTTTCTTACACTTAACCTGTCATGGAAGGTAACTCAACTAAAGCCTTACTAGAAGATCTAAACCAAGCTCAAAAAAAAGCGGTCACCCACGAAGAAGGTCCCCAGTTGATCGTGGCTGGTGCCGGTACCGGAAAGACTACCGTTATCAGCAGAAGGGTTGCTTACCTAATCGCCCAAAAGCTGGCCAAGCCGTCTGAAATTCTAGCTCTCACTTTCACTGAAAAAGCCGCCTCCGAGATGGAAGAAAGAGTGGACATTCTGGTCCCCTACGGAGCTACTGACTCCTGGATCAGCACTTTCCACTCCTTCTGTGATCGGGTACTGCGAGAAAACGGCTTGGTTTTAGGTCTGGATACCAATTACCGCATCCTTTCCCAACCAGAACAAGTAATATTCTTTCAAGAGAATTTATTTGAGTTTCCGCTGGACTATTACCGGCCGCTGGGCAATCCCACTCGCCATATACGAGCTCTACTAGGGGTCATTAATCGGGCCAAAGACGAAGACGTGGGCTGGGATGAATACCTAGATTATGCAAATAAACTTTCGGAAAAATCCGCAAACAGTAAAGATGAAGGGCTCAAAAAGCAAGCCCAAAGGCAGATGGAGATTGCCCGTACCTATAAAAAATATCAACAACTTCTAAAAGAACAGGACAAAATGGACTTTGGAGATCTGCTTTTTTACACCCTGAAGCTTTTTAGAAACCATCCGGAAGTACTAAAGGAGTATCAACAGAAGTTTAAATACATATTAGTAGATGAATTTCAGGATACAAATTATGCTCAGTATCAAATTGTGAAGCTTTTAGGACCTCCCGGTAACAATATCACCACGGCTGGAGATGATGACCAATCTATCTACAAGTTTAGAGGGGCTAGTATAAGCAATATACTGGAATTTACAGAAGACTACCCGGAAAGCGAGCTGGTGGTGCTGACCAAAAATTACCGGTCTCGACAGAGCATCCTGGACAAAGCATACAGACTAATCCAGCATAACAACCCAGAAAGACTGGAAGAGAAAAACGATATAGATAAGAAGCTCACCGGATTTCCGGCTGAAGGAGAAGAGGTGGTATTCAAGCGCTTTGACACCTTATCCAGCGAAGCCGACTTCATAGCTGAAAAGATTCGGGAATTAATCGAGGATAAGGGCTATCAATATACAGATTTTGCTATTCTATTAAGACGCAACAAATCAGCCGATCCCTACCTGAGAGCGCTTAACTTAAAGAAGATACCTTGGAGCTTTTCGGGCAGTCAGGGGTTATACGATCGCCCTGAGATTAAACTGGTCACTTCTTTTCTCAGGGTGATATCGGACCCAGAGGATTCAAGAAGTCTCCATTTCCTTGCCAGTTCCGAACTTTACCAGCTTGATCCCAAAGTCTTACTTAGCTGTCTAAACCGTGCTCACAAAAAAAACCGGGCCCTTTACCAGATATTTAATTCCGGGGATGAATTGGAAATAGAACCCCATCAGGAAGCTACTATCCAAAAAATTGTTAAGGACGTTGATCAGTACATAGATAAAAGTAGCCAGCGGCCTACCGGGGAGGTCTTATATGAGTATTTGATGGAAGATACCGGATACCTCTCCAGGTTAGCCAATTCACAGTCGGCCAGAGATCATCGGAAGCTTCAAAATATCGCCAAGTTTTTTGAAATAGTTGAAAACTTCTCTGAGGTGGCTCCTTACGATCTGGTACCGGAATTTGTAAGACACCTGGATCTTTTGATCGAATCCGGTGATGACCCGTCTTGTGATCAAGCAGATTGGGACGAGGATGTGGTGCAGGTACTTACAGTTCATAAGGCGAAAGGTCTGGAGTTTAAGGTGGTCTTCATTCCTGAGCTGGTAAAACTTCGGTTCCCCACCCGCAGCCGGAGTAGGCCAATTGAACTGCCGGATGAGCTGGTAAAGGAAAGGCTGCCGGAAGGTGACTTTCATCTTCAGGAAGAAAGGCGTCTTTTTTACGTGGCTATGACCAGAGCCTGCGAGAAACTTTACTTGACCTGCGGGAAAGATTACGGTGGAAAAAGAACCAAAAAGGTAAGCAGGTTTGTGATGGAAGCTATCGATTTGCCTTCTTCTGCCCTCCAGGTGCAGAAGAAACTGCCGCTGGAAGCGGTCAAACGCCATGCACCACCACCGGAACGAAAGCTATTTTTCGATTACCAGATGGGGCCTGATGAAATTCTAAACTTGAGCCATTACAAGATTGACGATTATCTAACCTGCCCGCTCAAGTACAAGTTTATACATATACTCAGGGTCCCCATTACCCAGCACCACTCCGTGATTTATGGACAGGCTATCCACGAGGCGGTTCAACTATTTAACCTTCAAAGGAAAAACGAAAAAATCCCCCCCTTGAGTGATTTGATCGAAGTTTTTGAAAAGGTTTGGATTAACGAAGGTTTTATAAGTAGGGAACATGAAGATCAAAGATTTGAGGAAGGTAAAAAAGCCTTGGAAAATTTTTATAACTATGAATTAGAAAACGGCAACCAAATTGTGGGAGTGGAGGAAGATTTCTCCTTTATGCAAGGTAACAATCGGGTAGTGGGAAGATGGGATAGAATCGATCGAAATGAAGAGGAAGTTATACTAATAGATTACAAAGCCTCTAGTTTAAAGGATAAAGAAAAAGCGGACAGAAGAACAAAAGACAGTCTTCAATTAGCTATCTATTCACTTGCTTACCAGAGGATAAAAGGTGAGTTACCCAATCACCTACAACTTAGATTCCTGACCCCCAAGGTGATAATAGGCAAAGCTAGAATTAATCAAAAAATGCTTAACAAAGCAGTGGAAAAGATTGAAGAAGCGGCGAAAGGAATCAGGCAGGGAAACTTTCCCACAGATCCTAGCTACAGAGCCTGCGAGTATTGTGCTTACCGCGGGATATGTCCTAAAACCAAAAGCTAATGAATTGGAAAGAAGAAATTAGAAAAAGAGCAAGCAATGAACAGGAGGCAAAGGACCTAATTGCTTTAAAAGAAGAGCTGGAAAAGGCCTACCAACAGGAATCCACAGAAGGTATAAAGAAGTTGCTTACCAAAAAAATCGAGTCAATGGAAAGAGAATGGAATACTCACATGAACGAATTAAAGAATCTACTCTAGAGAATTGCCTGATAAGTTCCGCCTACAGAAAATTGATATAAGTGGCTTTCGGGG
The DNA here is from genome assembly GCA_964443275.1 of uncultured Thermotogae bacterium. GTDB lineage: Bacteria > Bipolaricaulota > Bipolaricaulia > CAYUCE01 > CAYUCE01 > CAYUCE01. The sequence continues at coordinate 15,576 of CAYUCE010000008.1, read as the reverse complement.
TTTTCGGACCCAGCAGAGCTTTGACCTCTCCTCACCATTTATATTGGTTAGTGGACCTAATGGAAGCGGCAAAAGTTCATTTCTTACCGCTATTGAATGGTGTATTTACGGCGATCAAGTGGCCAACATAAATAGGACCAGCCTTAGAGAGAGAAAGAATTGGGCCATCGTTAATAAAAGATCACCCGAAGCTGAAGTAACCCTCACCTTGGAATCCGGCCAGGAGAGGATAACTTTAACCAGAAATAGTGAAGATTCCCTGGTGATGGAGATCGCCGAGGGGCCAAAAATTAAAAGCAAGGGAAAGATTTGGTCCTATCTAGGGGCTGAAATAGAGGATTTCTTTTCCTCCGTTCATCTTCATCAGGAATCAATCCGAGATCTTATTATTAGCAGGCCAGGGGAACGCCGGGAATCTTTTTACCGCCTTTTGGGCCTATCAAGCTTACAAAATATTCAGGATGCAATCGGCTTAGGGGAAAAATACTTAAATAAAAGCATCAAAGATAGATTCACCTCTCCGTATCTGAACCTGGAAGCGAGACTAGAAACTAAATGGAAAGACCTACACCAAAGAAAAAAGAGTAGATTACAAGAGGGGGCGAAGTTCGGTCTTGCCGAAGGGGATTTTTCCCATCGGGCGGCCAAAGAAAAGCTTTCCCAAATAAATGAGGAGATTAACAAGCTGGCTGAACAATTTAAACTCTCCTTAAAGGATCAAGGTGAATACCCGGAAGATAAACAGGAAGAGGGGATGGACAATTTAGAAAAAAGGGATAAATTTTTGAAAAACTTACGCAGCAAGATCCGAAAAGTTAGAAACCAGAACCCTTCCACTCGTAAGTTAAACAAGATTCGGGCTAAAAAAGCACAGCTTGAAGAGTACAAAAATACTTTTGAAAGCCTAAAGAAAAAAAGAGGAAACCAGCTTGATCAACTAGAAAAGATTAAAAACCAAAAATTTCTGGCCCAATTAGAGAAAGTAAAAGTAAATGAGCCCCAGGCTCTTCTGGACCAAATTCAATCCGTTCAAGCTAATTTAAAAGGCCAGTTGGCAAAGGCCAAAAAGTCTCTAAGAACTTCCGACTCCCTGGCTGGGTTGGTCTC
>CAYUCE010000008.1:9865-14369 GCA_964443275.1 uncultured Thermotogae bacterium | reverse complement strand
GATCGGATGAGGACCCGGCCAAGGTAATAGAAAAAAGGCTTACCGCTTTAGCTAAACAACTTACCAAAATTCAAAAGGTAGTAAACAATTATAATAAGCAACTTGACCAAATTGAAGACGAAGTGGAGAAGCTTAAGGTAATTGACGGGGTACTTAGATTAGAAGAAGAAATTGACAAGTTTTCGAAAATCTCCATCAATCCGGCGGTGAAGAAAATTCGGAAAATCCGGATAAAGGCGTATAATTTAGTAAAAAAATTAGGCATCCTGCAGTCTATTTTGGAAGAGGATCTGAATCAGAGGGCCACAAGGAGGCTTAAAAGGGCCAGAGATGACATCGGAAACCTATTTACAAAACTCACCTCCAGGCAGGATTATCCAAACTTAACAGTAGACCCGGTGGATTTCGAGGTCCTGGCCCAAGGCGGGAGAGAAGATAGATTACCAGCAAGCACCTTTTACAATCAAGGGGACTTAAACCAGGCGGCCTTGGCAATATTTTTAGGCCTGGCCAAACAAGCTGATAAATCCCACCGTCTAGGGTTTGTGATACTGGATGATCCTTCGCAGAGCTTGGACCGGACATATAAAGAATCACTAGCCGAAGTAATTAATGATGAGGTAGCAAGAGAGGTTCAGGTAATCATAAGTACTATGGATAGTGAGTTTATGAATGCTTTAAAAAAGCATATTGTAAAGAAGAAAAACGTATTTAACTTTGAAGGTTGGAATCCGAGGCAGGGACCGGAAATAACCATAACTTAAAAACCCATGGACCCAAGAACTTATCAGACTTTGTGTGAGATCAAAAATATTTATCCGGACCAATACGGCAAGATATTCCAGAAACTTTTGGGCAAAACATTTCAGGAGCTGGGATTTACCATTGATGAGAAATCAATACAGGGAGTGGATTTACATATAAGTAGGCCGAATAATGAAAAATACGCCTTAGAAGTAAAGAGTACGGAAAAGGAGGAAGTTACGTTGGGTGAAAAAGATGTAGAAGGGATAAGAGAACGGGAATCCGACGGTTATCGACCCGGATTTGCCGCCTTGCGTCTGGGACTTTTGGCCCAGTGGGTGGTAGCTTCTGCCCAAAACATTACTTCAGGTAAAGTACCTATCCCTCTCCTAGAATCGCAAAGTTTTAGCGATCTGCAAAAGGAGGTCAGGGATAAATTTCCGGAGGTAAGTGCCCAGTTGGGAAAAAAGCTAATTGGAGAAAGACCGACCAGACCCCAAATTTGGTTGGATAATCAACTGACTGAGTGTTCTTGACAAGCTTTGTTTAATCACGCTATATTAATCCAACCAAGTAGCTTCCGTTTTTAATTCCTTCGAAACCATCCATCTAAACTTAAATGGGAGAAAAATTTTTCTCCCTTTACAATAAGGAGAGCAAATGAAAAGGGTAAATCTTTAGCTAGATCAATATAACCTCAGTTTGCGTTTTGTTTCCCGGTCAAAGCTTGCTAAAATCTTATCTACCGGAGGATGATCAAAGTGCTGGTAAAGAAAGTAAAATACTTTAGTTTACTAATCGGCCTGTTGTGTTTAATTTTCGTCTTGGGCACCAATGTTTTTTACGCGGAAGCAGCTACTTCCACCTTAGAAAATATCAAAATAGCGGTAGTGCGTTTTGAGGACCGATCTGGCTCGGGACTGGCAAATGTAGGGGCTGGAGTGGCTGATCGTTTAGTTGAAGAGCTGGTAAATCAGGGCTTTACCGTATTAGAGCGACAAGAACTTGAGAGCATCTTAGCGGAGCGAAATCTTAATCCGGCCATTTCAAGTAATTTGGCGCAGGCGGGAAGAATCATCGGAGCCAACGCTCTGATTGCGGGTGCGGTGACCAAAATAGACATCACGGAAACCAGTGTAAGTCTAGGATTCATAAAGGTGAGCGGCGCTACGGTGACTATCGATGCCTCTTTTAGGATAATAAGTCCTTATACCTCTCAGATCATGGCTGCCAGTTCAATAACCACACAGGATTCGGGGCAAACCGGCCTCACTTTGGCTCCCGGAAGACTAATAAGTACCCTCACTCAAGCAAGAACCAGCGTATGTACAGGAGGATTTTTAACGGATAAAAACAGCTATTATCAGGGCGAAGTAATTAACTTTGGTTACCGTGATCCCACTCCTATGAATTGGTTTTGGGTACGGATCCCCAGTGTGGGTTGGGTTTCATCCCCTTCAAGCAGCAGTTTATCCGCACCTTGCGTAACTTGGACCTATTCCACACCCCCTCTATCTCCAGGAACCTACACTGCCCAACTCCAAAAATGGGTAGGCGGATCGTGGACCACAGTACTTACCAGAAACTTCTCCATTAATCTGGGTTCCGCACCCCCAGCTTGGGTAAACGAAATAACGGTGGGCACCAAACAGTTTGCAGATACCATAGTGGGAAAGGTAATGGATCAAGCCATAAACCAGATGACCGAAGAATTAAGCGCTAAACTGGCCCAGGTTGGTCCCCAGCTTTTAAATCAGGAGCAGGCTTACACTGGTGGAGAAGAAACCTCAGAGGAAGAGGCGACAGAAGGCCTTAAATGTCGGGTAGTGAGTGTAGAAGGTAATACTATCTGGATTGGAGATATCGGTGAAGGTACGACCTGCGGAACCCAGGCCGGGGTAGGTGTCGATGATATCTTCTTAGTATATACAGCTAAACAGCTTGTGGATCCCAATACGGGCCAGTTAATTGAACTGGTCCCCTTAGAAGACCAACCTAAGGGTAAAATAATCGTAACTGACGTTTATCAAAACGCAGCTCGAGCTCAAAAGATAGGCCAGTTTGTCATAAATCCAAACGATCTGGTGATTAGAAAACAGTAGCAATCACTTAGCTTTAAGAGCAATTAGATCAAATGGAGGGATCTTCCCCAAATAATTTTAACGGCCGGAAATGATAGGAGATAAATCTTTGGAGTAGCTTCTTACTGATTGCCAGTGATTGATTAGATAAAGCTATACGATCTAATCTATGGGGGGGAAGTTTGCTAATCTTGGCCAGGCTTAGCTGGATATCTTTCTCAATCGCTATCGCCCCGTTTGATCGGCATTTCTCACAAACTGCCCCTCCGCTGGAAGGGGCAAAGTAGATTTGACCTTCATCTTGCAGGTCCTTTTCACATTTTACACAAACCATCAGTTGAGGAGCCACCCCCAGTATCTCGATAAGTTTCAGCAAGAACCCCAGCTCGAAAGTTTGGTAATTTTTGGACGATCTTTGCAAGTGTTTTAGAACATTTTCAAAAAGCCAGAATATTTTGGGCTCTTTTTGACTTTCCTCCGTCAATTGATTTAATGCCCGGGCCATTCGTAAGGATATTTCCAGCTTATCTAAATCCGCTTTTAGGTGGGAGAAACTATTAATCTGATCCGCGTCGGATAGAAATTTGAGATTCTCACCCTGATAGAAGATAAGCTCGTTTAGGGTAAGGAGGTCAAGTGCACTCCCGAAGCGGCTGTCCGTCTTCCTGGCTGCCTTAGCTATCAAAGAGAACTTGCCGTATTCCCGGCTGAAGACGGTGATGATCTTATCGCTTTCTCCAAAATCAATGGACCTTATAACAAAAGCGTGGCTCTTATCTATGGCCATAAGTACCCTTAATCAGGTGCACCCTTTAGTATATCTACTGACGAGCTGGCTCCTATCCGATTTGCACCGGCTTCAATTAGCTCTATACAGTCCTGATAAGTCTTTATCCCTCCGGCAGCTTTAATCCCCATCTTAGGACCCACCGCCTGGCGCATCAGCTTCACATCTTGGGCGGTGGCTCCTCCGGGGCCGAATCCGGTTGCCGTTTTGACAAAATCCGCCCCGGCTGCCTTAGCCAAGATACATCCGGATACTTTCTCTTCCTCTTCTAAAAGGGTATTTTCCAAGATGACTTTAAGCACAGTCTCTTTAGTTCCCTTTTTCTTGGTTTCTTCCCGTATAGACCTTATTTCTTCTAATACCGTCTTGTAATCACCTTCTTTTAGGGCGGCGATATTTATGACCATATCCAATTCATCCGCCCCATCGTCCACTGCCTGCTTGGCTTCAAATAGCTTAGCCTGAGGTGAATGAGCACCGTGGGGAAAGCCAATGACCGTGCAGATTTTTACTTGGGTATCCTTAAGCTCTCCACTTACCAACCGAACATAATAGGGATTGACACAAACCGCATAAAAACCATATTTTGATGCCTCTTTACATAAGCTCTTTACCCTTGTTATAGAGATAGCCGGTCCTAACGCCGTATGATCAATTAGAGAAGCTAGTTCTTTGCGTCGCATATCTACCTTTTGCCAATAGCTTTCGGTTCAAAATATTTGCACCACCCAAAGCTACCAGCTACTTTTTGTTACTCACCTCCCTCGAAGATACTAATCCTCGCCTTAAGAATATTTATCTTTTACCAATTTTTCAATTATGAAACTATATTAATTCAGAGAAAGACTCATCATTTGCACTTGCGCTACTCTTTAGGGAAAGAAAATTTTCT
>CAYUCE010000008.1:0-9765 GCA_964443275.1 uncultured Thermotogae bacterium | reverse complement strand
TTTCTCTCCCTTTGCTGAACACTGCAGATTAGTATAGGTATACCAACCCAAGGTAAAAGTTCGTCCTCCGAATTAATAAAAAACAACCGGAAGTTTTCTTGAAATATAGACAGGGTTTCGATAAAATCAGCTCACCATGATAACTCTGGGCATAGATACAGCTTGCGAAATAGGGAGCGTGGGGTTAGCCGATGGGGAAAAGCTGTTAGGAGAGCTAACCTATCAGGCAGCCATGAGTCAATCGGAAAAGCTGCTGGTCTCCGTAGATAAACTATTTAAAGTAACCGAGGTAGAGAAAAAAGATCTTGAACTGATTTCTGTATCCACAGGCCCCGGTTCTTTTACCGGTCTTAGAATAGGGATAGCGACTGCGAAGGGATTAGCCCTCTCTCTCGGCGTCCCCTTGATCGGGGTTCCCACTTGTGAAACCTATCAGGCCAGGGTGTCTTTTTGGCCGGGGAAAATTTGCGTGCTCATTATGGACAGAAGAAACCTGGTTTATCAAGCGCTCTTTGAACAGGGCAAAAAGGTAATTAGGGAAAGCTCTACCTCGAAAGAGAAAGTTTTCGAAAAAGCCGGTAAAGCCAGTGATGATATCCCCTGGCTTTTTATCGGATCGGGGGCAAAAAAGTATAGAAAAGAGATTAAAAAAGTGGGTGGGATAACAGCTCCTCCTTCACTTAACTTACCTTCCAGCTTCACCGTAGGCCGGCTTGGTCAAAGAAGGATAAAGACGGGCAAAAGTGACCAATTATTAGAGCTTGAACCACTATATGCGCAGAGGCCAGTTGCTGAAGTGAAATTCGAAAGCGTTGTAAAGAGGTGATTATAAATGCCTAAGGCATGCGAAATATGTGGAAGAGGTCCAGACTTTGGACATAACGTAAGCCATTCGGGAAAGAAAACCAAACGAAAGCGTAAGCCAAACCTGCAGAAGATAAAAGTATGGCATGAAGGCAAAAAGAAGAAAACGTTGGTCTGCACCCGCTGTATAAAGGCGGGAAAAGTGCAGAAAGCTATCTGAGGATCGACCAATCTAGGCCATTAGTTTCCCGGTTCAAAGCAGGTGTTGATGTGAGGTACTCTGCAGATAATATTCTCTCCTTCCTTTCTAACTATGGGATTTCGCTTTCTGATTCACAGTTAGCAAAATTACAAGAGCAGTTGGAAGTCCAAGGCCGCTTAATTGAACCACTTAACCGTGAAGATGAAGTGGGAAATTTTGCTTTACAGCCAAAATGGGCTACTTTAAACAAATCGCTAACTAATCAGGACCTACCCTCAAATGCCGGCTCTACATGGACGGACTTTTCCAACCAGGATAAGAAAACCTCGCCCCCTAAAGCAACCCAAAAATCGCTTGCTACAATCCATTCTTATCCGAGTACCAACGTCTTTATTCAAGTATTTGAAGATCGAGCTTCTAAAGAAGCTGAAGAGCTTAAAGGAAGCGATCGATCAGAGCTTCCTCTGTGGGGAACAACAGCAGCAATTAAGGATCTAATTGCCATTTCCGGTCATCCGATGACCGCAGGTTCTGTGGTTTTCGACAAATCCCCTTACGGCTTTGAAGCTCCGGCAGTAAGTCGGCTCCGCAAGGCTGGGGCAGTGGTGATTGGGGCCACTAACTTACATGAGCTGGCCTTTGGTACCACAAGTGAGAACCCACATTATGGAACAGTGGCTAATCCGATTAATCAAAGTTACCTGGCCGGTGGCTCCAGCGGGGGAAGCGCTGCTGCAGTTGGTTTTGGAATGTCAAGTTTTGCTTTGGGTACTGATACCGGAGGTTCAGTCCGGATACCGGCGGCTTGTTGTGGAATTGTAGGTTATAAACCATCTTTTGGACTACTTCCCTTAAAAGGAATCTTCCCTTTAGGATACACTTTAGATCACGTGGGCCCTCTTGCTGGCTCAGTTAAACAAGTTGCTTTGGTAGCCGAGATCATGGCCGATCAACCGGGCCTGTTCACCTCCGATTTAGAAGGATCTATTGATAATTTGAAGGTCGGGGTTCCGGCCAACTTCTTTTTAGAAGGTATAAATAAGAAAGTAAAAGCTGCCTACCATAAAGCTCTTGATAAGCTAAATGCAGAAGGAGCTGACCTAATCCCGGTTAAACTTCCATCCCACAAATTAGCCCCATCTGTGTACCTTTGTACTTCAGGCCCTGAGGCGGTAGGAGTTCATTTTCACCGGTTGATTAAGCAAGGGTCAAAGCTGGGCGAGGACGTATATAATCGACTCCTAGCTGGCCTATTCATCCCTGCTTACCTAAGAGTTAAAGCTCAACGGGTTCGCCATAAGATGTTTTCAGAATTAAGCCAGGTTTTTAAAAAGATAGATGTGTTGGCTACTCCTACTCTCCAAATTACAGTCCCTCAAAGAGGCCAAGAAACAGCAAAGATAGATGGACATGCTCTAAATGTAGGCCGAGCTCTGCTAAGAAATACCTCTCCCTTTAACCTTACCGGAGTACCGGCCATAACCATACCGTTTGATAAGGACCAGAATGGTATGCCTTTTAGTCTTCAGCTCACCGCACATTATGGGAAAGACCGCCACCTTCTAAAAGCCTCACACACCATCGAGCAATTATTACCCTAAAGCATAACGGCTATGCTGCCCACACTAAAAAACCTATAGAGGAGAGTTTTATTCAGTTAACAGACCTATCCCGGAGTTAAATCCAATCAAATGAATTTTATTTCTTGACTGCTGGTCAGAAGGAGGAAGATAAAATCGAAGTTCGCCCGAAAGGCTAATTACATCGGTTGCTCTATATTTGAGTCCTAAGTCAGCTTCAGGAAAAAACTTCAGGTGGGGAATTTGGCCGGTAAGTGCTAATAGGCCACTCAAGCCTCCACCCCCGTAAAAGGAAAGTTTACTTTGAGGGTTTACACTAAACAAGTACACTAACCTACCCCAGAGGAAGAATTGGGGATGAGGAGTACAAACATCTATTCCCAAGTTAAGGCCGGTTCGAAGGTAAGTGTGGTCATCCAAATTTATCGAAAAATCTAGACCTGCAGATAGACCCCCGCTAAGAGTTATGTTAAAAATTATCTCTTCAAGTGTAGCTCCCCAACAGGTCACTTGGAACAGGGTAGCAACAAAAACGAGTGATAAAGCTATAAAGGAAATTCTTTTCATGCTCACTACCACTCCCGATTATTTACGTTTTTAAACACTTTAATCCACTCCCCGAAATATGGATCGAATTAATAAGAGCACGGGAATTATTTCCAACCTTCCTATCCACATATTAAAACAGAGGGTGAGTTTGGCAATTTGAGACATTCCGGGGCCGGTGATCCCGGTGGAAAGGCCTACATTCCCTTGAGCAGAGGCTGTCTCGAAGATAATATTACTCAAAGTATATTCTTTGGGAACGGTATGGGCCAGTATCACAATTCCTACCCCTAAAAATATTACCCACAAGAAAAATAAAACGCTCGCATTCTCTATCCTCCTGTTGGCTTGCACCTCGTCAAATGAGGAAGATCCCAAACGAAACCTTACCAAAGCAGTAGGGGGTGAGATGATCTTTTTGAATCGCCACTGAACACCTTTGATCAACAGAATGGCCCGCAAGGTTTTAACCCCCCCCGCCGTGGAACCGGCCGCTCCTCCCAGCACCATCCCTACAGCCATTAGTAGTTGAGCAGCATGACTCCAACTTTGAACATTGGCAGTTTGAAACCCGGTGCAGGTCATCCCGGAGACAAATTGAAACAGGGATTGCCTCAAAGAAAGTAGAGGCTGCAAGGTTAAAAGATTTTCAGCCGCCAAGAATAAAGTCCCCATGGCCAGAAAGGCAAGCAGCCACCTGATCTGCAGATCCTTTCGAAATTGCTCCAGCCGCCCTCTCAACAGATCGTAATGTACGGCAAAGCTAATAGCTCCAAATATCATGATCGGTATAAGTGCCAGCTCGATCAGGGGGCTATTGTAGGTGGCCATGCTATTGTCGGTGACAGAAAATCCTCCGGTGGCAATACCGGTCATGGCATGGTTTAACGCATGCCAGAGAGGCATCCCGGCTATCCATAGCAAAATTGTACTGGCCACCGTGTAAAGTGTGAATATCCACCAAATAGTCCTTACCGTAGATATTACAGAAGGATGAATCTTCTCTTCCCGGGCCTCGGCGTAATACAGGCTGTAGGCACCCCGCCCAGGCACGTAGATGATAGAGAGCATAAGGACTATCACCCCCACCCCACCTACCCATTCAGTAAAAGATCGCCACCACTGCAGGGTGTGAGGCAACAAATTTTCGTGTACGGTCATAGTAAGCCCAGTTCCAGTATATCCGGACACGGATTCAAAAAAGCCATTTAGCGGATCCAGAAAATTAAGTAAGGTCTGAGGTATGTCCGGTTGATTTGCGACCTGGGCAGCTATAAAGAAAAAGGGTAAGGAACCCAAGGTGGCAACAATAATCCACCCCAAGCCGGCAATGATCATCCCATGTTTTAGCTTGGCATCAGGAGCCTTCTTAAACGGAAAATAAAGCACTCCTCCCAGGGCGAAAGAGATGCCAGCGGTTACCAGCAAGGGAAGAATGGTGAAATATTCTTTAAAGATTAAGGGAATGATCAAAGACAGTAGAGCCATAACCCCTACTAAAGGGACTAAAAGTCCCAGATTTTTCAGTACAATCTGGAAAGTGGGTGAGATCTTCATCCGGTAAGTTTTTTTACCTCTTCATCGGAGGCCCACTGTTTGGAGAAGACGGTGATCAAATCCCCGGATCTAACCTCCGTTTTACCGGTAGGGATGACCAACTCTCCGCCCCGTTCAATGGCTATTATCAGAGTGGATTGAGGTAGGTGACCGCTTTTGCCAACCTGTTCCAAGGTTTTGTCCAAAAGTGGAGAACGCTCGGTTACTGTAGCCTTAAAGACTTGGGCCCCGCCGGAGAGGGTGATAAAATCTTTTATCTTGGGCCTCTTTACGGCATTATACAAATATTCAGCTACAATCTCGTCCGGGTTCTCCATCACGTTAGCCCCCAACTTGCGGAACAGCTCGGCATGGGTCTTATCGTTTACTACCGAAACCAAGGAAGAAATTTCCAGCTCATTTCCCAAAGAAGTGATCATCAGATTGGTAGCATCATCCGAGGTGGTAGCAACTAGGGCATCGGCCTTCTCTGCTCCGGCATCCTTTAGGACCTCGGCCGAGTTAGCGTCGGTGTTTAATACCAAACAATCGTATTTTCTGGAAAGGACATCGGCTTTTTCCCTATCGGATTCAATTACCGCCACGTTATTACCTTCCCGAGTCGCTATCTCCACAAGAGATGATCCTATCCCCCCTGCACCTACAATTATCATGTACATTCTGAAATCACCGAGAAGTTATCTACTTTCGAAAATATATGTGAGGCCACCTTTTTTCAGGTTTTTGTACCAAATGGACTTTGAATTAATTTAGCTAACCATAGCAAAGAAAAATTGCTAGGTCAACATTGACCACAATAATATTGGCCAGTTTAGATTTCTAACTCCGCTTTTTCTCCCAAAAGTTGGTAAAAGTCTTCTTCGGAGAAAATTTTCACCCCTTCTTCTTTTGCTCTGTCCAGCTTCGAACCGGGATTTTCTCCGGCCACCAAGTAATCAGTCCGGCTGCTTACCGATGAAGTAACTCTAGCTCCCAGTTTTTCCAGAAGGTCGGTTGCTTCTTTTCGGGTAAATTTTTCCAACGAGCCAGTCAATACAAACCGCAAATCTTCCAATACTCCTTCGGCGTGGACAGGCCGGGGGTTAACTCCCGCTTTCAGAAGCCGATCAATCACTCGCTGGTTACTCTCTTGAGCAAAGAAATCAACAATGGACTGGGCTATTTGCGGCCCGATCTCCTTGATAGATTGTAGATCCTCAAGCCGAGCCTTCCTTATGTTTTTTAGTTTACCAAACTCCTGGGCCAGGACTTTAGCCACATGCTCTCCTACGTGGCGGATACCTAAAGCGTAAATGAACCTGTCCAGATCAACCTCTTTGCTTTCCTCAATGGAGTTAAGTAAGTTTTGGGCCGACTTTTCCGCAAACCTATTTAGCTTCAATAAATCATCTTTGGTAATATCGTACAAATCAGCAACCGATTCTTCTATCAACCCAGCATCCATCAATTGCTTAACGGTCTTACTGCCTAAATGCTCTATATCCATTGCCCCTTGAGCCCCGTAATGTTCCACTGAGCCTTTCAGTTGCGGGGGACAAGATAGATCATTAGAACAAAAATAATAGGCTCCCTCTCTTATCACTTGGGCACCGCAGGCCGGACAATTGGGGGGCATCCTAAACTTTTGCCCCCTCTCTTCTTCCGGCCTTTGATCAACCCGTTCGATCACTTCGGGAATAACGTCCCCAGCCCGGGCCACCTTAACTTCATCCCCTGCTCTTACATCTTTTCTTCTTACCTCATCGTAGTTATGTAGGGTGGCCCGGGATACGGTTACCCCTCCCACGTCCACCGGTTCCAACAAAGCAATGGGGGTAAGCATACCAGTTCGTCCCACTTGGATGATTATATCCGCTACTTTAGTTACCTCACGGCGGGGTTTAAATTTATAAGCAAACGCCCACCTAGGGCTTCTAGTCCTCTGACCGAGCTCGGCCTGCTGAGCCAAAAAGTTTACTTTTATCACCACCCCATCAATCTCATAGGAAAGGTCCTCTCTAAGCTCTGTCATTTGAGAGTGAAAGTCGAGTACTTCCTGAATATCAGAACACTTCCTAATATATTCATTTACCTTAAGCCCCCACTTAGGAAGGGCGGTAAGTACTTCCCATTGAGTTTCAAAAGAAGCCCCCTCCACAGTCAGTATTTCGTAAAAGAAGATATCCAAAGGCCGCTGGGCGGTTACTTGAGAGTCCAGTTGCCGCAGGCTGCCTGCGGCGGCATTTCTAGGGTTGGCAAAAGGATCTTGCCCACTTTGTGTCCTTTCTTTGTTCAGCTTGATAAAACCTTCCTTGGGCATAAAGGCTTCCCCTCGAACCGCTAACAGGTCAGGGATCCCCCGCCCGCTTTCCCGCAATCTCAGGGGGATGGAGCCAATGGTCTTTAAGTTCTCAGTTATGTCTTCCCCTCTGATTCCATCTCCTCGAGTGGCTCCGTAATCTAGAACGCCGTCCCGGTAGACAATCTCCACAGAGAGGCCGTCAAATTTGAGCTCTGCTGTGTATTCTAGATGGTTAGTATCTAACTGCTCTTTCACAAATCGATCAAAATCTACCGCCTGTTCAGACTTATGGGAGGAATCAAGGCTCAACATGGGCCGGGTGTGCTCTACTTCCTCAAATTCGCTTAATGGTTCTGCCCCTACTCGCTGAGTAGGGGAATCAGGAGTGCGAAATTGGGGAAAGTTCTCCTCTAACTCCTGTAATCTGGAAAACAGCTTATCATAAGTCTCATCGGAGATGACTGGATCGTTTAATACGTAGTAGCGGTAATCGTGATAGCGGATCCCCTCCCGTAAGGCCTCCATCTGCTTCCCAGCTTCTTTTTCAGTAAGTTTTTCCGCCGGTTTAAACTCTGTGTTTGGATTGCTCTTATAGTCCTTAAGTTTCTTATTTTCATTCATTGATGGCCTGGATAGCTTTTGCTAGTACTTCTTTTTCGTTTTGGTAAGTCAGCTTATCTTTACCTTCCTCTAACCCAAACCAGCGAGCTTCTTTGATCTCTTTTGAGTCCTTATTTCGGGTGTCACCTTCCAGATAGGTAAATAGATAAAACTTTACCGTTTTGTGAACTCTAATTTTTTGATTTCCATTAGATTCGTAAAACCAATACTCGATTTTCTTCAGAAACCTTCCTATCTCGCCTTTACATCCAGTCTCTTCCTGTACTTCTCTAGCCGCTGCCTCCTCTGCGGTTTCTGTTTTCTCAATCATCCCCTTGGGAAGTTGCCAGCGGTCGGTCTCCAGGGGGCGGATTAGGCATACCATCTTTTTTGATCGATCGGATCTAATCAGTACCCCTCCGGCTGAATGCCGGTGGTCGGTTTTTCTGTTTTGCTTATTTTCAGGCATGGAGAATTTTTAAAAAATCTTGGCATGACCTCGTATTGAGCACGTCCTCAGCTTCCAACCATCCCCGGTTGGCTGTATCCACTCCAAAACGCATAAATTTAAGTTCAGCACTTCGATGTGCATCGGTATTGATAACTACCGAAAGCCCCATATCCTTGGCCATCCGACAGTGGACATCGTTTAAATCAAGCCTTGAGGGGTGGGCGTTTATTTCCGGATATACATTAAAGTCACCGGCCGCTTCTAGGACTTTTTGCATGTTAATTTTATAAGGCTCCCTTTTATTTATTATACGCCCAGTGGGGTGGGCTAATATATTTACTACTGGGCTTTTAATACCTTTAATGATCCGTGCAGTCATTTTCTCCTCCGATTGGTTGAAGTGAGAATGCACAGCAGCTACCACAACATCCAGTTTCTTAAGCACCTTTTCGGCCAAGTCCAGCTGGCCATCTTCCATGATATCCACTTCAATTCCCTTTAAGATCTTTATGCCTTCTATCTTTTCGTCCTTTTTAGACAGAATCCCAATCCACTCTAAAAGCTCCTCTTCATCCAAACCACCTGCCACCCGCACCGCCTTGGAATGTTCAGTTATCCCGATATATTCATAGCCCAGCTTTACCGCTTGCTCGGCCATTTTTTCAACCGTTTCTTTACCGTCGGAACGGGTGGTATGCATCTGGCAGTCCCCTTTAATATCTTCTAGCTTAACTAGGTTTGGGAGGTTACCAACAGTTGCAGCCTCGATTTCTCCCCTATTTTCTCTCAGTACCGGAGGGATAAAGTCACAGCCCAATAGTTGATAGATTTCTTCTTCCTCTTCACCCCCTACCCGATCATCCCCTTCAAACACCCCGTACTCATTAATTTTGTATCCACCCTCTTTGGCCCTATCCCGTAAGGCCACATTATGCTCTTTAGAACCGGTAAAATACATTATGGCCGCCCCGTAGGACTGGACTGGGACTAATCTCAAGTCGACTTGCAGCCCATTCTTTAGGACTATACTGGATTTAGTATCACCTTTTAGGAGCACATCTTTAACCCTTCCGTAGTTTGTAAATCTACCCATTACTGGACTATCTTGCTCACCGGTTACCAAAATATCCAAATCTCCCACGGTTTCCTTCCTGCGCCGATAGCTCCCGCAGATAGTAACTTTATCCACCCCTTTTACTTCTTTTAGATATTCCAGCAAGGGTGAAGCAATAGATTCCACTTCAGATAATTTGAACCTTTCTTGGTGCTTCTTAAATTCTTCTATACCTTCCAGGATCTTCTGTTGGGTCTTCTTTCCAAAACCTTCCAAATTTTCTAACTTACCCTGTTCACAAACTTGCTTTAAATCCTGAATATTGTTTACCCCTAACTTTTCATGCAAGGTGGCTACGGTCTTGGGGCCAACTCCCGGAATATCTACTAGCTCGGTTAGCTCGCGGGGGACCTCATCCGAAAGATCCACGTACTGCTTCAAAGTCCCAGTTTCCATTATTTCTCTAATTTTTTCAGCAATGGATTGGCCCACATCCTGGATATCAGATAGGTCCTTCTCACCCTCTTTAAGTATATCTCCTAGAGGCTCGGTAAGGTTTTCGATCGAACGGGCCGCATTCCGATAAGCCCTTATCCTAAACCTATTTTCCCCCTTAATCTCCAAGGCATTGGCCATAGTGTAAAAGATATCTGCTACCTCTTGGTTGGTAATCTTTTTTAGTTCCATACC
>CAYUCE010000007.1:0-49433 GCA_964443275.1 uncultured Thermotogae bacterium | reverse complement strand
CTTTTATTAAAACCTTAAATCTATCCAGTAGGCTTTGGCTTTCTTCGTTAGTTATGAAGGATAAATCTCTGTTATTGTATTCCATGAGAGATAAAGTTTATTCTTTGAATAAGTCACCGGTTGATACATCAAGTGCTTTGGCAATCTTTTCCAAAGTCTGTACAGTGGGATTAGAGTCTCTACCAGTTTCAATTTTCACAATGGTGTTCAGCGCTAGATCAGCCTCTTTAGAGAGGCGATCTTGTGATATACCCTTGTTTTGTCTCAATTTTCGTATATTATTACCGATTTTATTTCGCATAATTGCTTGGCTTTTATCAACCATTTTAATCCACCCATTATAATATATAACGAGGGCAAAATGGTCAACAAAATTAATTCTCTTTCATCCCCGTTCCGGTTGGCCAGCACCTCCCGAAAGTGATAATCTTCCTATAAAGGCCCGGATAGAAAAACAATTTACCCTATAGGATGAACGGGGAGCTTATCAGGAATCTGTTCCACAGAGTAGGCAACTCCGTCTGTGAAAGCTGGCATTGGTCATTATCACGTGGCTCAGGGTGGGCAATTTGGACCGGATTGTTCGGGTAGTTTTTAATCAGAATATACAATCCCATTTGTGGTACGTTCTATACGACAGTTTGCAAATTAGAACTGGAGGTTAATTTTGTGTATAATAAGGACACTCTTGGTAAAACTCAAATCAATTTGCTACACTCACCACAATAATTGCCAGTAACATTTGCTTTTGCACTCTTATTCACCTCACTAGAGATAATATTCATATGGTAATACCAATCGATGCTCAAACCTATGTTCGGTATAGCATATCTGAAATTGGTGATTGGAGCTACCAGTATTAAGCCCTCGGGACCCGGATAACGATCTAGATATAGAAGAGGTCCTAAAGGATGCGGATCGAAAGATGTATGAAGATAAAAGTAGCAGATGAAATATCCCATGAGCATGTATCCCGTGAGGTCATCGGGGAGGAATAATTTAATCTAAGAGGGTAAATTATGGTAAGATTGTTTTACAAAAGTACTTACTTGGTTTTTTTGATAGAATAATTATGGTTTAAGCAACCTTTTTGAACAGTTTTCTGCTCTTGTAAAAGTAATCGGCGGCGGAAAGTAAAGCCAAAGATATGGCCGACCACACAAAAGCAACTTGGATTGTGGCTCCAATTGCTCCCCAGTTCCAATACTCATTTCCCAAAATAACAAAAACTAACCCGATGTGTGATAGGGTCTTTATCTTGCCTAAAACACTGGCTGGAATAACCTCATCTTGCGATATGGCTAAAATACGTAAACCGGTGACTAAAAATTCCCTGCTTATAATGACCATGGCGGTTACCGCTCCCAGTTTGTCCAGTTGAACAAAGGATAGTAAAGCGGCAGTAATTAACAATTTATCGGCCAAAGGATCGGCAAATTTGCCAAATGTGGTTTCTTGGTTATAGCTTCTGGCAATGTAACCGTCCACAGCATCGGATAAAGCGGCAATTGCAAAGATGGCCATTGCTACTACAGCTCCCCACTGATTGGGAAGCAAAAGAAAAAACATAAATAGAGGGATAAAGAGTATTCGAATCAAGGTAATTTTGTTAGGCCAGTTTAATCTCATGGCGGATCGGATAGCCATTCTATAAAAAAGGAGGGGAATCTTCAAATATACCTTGAGATGTACCATTTCACTTTTGCATTCTGATTTCTTTATTCAGCAAAGTGTGTTTTTGTAGAGCAGGAAACGATTTCATAGCGATGGCGATTACATAGGATATTTTCAGTTAAGTGTCATTTCGAAAATAAATTGAAAGATATTATCACTTGCGGGTGATATATGTCGGTTAATTTGCTAACCTTTGTCCTACAAAATTCCAGAAACCTTGTATATCGTTTACGTGGTGTTTGATATGTATACAATAAAGGATATATCAGAGATTATCGGTTGGAGCTCCAGGCAGATATACGATAGAATGAATCAGATTGATGACTTTATGACCGGTTTTACTGAAAGAGGGAAAAAGAATAAAATACTCGTAAATGACACAGGATTTAAGATTTTAAGAAGGCTAAATGATCTAGAGAATGATGATTTTGCAATCAAGGAAGCTGCAAAGAAAGTTGGTAAAGAGATGGAAAGTTCTTTTACAGAAGGCTGTTCCCAGAATGATCCTAATGACAAAAGTGATGAGTTATTAGAAAGTTATAAAAAGCAAATCGCGGATCTCAAGCGGCAAATTCAGGAGAAAGATAAGCTAATAAATTGGTTTCAAGAGCTAATTACAGGAAGGTCGGAACTAAAGGTGAAACTAAAAGAAAACGACAGGGAAACTAGTAGGGCCATCGAATATCCGCATTAATTTATAGCATAAATTTTTTCATGCTCCGAAAAGCAGATATAAACTTAAAAAGTGGGTGTCCTGGCTCCGGCTGGGAAGACTTAAGTCCTTCCAGCTAAAACCTACTCCGTAAATGTGGTGTTGTTGATAAAATAGGAGGGTAGAAAGAGATTTGGGGCGGGGGCAACTAGGCTGCCTCCGCCCCTGAATAAGATAAAGTAACGATACAAACTGTCTACGTTTTTATGCGTTTATTTGATGTGTCCAATGGGGAGAATTGGCCTTCCAAAGGTTGATTCTATAACGATACTAGCGGAGCAGTACCATGCGCAGAGAGCGGTTAGGATTCCTTAAAATAGGCCCACGGGCAGGACCATTCCCAAGCTATCGGCGGATAATAAACCAGCATTAACTATATTTAAGATAAAGGTGGTCATGGCAAATCCACCCAACCCTAAGGCACCTGGGTTAGCTAACATGTTGTTATCTGACATCTAAAATAAACCTCCTGTCTGTTTTTGTTGGTTTCTTATGTGTTGTTTACTTGATTAGCAAGTGCCCCTCAGTTGAAAGGGGCACTTGCTGGGATAGGTATTTCAAAAATAGGCCGTTTAATGCCTAAAGAAGTCCAGGATCATCTTTACTTGCTTCCACCTGTCGCTATACTTTCCTTGATCTCTTCTACCACTGAGGGGTCTCTTAAAGTGGTCGTATCACCAAGGTCCTTCCCTTCCGCAAGATCCTTCAATATTCTTCGCATGATCTTGCCGCTTCTGGTCTTAGGTAGATCGGATACAAATACAATCTGGTCCGGTTTTGCAGTAGGTCCTATCACTTCGGTAACGGTATTTCTCAGCTCCTGCACTAGCTCTTCTGATTCCTCATAGCCTCCTTTAAGGGTTACAAAGGCTACGATGGCCTGTCCTTTGATCTCATCCTTTCTACCTACTACAGCGGCCTCTGCGACGGAAGTATTTTCCACCAGTGCACTCTCTACCTCCATAGTAGAAATCCGATGTCCGGAAACGTTCATTACGTCGTCAATTCTTCCCACTACCCATAGGTATCCATCTTCGTCCCTTCGGGCTCCGTCACCGGCAAAGTACAGGTATTCGCCTTCCTTGTTTTGAATCCAGTATTGCTCATATCTTTCGGGGTTTCCATATACCGTCCTGAGCATAGCAGGCCAGGGGCGTTTTATAACTAAGAACCCACCTTCATTTTCTCCCACTTCGTTCCCGTTCTTATCAACTACACTGGCCTTAAGCCCGGGGAAAGGAAAACCGGCTGAGCCTGGTTTGGTGGTAGTTATTCCGGGAAGCGGGGTGATCATATGCATTCCGGTCTCCGTCTGCCACCAGGTGTCTACAATAGGGCATTTTTCATTTCCAATGTGTTTGTGATACCACACCCAGGCCTCGGGGTTGATGGGTTCGCCAACTGAACCCAGCAAGCGTAAGGAAGATAAGTCGTGTTTTTGCGGCCACTCATTTCCCCATTTCATAAACGCCCTTATTGCAGTGGGGGCGGTATAGAAGACGTTTACATCGTATTTCTCAACTATTTCCCAAAATCTGTCCGGCTCCGGATAGTTGGGGACGCTTTCGTACATAAGGCTGGTAGCTCCGGCGGCCAGAGGTCCATATACGATGTAGGAATGGCCGGTGATCCAGCCTATATCGGCTGTGCACCAGTAGGTATCACTTTCCTTCAGGTCGAAGACCCACTTAGATGTAGCGTAAACGCCGGTTAAGTAACCACCGGTGGTATGGACGACGCCTTTTGGTTTTCCGGTGGTTCCACTTGTATATAGGATGAAGAGCATGTCTTCACTATCCATAGGTTCCGGTTCGCATTTTGGATGGGCATCCTTCATCAAATCATCCCAGAAAAGATCACGCTCTTCTTTCATGGGAACGTCACTGTTAAGCCTTTGGGCTACCACGCACTTTTCTATGCGGTCGGTCTTGTTCATTGCTTCATCCGCACGCTTTTTTAAGTTTTCCGTCTTCCCCCCCCGGTAATAACCGTCGGCGGTAATCAGCACATTGGCTTCACAATCATCGATTCTCTCAGCCAGAGATTTGGGGCTGAAGGCGGAAAAGACTATACTGTGAGGAGCTCCGATCCTCGCACAAGCCAACATGGCTATGGGCAGCTCGGGAATCATGGGCATATAGATGGCTACCCTGTCCCCCTTTTTGACCCCTAAATCTTTTAAAACGTTGGCGAATTTGTTTACTTTACGGTAAAGGTCTTGGTAAGTAAGGGTTATTTGATTTCCCGGTTCCCCCTCCCAGATAATGGCGGCCTTGTTTTTTCGGTGTGTATCCAGATGACGGTCAAGGCAGTTATAGGAAACGTTTAACTTTCCGTTAGTAAACCATTTAGCTTGGGGAGGATCCCAGTTAAGAACTTCATCCCACTCCTCAAACCAGTCAAGTTCTAAAGCTTTGCCCTCCCAGAATTCCTCGTAATTTTCTTCCGCCTTCTTATATACATCTGGGTCCTTGACGTTGGCTTGATCGACAAACTCCTGAGGCGGTTCGAACTTCCGCTTTTCCTTAAGTAAAGCTTCAATTGTTTCGGTTTCCATTTTTTAACTCCTTTCTTTTAGATTATGCTAATTGGTTAAATGGATTATGATTTTGAATTTATGGTACCTTTATTTACAACAATATTTTGTCAAGGCATCTTATCCATTTCGGGGTCGCGATTTTATGATAAGTGTCATCCGCATGTGCTGCTTGCTGGCGGTTTATTTAAGTCCTTTGACTGTGGATTCTATCGGCGTCTGCAAACTCACAAGTTGGGGTTGAATTACCTCTAACTTAGCCCTGCATAATTTAAAGCAAAAAGCAGAGTTGGGATGCAACCGGCTTTTTATCCAAATATTAGATGCGGGTACCTCTATCCAATGTCCGTTAATAGCAATTAACGGACATTGAAATCAAAAATATCGCCATTTAACGTTATCCCCGTTACGTTCAATTCGAATTTTGGAAAATGTGCTGAAAGATCACCCAAATATATATATAGGAGCTTGCAGCCGACACAAATCAGGCTTTATAATTTTGGTGAGATGTCAATACTTACCCCTTTTTTTATTTTCTTTATTTCTGTTTTTTCTACTTTGGTTTTTTCACTGATTACTAAAAGGTTTGGCCCTACCTGGGGTCTAATGGATATAAAAAAGGGGGATAGAGGTCAGACCAAAGGTGTGCCCTTAGGAGGGGTGGCTCTTTTTTCTGGCTTTCTGATGGGAGTTGTACCTTTTCTCGATCTTTTTAACCAGGTTTTACCACTACTTTTGGGGGCGGTTGTAATGGTCTCCATTGGCCTAATAGATGATCTATTGGATTTGGCCCCCAAAGTAAAATTGAGCGGTCAGTTGGTTGGGGCTTTAATACCAGTGGTCTGGGGGGTGAGGGTCCTTTCGGTTGACTTAGGATTTGCAAACTTATCCTTTGGCTTCTTATCTATACCTTTGACTTTATTTTGGATTATCGGGGTTACCAATGCTTTGAATTTAATCGATGGTCTTGATGGCCTGGCTGCTGGGGGGTGTGTAATTACGGCAAGTTTTCTGGCCATATTTGCTGGAGTGAGTGGAAACTGGGGAGTTTTCTTACTTTCAATTGCCCTAATCGGTTCCTGTATCGGGTTTTTAAAATTTAACCGCCACCCTGCCCAGCTTATTTTAGGAGATAGCGGTAGCTATTTTTTAGGTTTTGCACTTTCCATCATGACCTTAGGATACTCATCTATAGAGTTATATCAATTGGATGAAGTGCCGCTTTTAGTTGCTATGTCCCTCATAGCTTTACCCATAATAGATACCACCTGGGCAATTATTCGCCGATTAAAGAAGAGAGAGAACATTTTACAGGGAGATCAACAACATATTCACCACCAATTACTGAAAAGAATGAAGAAATATAAGAAAACTGTCTTTGTGCTCCACACTATTTGGCTATTATTCTGTATATTAGGAACTTTCTTTTACTTTAACTAGAATTTCCCTCTTTCTTTTGTTCAAGTGGATAGGTAAGCTACTATCCAGGAAGGGAAATCTTTACTCTGGTGGCTGCTTTATTCTTACCGCTGATTAACTTGCTATCTTTGGATTTGTGGTTGGTTTACCTGCTGTTGGCCTGTTTAGGATTTTCGCTTTTTATTCCTATCCCCGCCACTTTATCCTTAGTGGAGCAGGTCAGTTCTCAAGGTGGATATGGGAAGACCTTTGGGGCAAACTTCACCGTGGTGGCTATATCGGGGATGATAGCTCCGGTAACCATAGGTTATATAGGTGATGTTTATTCCCTGGCCAAAGCGTTCAATTTATTACCCATACTTCTGGTGATAGCTGCTTTTTCGGTGCTTTTGGTCCGGAAAAAACGTTGATTTTCCTATACTAGGCAAAAAAGCTAAGTTTCAATTTTAACTTTGCCTTCTTTTTTTGTTTTAGGGTTGGTTGCCTATTTGAAGTAATTATTTCTTATTTTTGTTGGCTCAACTGGAGGGGTCGGCCACCATTTCTTTGTACAACCGTTTTAAAAATTTCTGCCTATCTTCGGCCTTGATTAAATCAGAATGTCCGCGCATCAATATATGGAAGGCAAAAGGACTTACCCCGCTGGTCAGACGGGCCTCTATCTTTATCTTCCCTTCCTTTATTTCCTTAAGGACTTTCTCTGCTCCCCCAATATCCATAGCGTCCTCCATGGTCTCCCTATAAGCTTCCTCTAGGACCGGAAATTTGCTGTCGATATCTCTTACCGTAGATTGTAAAATCATAGATTTTACCTGCTGTTTTCCTACCGATTTTCTTCTGCCTTTGTAGTTTCTTAAAATCATCAAAGCACGAGCTGCGCAGTGTCTGAACCTTCTTTTTAATATTTCGGTATCGTATAATGAAGACCGGAGGGTCTCTCTTAACTCTCTATTGGCCAGCAGACCGAAGGCTTCCATAACTTTGATCTTACCTTCATACATCAAATAAAAGCCGTGATCGGTAATCCCCACTTCCACGTCCTTGGCTTCCCGGCGAGCGATAAGCCAGGCAATCACTCGGGACAGACAGTCATTTACCCTCCTTCCAAATAAGGTATGGAATAACACCCAGCTTTTTTTGCCTTCCTGATAAAATTCTATCAGGATCTTTTTTCGGTGCGGGATTTGGGAGCACTTATCTTGTTCAAAAAAATACCTGAAAAGTGAATTTGCGCTTCTTTTATCTACGTAGAGATAATCTTTTATAAATTCTTTTATTTTATCCTCACTGCTGCTTGCCTCGAAAAGTTCAGCCATCTTTAGTCTGAATTTTTGGATGTCCAATGCCAAGCCGAGGGACAGTGGAAGCATTTCAGAGTACCAGGAAGGGACGGTAGGGGTTCTGCCATAAGCTTTGGCCACTTGAGCGGTCATTCCCCGGGAGTATCGGAAACGGTAGGATTCGCCACCTAGTACGAAAATATCGCCCTTGGAAAGCATTTCCAAAAAGGATTCCTCTATCTTTCCTATTCTCTTTTTACCCATTTTTACATCTACGTAGGATTCTTCCGGAATAGTGCCTACGTTGGTCATATAGATGACCCGGGCCATTTTGCCCCGCCGGCCCACGGTCCGATTCTCTTTGTCATGAAATATTTTGGCATAAACGTACCTGTCCTCCAAGGATGTATACTCCCCGGCCAGATATCCCAGGACCTTTCTAAAATCCTCCGATCGCAAATTCCGGAAGTTG
The DNA here is from genome assembly GCA_964443275.1 of uncultured Thermotogae bacterium. GTDB lineage: Bacteria > Bipolaricaulota > Bipolaricaulia > CAYUCE01 > CAYUCE01 > CAYUCE01. Next base: position 41,340 of record CAYUCE010000007.1, on the reverse strand, counting down.
TAACTTCTGGAGACCATCTCCCAAAGGTCTTCTCGGTGGGTCCTGCCATCCATCAATCTCCCGAATATTTGCTGGGCCAGTACATCCAGGCAGTTTTGAGGTATGTGAATTTTATCGATTTTTCCTTCTACAGCGCTTTTTAAAAGTACTGAACACTCTATTAGATCATCTCTGTCGGTGACGATAATTCTGCCCTTGATTGTATCATGTAACTTATGACCGCTCCTTCCCACTCTTTGTAAGGCCCGGGCTACGCTTTTAGGTGAGCCCAGTAGAATAACCAAATCTATATAACCGATATCTATTCCTAATTCTAGGCTGGTGGAGCAAACTACAATTTTTAGCTGCCCATTTTTTAATCTTTTTTCAATTTTTAACCGGTGATCTTTGGAGAGCGAACCGTGATGGGCACCTATATTCTTTTTATAAAATTTGGGATATCTTTCTTTGAGGTGATGTACCACCCTTTCGGTGCCCGCCCTGGTATTTGTAAATATCAAAGTGGTGCGGTGGTCACAAATTAGGGAATGTATGAGCTCATAGAGATTATCTTGTAATTTATCTGCAGAACAATCGATAAAATCATCCACCGGGGATAGAACCTTCAAATTTAAGTCCTTTGAGAAGCGGGCATCGGCCACCAGGCAATCACGGTATGAGTCCTCGCCGTCTGTGGCCATATCCTCTAATTCCTTGCCGTATTTTTTGCCTACCAGAAATTTAGCTACCTTTTCTAAGGGGCTGATGGTCGCTGACAAGCCTACCCTTACAAAATCGGTAATCTCCTCGCATCTTTCCAAGGAAAGGGACAGATGAGCACCGCGCTTTGAGGAAGCTAGAGCATGGATTTCATCCACTATTACCCATCGGATATCATGAAATTTTTTCGAAAACTTCTTGGAGGAAAGTGAGATAGCAAAAGATTCCGGGGTGGTGATCAAAATATGGGGAGGGTCTTTGAGCATCTTTCGCTTCTCATACCGGGAAGTATCGCCGGTACGGGTTTTTACCTTTATGTCTATCTCTTTGCCCCTTCTCTTAGCTATTTTCTTGATATCTTCCAAAGGTTCGTTTAAATTTCGTTGGATGTCGTTCCCCAACGCTTTAAGGGGAGAGATATATACACAGTATATCTTGTCTTCTAACTTCCCTTGATCGTGTAGGTTTAAAAGCTCAGTTATAACTGCAAGTGCAAAGGATAAGGTCTTACCGGAGCCGGTGGGGGAGGCAATGAGGGAATTTTTATCATTTATAATGTCCAAAATGGCATAGCGTTGAGGCGGGCTGAAGGTCTTAAATTTGCTCCTAAACCACTTCAAAACTTCCGGATGAAGCTTATTCAGAATATCTTCCTCTTTATATGGTTTTTGATGGAATTTTATCATGTTGGCCTATTAACTGATTTTAAACAAAGATTTTTCGATCAGTTAAATATAGATTTTTACCTAGCTAACAGGTCTGATTGCCTTTTAAGATAATCAGTCCCACTTTGGTGATACCTTTTTCTACTATACCTAACTTCTCTGCTGCCCCGTAGGAGAGATCTATTATCCTGTCCTTTATAAACGGCCCTCTATCATTTATTCTTAAAGCTACCCTCTTTTTGGTCTCCAAATCTACAACACATACTCTGGTTCCAAAGGGCAAAGATTTATGAGCAGCGGTTAATTCGTACATATCGTAAACTTCCCCGCTGGCTGTTACTTTGCCGTGAAACTTTGGCCCATACCAAGAAGCTATACCCACTTGATAAAAGGTGGGTTGAGTGAATAATGAAATCATTCCTACTGAAAGCAAAATAACAGCTATCGAAATTATCACTACTTGATTCATAATTTATATAGGGTAAGTGCCTATCTGGGTATTAAATCTTTAAAATTATATAGTATCAAGCCTCGCCTTACAAGAACCTATGTTCCCTAAACAAGGGCCGGAATCGCGTATAAATTTTATCACATATGATGTGGAGGAAATTGGGGATATAAAGTCCTATAGTTAGGATAGGAAACCATCTGCTAATAATCCGAAAGGTGGGTATAAACCATCGGTCGGGAAATTCAAACCAGATTAGCAGGTGATTAACCACCCAGGCTAGAAGGATCAGGATAAATAATAGGTAAGCAATTCTGGTTGCCGGTCCCAGAATTAAATTGTGGCTTAAACCGCGGTGTCTAAAAATTTTTTGATAAGGAAACCAGAAAACTCTCATCGGTCCCCATCTTTTTAGAGTCTGACTACTGGCTAGGTCAAGATCCGGGCTTAATAGCAAGCTGGAGAAAATATAGGAGGAGCCAAAAACCGCACTTTCCAATATGTTGGGTCTGAAAAAGTAAAATACAAAAAGGGCTAGGGGAAGAAAGGAAAACTCCACCTGCAAATGCTTTTTTGCTGAAGGCATAAAAACCACTCTGGTTTAGTATACAACTTCAGTTCATCCGTACAAATTAAACCGCTTGGATAAGTTACCAATTACACGAGGTTTACATGCATGCATTTGATAACCATCTTGGTTTCAATGTTGTAAACTTAGAAGGTGGGCCGGTTTTATAGGAAAGTGGGTTCGGTGAGTTTTTAACAAGTGAAACCTCAATAAAATCTTACTTGTGGAAGGCGGAAAATCGGATCAGACCTCAAATCCCAAGCAGAGTGAAAGCTTTGAGAACCCCCCGGTATCAAAGAGGGTAGTCAGTAACAGGCGAAATCCTTCAATTTCCAGTTTAAACTTGAATTCCTGATTCGAAAAGGATAAGGGTGGACCGCTTATGTAAGTGACACTGTAAAAATTTACTTGCTCGGCTATACCGGCTTCTAATCTAAAGACCTGTTCGGCGAAACTTACGGTATTATCGAAAACACTGGTAGAAGTAAAAAGGATGTCCGGATCATCAAATGCGTAACCGGCCGAGAATACTTCCTGGTCGAAGCCGGCCCCGGTAAACTTTGTATCGGATAAAAAGGTGAAACTATCAACGTCAAATGAGAGCCTGACCACTTCCTCAGTGAACACAAATGGAGATTTTACTTCTCGGTCGGGATCGGCGTCCAACTGGATGAGGGGGCGTCTGCAGGCAAAGGACCAGGTTTCTGTATTACAGAGATCGGTTTTTCCTCTATCTTCTAAATCCTCAGCAATCTCAGTTGTTCCAAAACCGGTATAGCTGTATAGTCCAATCCCCAGGCCGGTTTTCCCTCCCAATTTGATTACCAGTCCCGGATTTATCCCGGTAGAGTTTTCCAGTAGAAAATTTATCCCCAGATCCAACCCGGCTAGAGTAACGGAAGCCAGAAGGTCGTTTCGAGAAAAACTAAAACCAGGTCCCTTAAATACAACTTCCTCTCTTATAGCCAGTATTCCAATGGTAAAAGAAAGCTGAAAGCTTTGAGTGTCTAAAGAAATAAGATCGAAGACGGTCTCACTTCGGAAAGTAACCCCTTTAAAGGATGCGTCCAGGTAAACTAGGGAATGAAGTGAAGTAGTCAGGGATGGTTCTAATGTAAGTTCGGTGTAAAATCCTCCGGTAAGTTCTTGTGCCCGTATGGAAAGTGAAAAAGGGATAGCAAATAGTAACGCACACAGAATTAAAAAATTAATCTTTTTCATGGGTATATCAAGGTTATATTTTGGTATAGACTTACCGATATTGAAGGACCTTTGTAAATACCTTCAATCCGCTTTTTCCCCATCTTTGGTGATCTAAATCACTTACTTTATGTGCTTATCTTAATCAACTTGTACTTTTTCCTACCTAATCTTTTGTCGGCTTCTTTTGTGTTTATTGGCCAGAATGATTAAAAGGCCGAAATTAACGTATTTGAATAACCCCCCTATAAAAGTATAAGTTAGGTATTGGAAAGTAGGTGTTAATTAACATAGCCTTTCGAACTTTTATTGTACTCGGACATAAAACCGCCATTTCCCCCGATTTTACCTTAAATGACTTGCCGGGCAGTGCGGGAAGATTAGATATTTTATGTAGATGCATAACCAGTGCCTTTATGCTGTCACACGGGATAAGAACTGAGGTCCGTGTCTATCTCTTACTGCAAAATAAAGTCTTACTTCGATTTGAAGGAAGTTCACTTAGGCATCTAAATCCGGACGAGAGAAGCACCGGGGCCTTGATTCAAAAGGCATTAGAGAAACGAGGTAAAATAAGGGAGGGCGAGGAGTTAGAAAGCACTCCGGGAATATTTGTTTCTAGCTCTACCTTAAAAAAGCTATTAGCCAAAATAGAGGAAACTGGCTCCAAGATCTATATACTGCATGAGTGGGGGGCGGATATAAGAAAAGCTGATATCCCTGAGGATGTTACATTTGTGCTATCTGATCATCTTGACTTTACTGGGCGAGAAGAAAAGCTGTTGGCAGGATACGGGAAACTAAAGGTGGGGCCGAAGATCTTACATGCCGATCATACAATCACAGTGGTGCAAAACGAGCTGGATAGGATTTTTAATTGATTTTCTCCCTTTCTTGTGCGTCTCGTTCCAATTTTTCCATCTCCCTGGCGATATCAAAAACCCCTTCCTCCTGGGAACTGGAGATAGCAGTTATACCCCGGCGGAAGATATCTTCGTTTAAAAGCTCCTTTGTAGCTTCTACCTTCTCCTGAACTTCTTTTATTTCTACCTCTGATCTTTTTAGGGCGGTATGTATATCCATAGGTACCTGATTTGAAATCCCCATTCTTATCTCCTGATCTCTTAATTCAGTTCTGGAAGCATCGTACAAAAGTTCCAGCACTTCTTTGCGGGTCTTATAAATTTTGAGGCGGTTCTTTAGACTTTCCAAGCTCCTGTTTAGAGGCACCAGGCGTCGCTCGATCCTTTCCACCGTCCCCTCCAGCTCTTTTTTAAAGGCCAGAGTATGGTATTTTTCACGTAAGACCATCTCCGCTCTCTCTTTTTCATTTATGTTATAAGCTTCTTTGGCCTCCTGGTAGAATTCGTTGCTGGCTTCTTCGAGCTCCTGGGCCTTGTTCTTTAACTTAATTTTAAGCCCCTTCAACCTCTTTATCAAAAGTCCCAGCTCTTGCATGGAATTGCTCATGCTTTCTATATTCTCATTTAAAGCTTCTCTCGGGTTACTGGAGTTTGAAAGCTTTGCCTTAATTATTGTAAGCGCTCTTTGCATGAGTCCCACAGCTTACCTCCCTGGCCCTTGTGGTGAAGTCAGCCTTAGGAATTGAGAACTCCAATTACCTTTTGTTCAAATTTGAGATCGGCTATTTCCGGACGCAGGTTTTTTCGATTAAATTTTATCTTACTAAGATGGTATTTGCAAATTCAGGGCCTACAGAGACTATGGACAGGGGTGTATTTAGCTTTTCGGTCAGAAAATCAAGATAAGTTCGTGCATTTTTGGGAAGTTCATCTATCCTTCTACAATCGGTGATATCCTCGTTCCATCCTTCAAAAGATTCATACTGAGGCCGGCAGTTTTCTAGGATGGACGGGAAAGCCGGAAAGTCTTTAGTAAGCTCGCTATTATATTGATAACCGGTGGCCACTTTTATCTCCTCAAACCCGGAGAGGACATCTAGTTTGGTTACCGCTAAGTCAGTGAACCCATTGATCAAGCAGGCATATTTGAGAGCTACTAAATCCAGCCAACCACATCTTCTGGGCCTGCCGGTGGTGGTTCCGTACTCCTCCCCCTTCTCACGCAGCCTTTTACCTATTTGGTCGCTTTTCTCGGTGGGGAAGGGGCCGGCTCCCACTCTGGTGGTATATGCCTTTACCACCCCAATAACCCTTTCTACTTTGGCCGGATTTACCCCTGCTCCTACCCCGATTCCACCGATGGTAGTATTAGATGAGGTAACAAAGGGGTAAGTACCAAAATCTATGTCCAATAAGCATCCTTGAGCCCCTTCAAATATCACTTTTTTATCCTCTTCAATGGCCTGGTTTACTAACTTGGGGGTATTTACAATCTGAGAACTAAAGTTCTGGGTCACCGAGAGCAGCTTTTCGGTTAAACTTTTAGGGTTAAGGTCGGCTAACTCGCTTTTATTTCCCCAAAGTTCCTTTTCTCTCCTTAATTTTTTATCGATTTTAGCCTCCAGTTGATCCGGTTCTTGCAGATCGGCTGCTTTAATTCCCGATCTATCCGCTTTATCTTTATAGCAAGGACCAATACCCTTGCCGGTAGTTCCTATCTCATCGGTTGCTCCAGCCAGTTTTTCTAAGATGGGATGGTAAGGAAGGATAAGATGCGCCCCTTGGCTTATAAAAATCTTCGGATTTACTTTTGCTTCCTTAAGTTCCTTTATCTCTTTAGCTAGGGCAAAAGGATCGATAGCCATTCCGTTGCCCAGTACTCCCGCACATCCTGGCTCCAAAGTACCGGAGGGTATTAAATGCAGTTGAAATTTCTTGCCCTCTTTTACCACTGTATGTCCAGCGTTAGTCCCGCCGTTAAATCTTACCGCCATGGCTGCCTCTTGTGATAGGAAGTGGACTATTTTACCTTTTCCTTCATCGCCCCATTGGGTTCCTAGCACGGCTGTGGTTGGCAAATTATTCACCTCACGTTTAGGGTTACTTCTTCAAATCGCAGTCTGATAATTTGGTTTGATTTTTTAAGATCACCGGGTTTATCGGGCGTTTTTAAGACCTCTAACTCTCCAAAAGGTGAAAGTCCGATTACCCTTGCTTTGAATGATTTCTTGTCTTTGTATCTTTTGACCCCGACTACTCTATCTTTTATTGCTGACAGTGCTTTCCACTTTTTGATTGTCATATCGTAGCCTTCATTTAAAAAACGAAAGTAATCTTTATAAATTGAATTTAGAGAACAGGCAATTACCTCCCCTAAATCTAGGACACCGCCCACCTCTTCTACCAAGCTGGTAGGATGAACCACAACTTCTTCCGGAAGAGGGTTATTTATATTTAAACCTGTGCCTACGATCATGTACTTTATTTTTTTGGAATCGGTGGCCAAATCTATTAGTATCCCCCCCAGCTTCTTACCCCCTATCATTAAGTCATTTGGCCATTTGGTATTGATGTTTAAGTTGTATTTATCGTTTAAGCCGGAGGCTATGGCAATAGGAACTAAGACAGCTAAACAACCTGCTTGGTTAGGAGTGATTTTTGGTCTAAGTAAGAATGAAAACCATGCTCCACCGGGGGGAGAATACCACTTCCGATTATATCTGCCCCGCCCTGCAGTCTGCTTTAGGGCGCAAATTACTGTCCCCTCTGGAGCACCGCTTTGGGCCCTTTCCCTAAGTTGGTCATTGGTGGATTCAGTTTCGGTTAATACGATTATATCCTTCCAAAAACTTGAGTTAAGTTTAGCTCCTACTAATTTTGCACTTACCTTTTGTTTTTTCGTAGTGACCACTTATTTACCCGCTTTTTGTTTAAATTAGGATTTTCACCCTATACGCAGCAGACCGATTTCTGCCTTTAGCCCGTTAATAGATTGTTCTTTTATGTAATCCAGGTCTTTTGGGACTTGGCCGGCATGGATTTTCTTGGCCAGGGTTTCCTCTTTTAAGTGTTTTTGAAAGGTTTGAATGGCTTCTTTTAACTGTTTATCTGAACGGTAAAATATCTCGATTCTATCCGTAACCTCAAATCCAGCTTCCTTTCTCATCAATTGAATTTGGTGAATAAGCTCCCTTATATAACCTTCCTTCCTTAACTGAGAATCAATTTGAGTATCTATCAGTACCTCTTCCTCTCTTTCCACGCTTACTTTAAAACCTTCCCGCGGTCGATAGGATTTGTTTATCATATCCTCGGTAAGCTCGATCGGCTGGCTAAAGCCTTCCTCCTGGGTTAGAGTAAACTTGCCATCTTTATCTAAGCTCTCCACTACCTTTTGGGAATCGGTTTCCTCTATTTGTTTTACTATTTGGCCTGTAAGCTGGCCGTATTCCGGTCCCACTTTGCTTAAGTTAACTTCCACAACCGGTGAGTAGTACTTTGCAGTATCTTTTATCAATTCGACTTCTTTTACGTTAAGTTCTTGCTTTATTAGTTCGAGCAGAGGTGAATTCTGCAAGTCTTCTACTTTTTTGGTTTGTTTTATGATTATGCGAGATAGGGGCTGTCTTATTTTTATTCCCGCCTCATTTCGGGCTGCCCTGCCTAAGGTGACAATATCCCTGGTCACTTCCATAGCCTGTTCCAAGCCAGTATCTATTAAATTTTCATCACAGGTGGGCCAATCCGCCAGATGTACGCTTTCCTTTTTTCCTTTTAAGTTGGTATACAGCTCTTCGGCCAAAAAGGGTACAAAGGGGGCCAGAAGCTTGGCCAGAACGTCCAATGACTCATATAAAGTAAGATAAGCGGACACTTTGGTAGTGGGCATGCCCCCCGTCCAAAATCTTTCCCGGGAACACCTTATATACCAGTTGCTTAAATCCTCCACGAATTTTTGGATAAACTTAGTGGTGCTTACTACGTCATATTTGTCCATATACTGGGTCGCTTTTTTTATAGTGGTATTCAACCTAGAGATTATCCAGCGATCTATAGGCTCCCTTTCTTTTTCTCTTAAAGCATGCTTTTGTGGATCAAAGTCATCGATTCCCGCATATAGGGCAAAGAAGTTATAAGCGTTTTGGACCGTATTCAAAAACTTATATAGCGCCTCCTGCATCCCCTCCTCACTCAATTTGCGCGTTTTCCAGGGGGCGCTGGAGGAGAAAAGATACCAGCGGACAGAGTCCGCCCCGTATTTGTCAATCAACATCCAGGGATCCAGCACGTTGCCCCGGCTCTTGCTCATAGCTTTCCCTTCGCTATCTAATCCCAGGCCGGTTACTATTACGTTTTTGAAGGAAGGTTCTCCGTACAAGAGTGTACTGGTCACATGTAAGGTGTAAAACCATCCTCTGGTCTGATCCTGCCCCTCACAGATAAAATCGGCCGGAAACTGCTGATTAAATTTATCCTTGTTTTCAAAAGGGTAGTGCCACTGGGCGGTGTGCATTAAACCGGAGTCAAACCAGGTATCTATCACGTAGGAAACCCTTTCCATTTGGCCTGAGCATTGGGGGCACCTGATCTTAATTTCATCCACCCAGGGCCGGTGGAGTTCAATGTTGTCCACTTTTTTGGGATCTACGGCCATCTTCTTTAGCTCCTGTTTGCTCCCAATAGATATTTCCTTCCCGCATTGTTTGCATTCCCATATGTTTAGTGGGGTTCCCCAATACCTATCTCTGCTCAGTGCCCAGTCTTTTAGCGAAGCCAAAAAATCGCCAAATCTACCTTCGCGCATGTGAGGAGGATACCAATTTATCTTTCTGTTATTTTGGATGATTTCGGCCCGTTGGGCTCGGGTCTTGATAAACCAGGACTCCAAGGCATAGTAAAGTAAAGGGGTATCGCACCGCCAGCAGAAGGGGTAATCGTGCTCGTATAGTTCGTGTTTTAACAGCACTCCCCGTTTGTCTAGCTCTTTAACTATTAGACTATCTGCATCCTTTACGAACTGGCCGGCGCAAAGCGGGAAATCTTTCCTAAATTTACCGTTAAGATCGACCGGTTGTAGGAAAGGTAAGTCTTCTTCCCTGCCCAACTCATAGTCTTCTTCTCCAAAGGCGGGGGCGGTATGCACTATCCCCGTTCCTTCTTCTAAAGTTACAAAATCAGCGTGTACCACCCGGTAGGCTTTTTCACTATCCAGCAATTTAAATGGGGGCTTGTATCTTTTGCCCAAAAGCTTTTCCCCTTTTATTTCCTCTATCACTTCATACTCCTCATCTATAACCTTATCAACCAGGGCCTTGGCCAGTATTAAATACTCATCACCCACTTTAATTTTTAGGTAGTCAAAATCTACTCCTACAGCCAAGCCGGTATTGGCCGGTATGGTCCAGGGAGTGGTGGTCCAGGTTAGAAAGCTTACCTTCTCTTCGTCTAGGACGGGCATTTTTACGTAGATAGATGGATCTTCTACGCGCTTATATCCTTGGGCCACTTCGTGGGAGGAAAGCCCGGTTCCGCAACGAGGACAATAGGGCAGTACTTTATGACCACGATAAAGATAACCATCTTCCCATATCTTCTTCAAAGCCCACCATACGCTTTCGATATATTCGTCCGTGTAGGTGATATAGGCATTTTCCAAATCTATCCAAAAACCCATCCTTTTTATCATGTTTTCCCACTCTGCTTTGTACTCCCATACGCTTTCTTTACATTTTTGAGCGAAGTTCTCTAACCCGTAGTCTTCAATTTCCTGCTTGCTATTGATGTTTAATTCCTTTTCTACCTCCAGTTCTACGGGCAAGCCATGGGTATCCCAGCCCCCTTTTCGCTCTACATAGTATCCACGCATGGTCATGTAACGGGGGAAAAGATCCTTGTATACTCTGGGCATTAAGTGGCCAAAGTGAGGTTTACCGTTGGCAGTAGGCGGACCTTCGTAAAAGACGTATCGAGGGCCGTCTTTTGTCTTCTGTAGGGTCTTTTCAAATATTTTATTTTGGTTCCAAAATTTAAGTATTTTCTCTTCTCTATGCGGATCATCACCCAGTTTCTCAAAACGGGTCATACCATCCTCCTCCCGCAAATATATTAAAACCTAGAGTTGAAATCAAAGTTGATAGGGATCAAATAAGAAAGCTATATTTATCAACCGGTAAATTAAACTATTCTGCCCCAGCCGAGAAAACGAAGCCGATCTAGGGGTTAGATTTACCCAATATTTCCATCACTACCCGGAGGATAATAAGCCCCCATCCTAGTAAAACTATTAGCCAAATTATTTTCCGGGCCGCTTCCATCAGGCCAAAAAGTGCTAAGGCGATAGTCATGACTCCCAAATAACCTACCGGAACTATTAGATTCTGGGGCAATACAACATCGGCAATATTTTCGATAAGGCTTATTATCCCTTTCCCCAAATAATGAGCGATAGTATCAATAAAGGCCAGTATCTTGCCTAGGATATCTCTCCCACCCTTAAGTCCCCCATCGGTACTTTGTGCATAAGAACTTAAACTGAGTAAAAGTAATAAAATTAGGAAACCGGCTAAAAATCTTTGCAACTTGGCCACCTCCCAAATCTTGTTAGATTTTATCCTTTTTAAAAGGGGCTCTCAAGTAATCTTGTCTTTTACCCGCCTCTTATATGTCTTTTAGGATTTTATTTAGTTGCTGTAGAGATAGGCTGATAAGTTCAATCGTGGATATCAAACCGGCTGTAAATTTCGTCCACATGTTTGGTCCAATAGTCTATATCAAATACCGCTTCGATCTCCTCCTTAGATAAATTGCTGGTTATCCTTTTATCTTTAAAAATTAAATCTTTTAGGCTTTCTTCCTTCTCCCAAGCCTGTAATGCATTTTCTCTTATCAACTGATGGGCTTTTTTTCTGGATATACCGCTATCTACTAGCTTCAGGAGCAATCCTTGAGAAAAGACTATTCCCCGGGTAGTTTCCAAGTTCTGGTGCATCTTTTCCGGATAGACTATCAATTCGCTTATCAAGGTAGTCATCTTGTGTAACATGTAATCGGCTAGTATAAAGCTGTCGGGAATAATTATCCTTTCCACCGAGGAATGGGAGATATCTCGTTCATGCCAAAGGGCGATATTTTCTAAGGCCGCCTGCAGGTTGGATCTTAACAGTCTCGCTTGTCCGGTAGTGGTCTCGCTGGTTATAGGATTTTCCTTATGGGGCATAGAGGAGGAGCCGTGTGATTTCTTCTCCTTTACCTCGGCAACTTCTGTGCGCTGCAGGTGCCTTAACTCCACCGCTATCCTCTCCAAGCCTGCCCCCAGAATGGCTAAAGCGGAAAGTACCTGAGCGTGGCGGTCACGTTGAATGATTTGGCTGGAGATCTTGGCCGGCTTTAACCCCAGCTTTTCTAAGACTTTCTTTTCCATCTGGGGATCAACGTGGGCATAAGTACCTACGGATCCGGATATCTTCCCGTAGGATATAACTTTCTTGGCCGTCCGAAGCCTTTCCAAATTTCTTTCCATCTCATAAGCCCAGTTCAGTATTTTAAGTCCGAAGGTAATGGGCTCGGCATGCATCCCGTGGGTGCGGCCCACCATGACCGTGTACTTATGCTGTTTAGCTTTTTTCTTCAAGGCGGCAAGGAAGCTTTGGAGGTCTTTAATTAAAATTCTAAAGCCCTCTTGCATTTGCATAGCCAGTGCAGTGTCCAAGACGTCCGAAGAAGTAAGTCCCCGATGCAGGAAGCGCCCTTCTTCTCCAACCGATTCTTCCACCGCTCGAACGAAAGCTAAAACATCATGCTTTATCTCTTTTTCAATTTCCTTGGCCCTTTCTACATCAATCTTGGCTTTCTGAACGATCGTTTCGGCTGCCTGAGCAGGGATATCTCCACTTTCGCCCATCACCGAAACGCAAGCCAGCTCCACCTCCAGCCACTTCTGATATTTAGCAGTTTCCGTCCATATATCTTTCATCGGCGATAAGGAATATCTTTCAATCATGGGGTCTCCTTTCTATAGTTTAGGCCGTTTCCTATTCCTGCGTGAAATTCTTCTTGTACGGCCGTAGTCTAAGTATCCTTCATAGAGTAAGTCACCGTTGGCTAAAGTTTGCGTAGAGACATTAGTTAACTTGAAGGCATCCTTCAGGCTCTCTACTCCTTTCCCCCCCACAGGGGAAATAGCTCTCTTACCACCTATGATCGAAGGTGCGATAAAGAATAGGACCTTATCCACCAGTCTTTCTTTAATGAAACTGGAGGCCACTGTGCTTCCCCCTTCCACCATTACACTGTCAATGTCCCGTTGGGACAATCTCTTAATCAGCAAGTTAAGATCAACCTTACCGTTTTTTTCCCCTAATTTCCAAACCGTAACCCCCTTGTTTTGAAGGGCGGTTAGCTTTTCCTCGGATATTCGATCGGTGGTAGCCACTACAGTTTGGGCACTGCTTTTTTGATTTATTATCTTCGAGCCAAGCGGTATTTTACCTTCAGAATCTAAGACAATGCGCATAGGATCTACACCTTCTACCCAGCGGACGTTCAACCGGGGATCATCCCTTAAAACGGTGTTAATTCCCACCAAGACACCGGAATATTTATTTCGAAGTGAGTGGACCATTCTGCGAGCCTCTTTTCCGGAAATCCATTTGGAATCACCAGTTTTGGTGGCTATCTTCCCATCCAGGGTCATGGCCATCTTAAGTACGATAAACGGCCTACCGGTAGTTACGTATTTAAAATAAACTTCATTTAATTTTTTTGCTTGCTCTTTCAATATCCCTTCTTTTACTTCAATTCCGGCTTCTTGTAATTTGGCCATCCCCCTTCTGTTAACTTGCCCGAACGGATCTTTTGAGCTTATATACACTTTTTTAATTCCGCTTTTTATTATCTTATTTACACAAGGAGGGGTCTTTCCCTGGTGGACACAAGGCTCTAAAGTGACATATAAATCAGCTCCCCGGGCCTTTTCACCGGCTTCATCTAACGCAAAGATTTCTGCATGAGGACCTCCGTATTCTTTGTGGTATCCCCGGCCGATGATCTGCCCGTCTTTTACCACCACCGCTCCCACTAGGGGGTTTGGATTAACTTTACCTTCCCCATTTTTGGCCAAATTTAGGGCTTCTCTCATAAACTTTCCTTTTTCACTCATCTTCTACTTTCTCCTTACTAAGGAGCGAATCGATCAATTCCCGCGCTTTTCTCTTTGTTTCCTCCAAAGGGCCAGAGGTTTCAATCACCAAGTCAGCCCTTTCTAACTTGGACTCCTGTCCAGGTTGGGCGTTGATTCTTTTTAGAGCCTCTTCTTTGCTTAAATTATCTCGGTTCATCAATCTCTTTATTCGCTTTTCTTCTTCCAAATTAGCTACGATAATGTAATCGAAGATATCCTGATTTAAAGATTTTGCTTCCAAAAGTAAGGCAGCTACCACAATTAAGACTTTCGTTTTTTGTTTTCTTTCCTCTTCAATGATTTCGTTTAGTCTTTCGGTGACTTTTGGGTGAACAGTCCTATCTAAAAATTTAAGTTCCTCTTTATTGTTAAATACGATTTCTCCCAGCTTGCCTCTGCTTATGGACTTATCAGGCTTTAAAATCCGGGGTCCGAAGTGGTCCACCAATTTTTGGTACACTGGAGTGCCAAATTTATAAGTCTCCCAGGCCAGTTCATCAAGTTCAATAACTTTAACCCCTTCCACTTTGGCCATCTGGCAGGCAATAACGCTCTTGCCGGTGGCGATGCCTCCGGTTAATCCTACGATTAGCACTTTATTTTCCTCTTAGTTAATTTATGATTACTCAACTTTATCAATAATCAATAACCATGGCAAAAAGGGAGATACGGAAAATCCTGCACACCAAGGTTTTAGTGAAAAGAGGAGTTTCCAAAGAGGATTTTCCCTTGTAATTTTTATCGATTTATGTTACAGTAGCTAGCAGGTGGGATAAAGTATCCCACCTAAATTCTAACTTGTAGGTGATGATTGATTATGAAGGATAGAAGATGGGTATTGACGGTACTTAGTGTGCTTTTGGTCGTTTTACTGTCCGCGGCTTTAGTTTCGGGTCAATCTTCTGCTCGTGTCCAGGCAGTGGATGACTTAGGAAGATTAGTAACTCTCGATAAGCTGCCGGAGAGGATCATCTCTTTAGCTCCCTCCAATACCGAAATCCTATTTGCTTTAGGGTTAGACGATAGAATAGTAGGAGTTACTGAATACTGTGATTATCCTCCTCAAGCTCAGGAAAAAGAGGTGATTGGGGGATTTACCACTCCGGATATGGAGAAGATAGTTGCTCTTTCACCGGACTTGATACTAGCTACCGATATCCATAAGAAGGAAGTCATTCCTAATCTAGAGAAAAAGGGGCTTACCGTGGCTGCCCTAGAAGCGGATAATTTAACGGGGATACTTTATGACCTGATGATGGTGGGAAAGTTAACCGGAAAAGAAAATGAGGCTGTTAAACTTATAGCCCGGATGCAAGAAAAAATTGAAACTATAACTGATAAGACCAAGAATTTGACTGATCAAGAAAAGCCCAGAGTCTTTTGGGTGACCTGGCCTGAACCAATATGGACCACCGGGAAGGGAACTGTTACCCATGAGCTCATTGTTAAGTCGGGCGGGGAAAATTTGTTTCAGGATCTTAATGGATGGAAGAAGGTCGATATGGAAGCAGTGATCGCAAGGGATCCTCAAATAATTATAGCTCCGGCCGAACATGGAGTAAGTAAGCCGGCCGAATGGGCAAAAGAGGAACCTCGCCTAAAAGTCACTGCTGCCCGGCAAAATAATCGCATCTGCACAGTTGAAACTAACTTGGTAGAACGGATGGGACCCCGGATTGTGGAAGGTTTGGAGAAGGTGGCAGCCTGTATCCACCCGGAAATATTCGGTGACTCAAGTGGTGATAAAGGATGAAAGTCTTTGCTTCTTGGAGCGGAGGGAAAGAATCCGCTTTGGCTACTTATAGGGCCATCTCACAAGGACATGAGGTATTATACTTGCTTAATTTCATAAGTGATAAAGGCGAAAGGTCAAGATCTCATGGGGTTAAGGCTGAGGTATTAGCGCTGCAAGCAGAATCTCTAGGTATTCCTATCCTTCAGGTAAGAACTTCCTGGAATAACTACGAGGAGAACTTCAAAAAGGCAGTCCTCTCACTAAAGGAAAAAGGAATAGAGGGGGGAGTCTTTGGAGATATTGATTTGGAGGAGCACAGGGAGTGGGTAGAAGGTATTAGCGAGGAACTGGATATAAAGCCGATTCTACCCCTTTGGGGGGACGAAGCTGAAAAGCTTCTTTCCGATTTTCTGGGCCTTGGATTTAAGTCTATAGTGGTGGCTACCAGGTTAAACGAGAATTTGCTTGGCGGAAATTTGAACCAGGATTGCTTGGCTAAAATACAAAAATTTGAATCGCACCTCTGTGGTGAAGCTGGAGAATATCATACTTTTGTATTCGACGGTCCCATTTTCGATAAGCCCTTAAAAGTTATTCCTGGTAAGACAGAAAAAAGAGGTAATGTTTGGTTTTTAGAGATTTCGGTTGAGGAAGACGGGAAAGCCTTGAATTTATCCTAGGGAATTCATTTCACAAATAGTTGGGACGTGTTGGTTTCCGGTTGGCTACATACCCAACCCTACGAATTCATTGGTACCATCATATGTAGGGAATGGCCTCTGTGCCATTCCTATCAATGTGCTAATCAACTGTGAAATGCTGTACTAGCTAAGCGGGGTCTTGCAAAGGAAGTCATCTAAAAGGAGACCAAAAGCCTAAATATAAAGTAAAAAGGATTTACTAAAATGCCGCGGACTTCTTCTAAATCTGCTGAAGAACCTTTCAGAGCTCGTTCCCTTCATTGGCGGAGCAAAATATGTGCTGGAGTGGGGCTTTTTGGACTTTTAATATTAACGGTTGTATTTGTTACCACCTTGGGAAGTGCTCCTATACCTTTTGTCACCTGTTTTGAGATCCTATTTTCAAGAATACCTTTTCTACATATCACTCCCAGTTGGCCTCAAAATTATGAGATTATAATCATAGACATAAGGCTTCCCCGAATCCTTCTAGCCGGGTTAGTGGGAGCAAGCTTAGCAGTAGCTGGGGCTACTTATCAAGGTTTGTTTCGCAATCCCTTGGCTGATCCCTATCTATTGGGGATTGCTCAAGGGGCAGGATTAGGGGCAACAATTGGCTTTCTAGTGCCTTTTACCTTGCAGTGGATGGGCTTTGGTATAGTCCCTTTATTTGCTTTTGTGGGAGCCTTATCCGCTGTAGCCATAGTATATGGCTTAGCCCGGGTGGGCAGGACCTTACCCCCGACCACACTTATCTTAGCCGGGGTAGCCCTAGGAGCATTTTTGTCCTCCGTCACCTCTTATCTATTTACCCTTTTTGGGAAAAAATTGCACGGGATCATATTTTGGCTTTTAGGGGGACTCTCTTTGAGTGAATGGAATGAGGTATGGATGGTCATCCCTTATGTAACCATAGGAATCGTAATTATTTGGCTTTATGCCCGGCCACTTAATGTGATGCAGCTTGACGAGGACCAGGCTCAACAATTGGGTATTAACGTAGAAAGAGTCAAGATCATCCTGCTGGTCACCGCTACTCTTATTACCGCCGCCGCGGTTTCCTTCACCGGCCTTATAGGTTTCGTAGGAATAATCGTCCCTCACGCGGTAAGACTTATTTGGGGACCGGATCACCGATTTTTAATACCTCTGGCCGCTTTGACCGGGGGGATCTTCTTAATTCTGGCCGACGCTCTGGCTCACACGCTGCTGGCACCTACAGAAATTCCAGTGGGAGTGGTTACGGCGTTTTGTGGAGCTCCTTTCTTCCTCTACTTACTTCGTCAGAAGAAAGGACAAAAGTTCTTCTAATTAAATGGGGAAGAAGCAATGATAGAACTTGAAAACATATCGTTAGGTTATGATGGGAAAGTGGTTTTACGGAAGGTGAATCTAGAGGCAGAGCAGGGAGAGATAGTAGGTCTTATCGGGCCAAATGCCTCCGGAAAATCAACCTTAATCAAGGGGGTGAGTCGGTTGATCAGACTCTTTGCCGGCCGCATTCTTATAGGTGGGAAAGATATAACCACTATCAAAAGGGAGGATCTTGCTTGCCTTGTAGCTACCGTACCTCAAAATCCCAGCTTACCTAGGACTTTCACCGCTTTCGAACTGGTGCTTATGGGGCGAACACCGCATCTGGGACGCCTCCGTTCTGAGGGGAAAAAAGATATGGCCATCGCCTGGCAAGCGATGAAGAATACTCGAACTCAACATCTCGCCGAGCGAAAGGTAGGAGAACTTTCAGGAGGCGAAAAGCAGAGGCTAGTTATAGCACGTGCTCTAACCCAACAACCAAAAGTACTCCTTCTCGATGAGCCAACGGCAAGTTTAGATATAAATCACCAAATTGAGACCCTAAAACTGGTCAAAGAACTGAGCCACCAAAAAGCTCTCACCGTTATTGCCGCTCATCACGATTTGAATCTGGCCGCCCAGCACTGTGACTGGCTAGCTCTTTTGAAGGAGGGGGAGATTTATACTCAGGGAGTACCGGAAGAAGTAGTCACTACTAAAAACATTAAGGAAGTGTATGGGGCAGAAGCGAGAGTCTATTCTCACCCAGTCAATGAGTTGCCCCTCACTATCATTACCTTAGATGAAAGTTAAGGTAATCAAATTGTTTCTTGAAATTATGCTAAAGGCATTAAATTAATAGGGTTAAGCAAATGAAATTTGTATCTGAATCTGAAAATTTCGTTCTGGGAACAGGAAAAGGGGTGTTTTAAATGCAGAAATCAGAAGGTTTACTAACTTACTACAAAAAGATCAGATTTAACTATCACCGGCGGAGATACAAGTTAGGTATTTTACAAAAGGTCGGATTAAGTCTGGGAATGGCAGCAGCAACTGGCATTAGCGCCCAGATCAAAATACCCTTGCCTTATACACCAGTTCCCATAACCGGGCAGGTCTTGGTCGTCCTGTTATCGGGAATTCTTCTGGGTTCCTGGTGTGGTAGCTTAAGCCAGCTTTTTTATGTGTTTTTTGGGGGAATGGGTTTGCCTTGGTTTACAGGTATGAGCGGGGGAATCTCCATTCTGGCAGGCG
This sequence comes from uncultured Thermotogae bacterium, assembly GCA_964443275.1. GTDB lineage: Bacteria > Bipolaricaulota > Bipolaricaulia > CAYUCE01 > CAYUCE01 > CAYUCE01. The sequence continues at coordinate 22,754 of CAYUCE010000007.1, read as the reverse complement.
TTACTGGAGGTTATCTATTGGGCTTCATCCTAGCTTCAGGGATAACCGGTTGGTTTACTCAAAATTATGTGAGAATGAGACGGTTTCTTCCGCTGCTAGGAATTAACCTAATGGCTGTGGGGCTTATTTATTTTACCGGTTCTCTTCAACTGTCTATAAAGCTGGGTACCGGATTTCTAAAGACACTACAATTGGCGGTAATACCTTTTATATGGGTGGATTTAATAAAGGCTATAATCGCTACCATGATTGGCACAGGGATATCCCCCAACCAAGATTACAACGGTGAATTCGATGCTTAACAAAATTGTAATTGTTTAGCGGCTGAACAAGCCATAATAGGAGAACCTTAACTTCTGACGGTATGCATTCAGTGGGGTACAGAGGCTTTAAGATACAAATTCGCCATAGGCCAGATGTAGGGAATGGCCTCCGTGCCATTCCGGCATGTTTCGGTTGGGCGCAGAGGCCCAACCCTACGTTTTTATGATACGCCAGATGTAGACAATGACCTCTGTGTCATTCTAAAGGTTTCATGTGGCTAAATAGATACACAAAATTAAAGAAGGGGAAATTAATCAGTGAACGGAATTATAATTTTTGGAACTTCCTCATATGCGGGAAAAAGCTTGTTAGTAACTGCTTTGTGCCGCATTCTAGCAAATCAAGGAATAAAGGTAACCCCTTTTAAGGCTCAAAATATGAGCCTTAACTCTTGGGTAACTAAAGAGGGGGGTGAAATAGGTATCTCGCAAGCCGTGCAGGCAAAAGCTGCCGGTATCAAACCCACTACCGATATGAACCCCATACTGCTTAAGCCCAAAGGCGAAGGTATATCTCAAGTCATCGTAAAAGGAAAGCCTTACACCGATAAAAAGCCTGGTGATTATCATAAATTATACCCAAAGCTAAGATCTTGGGTTTTAAGCTCATTTAGACGCCTGGTGGATGAGTACCAAGTAATCCTGGTAGAAGGTGCCGGTGGGGCGGCGGAGATTAATCTTTATGATCGAGATATAGTAAATCTGGGAATGGCACGAACTACCGGGTTCCCGATTATCTTAATTGGAGACATCGACCGGGGAGGTGTATTTGCCAGTCTTTACGGAACTACGAAATTGCTTCCTCCAGATGTAAAAGCCAAACTAAAAGGTTTTGTTATCAACAAGTTTAGGGGAGACAAGAATCTCCTAACTTCGGGGTTAAACAAGCTGGAAGATCTTACCGGAATTCCCACAATGGGGATAATTCCACACTCTGAAGTGAATATACCTTCTGAGGATTCCTTATCCTTAAGTGACAAAGATAGGGATAATGAAGATAAAGATATAGAAATTGCAGTAATTAAACTACCGCATATATCAAATTTCACCGATTTTGAATCCTTGGAATCCGAAAGTAGAGTGAGAGTAAAATACGTGGACTTAAAGGAGAATATCGGTGCCCCCGATGTGATTATTTTACCGGGTACCAAAAATACAGTTGATGATCTCCTAACCCTTAAGCAAGCGGGTATGGGAAAACAAATTGATCAATTCAAAGGACCAATTATCGGTGTGTGCGGTGGGTTTCAGATGCTGGGAAAAGAAATAATCGACTGCGGGATGGAAAGTGTAAGCAAGGAAACCAGAACCATACCGGGGCTAGGCCTGCTTAACGTGATCACCAAGTTCGAAAGCTATAAAAAGAGAGCTAACCAAGTAAAAAGGACTGTAGCCGGCGGAGGTCCTATCCTGGGACCAATTAAAGGTCAAAAGCTAAAGGGGTACGAAATTCATATGGGTACCACTAAGGGTAACCACCACCGGGTATTTGAGGAAGAAGGATATATAAAAGAGGATGGGTTGGTCTTTGGAACCTACATGCACGGGCTGTTTTGGAACCAAAATTTCAGGAGCGCATTGCTTGATTACCTATTTACAAGCCGCAAATTAACGCCCCCAAGTTTAGCCTCAAACCAGAAAACAAACAATTCATACCAAGATTGGGCTAGAATAGTTAAAGAGAGCTTAAATATGGATATTATTTATCATCTTTTGGGGTTTGACTAGTAATGGATAAAGAATTGATCGTACTGATGGGAGCATTGGCTATCGATCTATTATTTGGAGAACCACGGGAGTTCCTACATCCGGTAAGGTGGATGGGCTCATTTATTAAAAGTATTAGATCTTTCGGTAAGAACCGGCTATACGGTAGTTTATTAGCTATTGCCGTTATAACCCTCAGTACCTTTTTAACAGCTATTGTCCTTTGGCTTGCTTTTCAACTATCCAACTTATTTGGCTTTATCTTATCTGCTTTCCTTCTAAAGTCTACCTTCTCTATTAGTATGTTAACTGATACTGCTTGGAATTTGTCGGATTTAATTCAGAGAGATCAAAGCAATGTTCGCTTCAAATTACGGGCTTTGGTGGGACGGGACACAAAAAACCTAAATAAAGGTGAACTACGATCTGCAATCCTAGAGTCCCTTTCGGAAAACTTTCTGGATGGGATCTTATCACCGCTTTTTTACTTTATAGTGGGTCTTCCCTGGGGCATAGTCGGAGGTGTTGCTTCCGCTATGGCTTATAAATCGGTGAATACTCTGGATTCAATGGTAGGTTATAAGTCAAGTAAATTACAAGATATAGGTTACCTGAGCGCAAAACTGGACGATATATTGAACTATCTCCCAGCTCGCTTGTCATTTTTCATCATCAGCGTGGCGAGTGTTAGTATAAATGCTTTTAGGATAGGTAGTCGGGATCGCGGCTTGTCAAGTAGCCCCAACGCTGGTTGGCCTATGGCAGCTATGACCGGAGTATTGGAGGTCAATTTAACCAAGCCTGGTTACTACTCCCTAGGAAGTGAATATTCTTTGCCTAAAAAAGAAGATGTTAAGCGGGGAATAAACTTAATCAAGGTCTCTACGGTTATCACATTACTTCTGGCCGGTGGTATCGTATGGATCATTTAAGGGGATTAATAGGTGGAGTTGGCTTTTTATCAACCATCCCCCTGGGAAGAGATGAGAAAAGCTTTGAAGCTTTTCGAAATCACGGCTACCTTCTCGCAATAGTTGGGTTTCTTCTAGGCGGCCTGATAGGAATTATCGGGGCAAGTTTATCATCTCTTCCCATTTTTATGGGGGGAGCTTTCTATGTAACCCTAGTTCATCTGATAACAGGTATAAACCATCTGGATGGATTAGCGGACTTTGCCGATGGGTTAGCGGTTTCAGGTAATCAAGCGAAAAAACTGGAGGCGATGAAGGATTCATCAACTGGAGTGGGAGGTGCCTTATCAATTGTTCTAATTTTACTACTGGAGTACTCAGCGGCGGTGAGCCTCTTTTCTCTGAAATTACCTTACATTCCTCTCACCTTAACCTTTATGGGGATAGAGGTGTTCGCAAACCTAGGTATGCTTGCCATGATTGCTTTTGGCAAAAGCTCTCACCGAGGGATGGGATCAATTTTTATAGAGAAAAATTCTAACACGGATTTTCTAATCGGACTGGGGTTAACCGTGGGGTTAGCTATCTGGGTAGGCTTATCAAGCCTGGTAGGCCTGGTGGTGAGTTTAGGTGTTGTATTTACAATAATGTGCATTGCCAACCGCAACTTAGGCGGAGTAAGCGGCGATGTAATGGGAGCGGCTAATGAGCTAGTAAGGGTAGTAGGGTTAATAGCTATGGTTATGATTCATTTTTACTCAATTTAGGAGGCATGATGGGAAGGTTAATTCTTATCCGTCATGGTGACACTAAATGGTCCGAAGAAGGTAGATACATGGGAACCACCGACGTCTCACTTAACCAGCGGGGTATCATCCAAGCCAAGGCCATCTCTCAAGTTTTATGTAAAGAAAAGTTGGATATAATTTATAGTTCAACCCTTAGTAGGGCAAACGCTACAGCTAGGATTATTGCTAAAAAGCACAAAGTTACTCACCTTAAAGATTCCCGATTAAATGAGCTGTGCTTCGGTGATTGGGAGGGGTTAACTTTTACTGAGATAGCGACAAAATATACCGATCAATGGAAGCAGTGGCAAGCGGATTTAGAAAGCTTTTCCCCACCAAAAGGAGAGAATGTGAGGGAGTTTAAAGATAGAGTGTTGTCATTTTTAAGTTTTATCCAAGTGGACTTAGGAGAGCAAACTGTGGCCATAGTTTCCCATGGAGGCTCAATTAAGATTATGTTACTCCATGCTCTGGATACAACCTTAAAATCGTTTTGGAGATTAAAGGTTAACCTGGGCTCCATAAGTAGGATTGAATATTACGAAGGTGGGCCCTTAGTTACCTTGATTAATCAGACTACTCACTTAAATCAAAAGATAAAAGATGACTGAAATTATACTTATTCTGGGAGGAGCGAGGAGCGGGAAAAGTTCTTATGGTATCCAATTGGCGAAAAATTACGGCCATAGTGTGATCTATCTAGCCTCCGGTGTGCCTTGCGATGAAGAGATGAAGAAAAGGATTAAAAGGCATATAGAAGATCGCCCGGAATCCTGGCAGACGGTTGAGGAAGAGATAGATATAGACATAGTGCTTGCAAACGCAGATAACGACGTTGATTTGGTCTTGTTTGATGATCTTAGTTTTTGGGTATCCAACTTATTAGATCTTTATCAAAGCAAAGGAGAAGAGAAAGATCAACTTGAAAATAAGGTTTTAGGTAGGGTTAGGAAAACTCTAGATATAGCTCAAAATAAGGGGTTCAAACTAATAATAATTTCCAATGAAGTGGGTATGAGTGTGGTGCCAAAAACTTCCCTGGGCCGTATCTACCGGGATATTTTAGGAAGGGCGAACCAACTAGCAGCCTCTCAGGCTGACCGGGTATTTCTTATGGTGGCCGGTTTACCAATAAAAATTAAGGAGGCTAAAAACCGATGAGAAAAATTGATGAAACTATTGAAAACATCGAGCCTATCCATGAAAAACTTATGGAAGAAGCACAAAGGAAGTTAGATTCTTTGACCAAGCCCTCAGGCAGCCTCGGTCGGCTAGAAGAGTTGGCTAAGAGGGTTGTGGGAATCACCGGAAGTTTGTGTCCTGAATTTAAAAACAAGGTAATTTTAACCCTGGCCGGTGATCACGGAGTGGTGAAAGAGGGAGTCAGTGCCTATCCCCAAGAAGTTACTGTGCAGATGGTTAGAAACTTCATCGATGGTAAAGCTGGGATCAATGTTCTTGCCGAACATATAGGAGCAGAAGTTATAGTTGTGGATATGGGGGTGAAATGCGATCTGGAAGGTTCCCCCCGGCTGTTAGTAAAAAAAGTAAGTTATGGGACTAAAAATTTCCTAAAGGGCCCGGCCATGAGTCGAGAAGAAGGGCTCCAATCTATTGAAGCGGGCATTCAGGTAGTGGATGAACTAAGCGATAAGGGCTTGGATATCTTAGGAATAGGCGAAATGGGTATTGGGAACACTACCCCCAGCAGCGCTATAGCCGCAGTTTTCACTAATTTGGCCCCAAAAGAGGTAACCGGTAGAGGTACTGGTATAGACGATAAAACCCTGGACAGGAAGGTCGAGGTCATCGAAAAAGCCTTGAGCGTAAATCAGCCGGATGCGAAAGATCCAGTGGGGGTCCTTGCTAAGCTGGGTGGATTTGAAATCGGAGGCCTTGCTGGATGTGTTTTGGGAGCAGCGGCCAACAAAATACCGGTAGTTATTGATGGGTTCATATCTACCGCAGGAGCCTTGATCGCTTGCCAACTTGCTCCCCGAGCAAAACAATATATCATAGCCTCTCATCTCTCCCCAGAGATAGGACACAAAACTATGCTCGATAGGATGGGACTTTCCCCTCTATTAAATCTTAACCTACGTTTGGGAGAAGGTACGGGAGCTGCTTTGGGAATTAATTTAGTGGAAGCCGGTATTAAAATCTTAACCGGCATGGCTACCTTCGAGGAGGCTGGGGTATCTAAAGCTTAGGAGGGAGAATGAAAATCGCAAACATCCTAAAAGTAAAAAAATGTAAGCATGGAGGAAAAGTCAAGCAGTATTCCGATAAACTAGGATTACCTGAAGAAGAAATCATAGATTTTAGTGCTAATATAAATCCTTTAGGATTGCCTCAGGGAGCAAAAGCAACTTACCAAAAGGCTTTTCAAGCCTTAGATAGATATCCGGATGATAGATACCGGCGATTTCGTCAACAAGCAGCCCGTTTTCTGGAAAGTACAACCGACTACAAGGTAAGTCCAACCAACATTATTCCTGGCAACGGTTCAGTGGAAGTATTAAGGATGGCCATTCAGATAAGCATTAACCCTGGGGATACTGTACTCATCCCCACCCCAACTTTTGGGGAGTATGAGCATCAGGCAAGGTTATTTGGAGCAGAGGTGAAATTTGTGGATCAAACAAAGCTTTTTAATCTAAGGGAAAGAAATTTAGAGGATGCAAAAGTAGCTTTTCTCTGTAACCCCAATAATCCCACCGGTAAACTAAGCAAGCGAGAAGATATAAAGAAGCTGGCCGCTAAATTAAGAAGATCCGATATTTTTCTTATTGTAGATGAGGCCTTTATTGAATTGTCTCAACCTGAAGAAAGCGTAGCCGATTTAGCTATTTCTCAAGATAACTTACTTGTACTACGCTCCTTGACTAAATGTTTCTCCATTCCAGGTCTTAGATTAGGATATGGAGTGGGAAGCGAAGGTTTAATAAAAATTTTAAATAAGGTGCGAATACCTTGGAACTTAAATATCGTGGCCTCCACTTTGGGAACCCATTTACTCCAAACCGGCAAGGAGTTTTTGATCAAGAGTCGCAAATATATTAAAAGGGAACGAAAATGGTTGAAAAGCGAGCTTAGACGATTGGGATTTAAGGTATATTCCAGCGATACCAATTTTTTGCTGCTTGATATAAGAACATTTGGAATTTCCTCCACCAAGTTAGTGAAACGGGTCTCTTCGCATGGAATATTGCTACGAGATGCAAGTTCATTCCAGGGGTTGGATGATCGACATGTTAGATTGGCAATTAGGACCAGGAAAGAAAATGAGCAATTGATAAAAGCGCTTAAAAGCGAAATTGCCAATTGATATCTTCTCGGAAATTGAATAGATTCCTGTCTCCCGCGCACCGTGATATTCCAAACATACCTTTGTACTAAATTTTGTTCAGTAGGAAAACTTGTGTTAAAATTTAAATTGGGATAAGTTATCCCACATAAAAGGAGTGAATGAAATGAAGATTAGAATTTTACTAGTTTCTGTTTTGTTGGTTTCCTTGATAGCCGGAATAGTAATGGCCGGTCAATTTCCAGTAAAGGTGATTGATGATCGAGGGAGAGAAATTACTATTGAGAGATGGCCAAGAAGGATCGTGACTACAAGCCCAACTACAACGCAGATATTATTTGATTTGGGGTTGGATAATCAAATTGTAGGTGTTACTTCCGTGGCTAACTATCTTGGTTATGTTCCAAAAATTCAAGAAAGGGCTATGGAAAAGATGGGAATTGGTGATGTCGATCTAAATGTAGAGAAAATCGTCTCTTTAGAACCAGACCTAATTGTGATGGGTGGTGGTCAAGATGCAGTTCAGGAAAAATTCCTCTCTCAATTTCAAAGGTTAGGATTAACTGTTTATGCAATGGAAGCTGATAATATAAAACATATCACAGAAAATATCATAGAATTAGGTCAGATAACTGGGGCCGTGGCGAGAAGTAAGGAGATAGTTGACCACATGAACTCAAGACTTAGTAAGCTTATTGAAACTGTTAATCAACTTGGGTACAAAAAAGAAGTCTTTTTGGAAATTTGGGATGAGCCTCTTTACACTGCTGGAAGAGATACCTTTCTAGGTCAAGTTCTGGAGTTAGCGGGGTTGAAGAATGTTTTTTACGATCTCAAAGGTTTCAAACCTGTTAACCCGGAAAATGTGATTGAACGCGATCCTGAAGTGTTCGTTATCACTTCAGGGTTTTCTGAGAATTTACAGAGTCTCAAGGGTCGCCCTGGATTTAAAAATATAACAGCTGTTAAAAATAATGATGTCATCATTCTCACTCAAGCAGAGACTTCAATGATTCAACAGCCCGGAACTAAAATTGTCGATGGTATAATTAAACTATTCGAGCGGATATATAATCAAAAAGTTACTGAGCAGTAGAGAAAAACCCCCAGGAGTTTATACAATTAATCGAAAAATTATCTTACTTATATTGCTATTGCTAGTTCTTCTCTCAATTATTGCGGGGGTAGTAATTGGTCCAGTTAATGTCTCTCTAAAAGACGGATTACTAATCCTAGCAGATCACTTGCCATTTCTTGAATTTGGAGGTTTCCCAGGTGCAACTGAAGTTATTATTACTCAAATTAGGTTACCCCGAGTTTTACTAGGGCTTCTCGTAGGATGGTCACTAGCGATCTCTGGAGGGGTTATGCAGGGTCTCTTTAAGAACCCTCTGGCCAGCCCTTATATTCTAGGCATTGCTAGTGGTGCTTCCGCTGGAGCAGCAGCAGTAGTAATTCTCAATTTAGAAAATTTTATCGGGATATTCTCTCTTCCTACCGGTGCCCTCCTAGGAGCAATACTGGTGACTATATTAGTCTATAGGTTGGCAAGGACCCCATTAGGGAAGACCTCTATTTACACACTAATTTTGGCGGGGATTGCTCTAGGTGCCTTTTTTTCAGCTGTAACTAGCTTTTTCATTTTTCTGGCTCCAGGTCATGAGGAGATAGGGCAGATCGTTTTCTGGACGATGGGAAGTCTAGGAAGAGCGGATTGGACCTATGTATGGATTTTAGTACCCATCAGTGTTTCTGGTTCCTTAATAATTATTACATTCGCCCGTGATCTAAATGCATTAGCTTTGGGTGAGGATCAGGCAACACATTTAGGAATAGAGACAGAAATGGTAAAAAGAATCCTTTTAGCAACAGCTACTCTGATTACATCCACAAGTATCTCTTTTACTGGAACCATTGGTTTTATTGGTCTCATTATACCACATGCTATGCGCTTAGTTACTGGACCGGATCATAGAATTTTGCTTCCAACTTCGGCTTTGGCTGGGGCTATATTTCTCATCTGGACCGACGCCGCAGCCAGAACCCTTTCTAAACCAGCGGAGATCCCGGTAGGGATTATAACCGCCTTTTTCGGAGCCCCCTTTTTCCTTTACCTTCTGCGGACCAGAAGAGGTGGTGAAGTAAGATGAAGATAAGAGTAGATGACCTCAAATTCGCCTATCAGAATGGGAAGAAGGTATTAGACGGAATTAACTTAAAGGTAGGAGATGGTGAAATCTTATCCTTAGTGGGTCCCAACGGATCCGGTAAGACAACCTTACTAAAAAATATTGCCGGGGTTTTAGAGCCAAATTATGGGCTTATTTACTTAAATATGAGTGACTTATCCCAACTTTCTGCAAAAGATGTTGCTAAAGAAATGGCGGTAGTTGAACAAGAAGCCAAAGTGGGTTTTAATTTCACGGTAAAAGAGATAGTACAGATGGGCCGGGTTCCCCATCTTAGCAGGTTTAGTTCTCTGGGTGAACAAGATGAAAAATCGATTAAAAGAGCAATGCGGCTTACCGGGACTATAGATTTAGCCCATCGACCGATAAGGGAAATCTCCGGGGGTGAAAAACAGAGGGTTTTCCTGGCCTGTGCATTGGCTCAGGAGCCGGAAGTACTCTTACTTGATGAGCCAACCTCCAATTTGGACATAAACTATCAGATCGAAATTATGGAGACGGTACAAGATCAGGTATCCGGAGGGCTGGCGGTGATCATGGCCTTACATGATCTCAATTTGGCCGCCCATTACTCCCATAAAATAGCTTTGTTAAAGGATGGGGTTATTATGGAGGTGGGATCACCTAATGATGTACTGACCGAAAATAATATCCAGACCGCCTTTGGTACGGAGGTGAGGGTGAGAAAAAATCCCTTTACTAACTCCGTCTATATCGATATGCCTGTAAAAAGAAAAGTGACTACTACCGGTAAAAAAAGATTGCATGTAATCTGCGGAGGAGGAAGTGGGATCGAAGCACTCCATAAACTATCCCCTAGTTTTCAATTGTCCTGTGGAGTACTCTCTCCTCTGGATTCGGATTATAATGCGGCCAAACAACTGAGTATAAACATGGTTACCGAGGCCCCTTTCTCCAATGTGTCCTCAAAAAGCCATAAAAAAAACTTAAAATTAATGAAAGAAAGCGACTGTATCCTGGTTTGTGAAACCCCTTTTGGCCAGGGAAATATTCTTAATTTAAGAGGAGTGGCAGAGCTGTCTGATCAAAAAGACATCTACCTATTAAGACCGCAAACAATTGAAAAGCGGGACTACACTGAAGGAAAAGAAGCCACTGAATTGATAAATAAATTGCTTGAAAACGGAGCTAGGCCGGTCAATGACTTAGATAGTTTAATTGATAAGTTGCAGGACTGAAAGTAAGCGAGTCTCCTACTTGACTTGCTGAATCACCCCACGCTGCGTATAATGAATACCTGTCATGCGAAAAGAGAAAATAAGGGAAAATATTGCTCGGTTAAGAGATGAAGTTGCCGAATCGGCACAAAAAAGAGGGCGTTCTCTATCCGATATTAGAATTTTGGCCGCTACTAAGACCAGAAATATCTCAGAAATAAAGCCTGCCTTGGAGGCAGGTATGGATTTAATTGGGGAAAACACCATCCAAGATGCCTTGGACAAATTTGAGTTTCTTCCTTCCAGCCTTGAGAAACATTTTATCGGGCATCTGCAACCAAATAAGGCTAGGGAAGCGGTGATGCTTTTTGATTTGATACAATCTGTGGATACTATCCAGTTGGCAGAACAATTAAGTCAAAGGGCACAAGAGATTGAAAAACAACTCCCTATCTTGATTGAGATAAATACCTCTCAGGACTCAAACCGGTGGGGAATTAAGCCCCAAGATATTTTTGAAACCGTCCAAAAGATTTCCACCTTGGAAGGGCTTGAAATAGAGGGCCTTATGAGTATGCCCCCTTATCATGAGGATCCGGAAAAACTAAGACCTCAGTTTCGCAAAATAAAGGAATTGGCCGATGAGTTAGAAGAAGAAAGGGGGATAAAGATCAGATATCTCTCCATGGGGATATCCAATGATTTTAAAGTAGCAATTGAGGAAGGTTCTAACCTAGTTAGGATTGGAAGCTATATATTTGGTTCAAGAGATTATAGATAAGTGGTGATCTTATGTTTGCGCTTAAAAATTTCATTCTGGCCTTGACCAGGATTTTGGACATAGGAATCAACGTGCTCATCTTCATAATATTTATTCGCGCTATTCTCTCCTGGTTTAACCCGATCCCCAACAACTTAATAACCCGCATTTTGTATGAGATAACCGAACCTATACTTCATCCAATCAGAAGACTTATGATGAGATTTTTGCCTCGTCTAATGATCGATCTATCTCCGATGGTGGCCATACTTCTTTTGATTTTCATCGAGTCTTTTCTAGTCAAGAGCTTGGAACAGCTAGCTTATACCCTTTAAATTAAGAAAATGCATAAAGATAAATTCGAGTGGATAAGAAAATTTGGTAACGGAAGGATAATGGATAAAGCCTTACGGGCCCAGGAGCTGGGAAAGGCATTAGATGAGTCCTTGCGAAAAATCTATCTGGTCCTTGAGGAAAGCGGACGTGAGTATGAACTGACCTGTTCGCTTACCAACTCAAAAGAGAACCTGATTAAGCTGGAAGTAAAGTACGAAGATAAAAGGGATAGGGACAGAATCTGGGACAAGGCGGCAGAAATTATCTCTGAGGCCATAGAGGAAGTTGACCAGCCGGTGAATATCTTGTGTGGGATATATAGGTTAAGAAGCTAGCGGTCCAAAGTTTATCCTCTCCCCCTAGATAGGGTGATAAAATAGCTTGAAGAATATGGAAAACTTATATCAAAACTGAAAGTGATCTGGGGTCTCTTTGAGTTTTGGGTTCTTATTGCTATACTAATAAAGTAGAGGTTTGATGAAAGATGGACGAAAACAAAAGCTATGTTCCCGATACCAGCATAATAGTGGATGGAGTAATATCTGAGGAGATCCTCAAAGGAAATTTCGAGGGGGCAACTTTTATAGTTCCAGAACCGGTGGTAGCCGAACTGGAAGCACAGGCTTCCAAAGGTAAGGAAACAGGGTATACAGGTTTGGATGAATTAAAACGGCTGCAGAAGTGCTATAAAGATGGGCTCATTGACTTAAGGTTTGAAGGCAAAAGACCAAGTCCTGATGAAGTCAAGCTAGCTGCTTCCGGTGAGATAGACGCTATGATCAGGGATATTGCTGAAAAGGAGGAAGCTACCTTGATCACCAGCGATAGGATCCAATCCATAGTTACGGAAGCAAAGGGTATTCAGGTAACTTTCTATCAGGTAGGTCGAGAAGCGGAGCGGGAGCTTGAGAACCTGGGGATAATGAAATACTTCGATGAAAATACCATGTCCGTCCACTTAAGGGCAAATACACTGCCCAAGGCAAAAGTGGGGATCCCCGGTCAGATGAAAATCACCCCGGTTTCCGAAAGTCTGCTAAAATCGGATGAGTTAGAAAAATATGCCCAGGAAATCGTGGAACTGGCCGGTATTCACCACGACGGTTTCATTGAGATGGACTCCGGGGGTTCAACCGTAGTCCAACTGGCAAATCTTAGGATTTCAATTGCTAAGCCTCCGTTCTCAGATGCTATAGAGATTACCGCTACCAGGCCGGTTACGAAGACAGCTTTGGAAGACTACTCATACTCTCATCTCTTAAAAGAGCGATTAAACCAGGCATACCGGGGGATCCTGGTCTCAGGAGCTCCGGGGATGGGAAAATCTACCCTTGCTCAGGCCATGGCCGAATTTCTGGGAGATTCGGGGTGGATTGTAAAAACCATGGAGAAACCCCGGGATCTGAACGTCTCAGATGAAATTACTCAATATACCGCTTTGAACAATAGAATGGCTGACACCGCTGAGGTACTCTTATTGTCAAGACCTGACTACACCATATTTGATGAAATGCGAAAGACGGACGACTTTAGGGTCTTTGCCGATATGCGCATGGCCGGAATCGGACTGGTGGGAGTGGTTCATGCCACCAGAGGTATAGATGCTCTTCAGCGACTGATCGGCCGGGTAGAATTGGGTATGATACCCCAGATAGTGGATACGGTGGTTTTTGTAAGGGACGGCGATGTCAACCAAGTCTATGAAATCCAGCTTACGGTGAAAACTCCTACCGGAATGGAAGAAAGGGATCTTTCCCGGCCGGTTATTGAAGTAAGAGAGTTTGAATCTAAAAGATTAGAGTACGAAATATATAGTTTCGGAGAAGAGGTAGTGGTGGTCCCGGTAGCAGAAGAGGAGGCGAAGCCGGTTTGGGAGCTTGCCCGGCGGGAGTTTCAGTACGAATTAGGTCAGGAACTTAATTTCAGTTTTGATGTCCAGATTGGGTCCGACGATAAAGCTGTAGTTTACGTAGCTGATCATAACGTCCCCCGGATTTTGGGCTATCAAGGCAAGAGAATTAAGGAATTGGAGGAAAGGTTGGGTATTAGCATCGATGTTCGCACCTTTGAGGAGATGTCTCCGATGAGTAGGGAAGTAAAGGTAGAGATATCTCCGGATTACGTGAATCTACATTTTGATTCCATTTATCGTGGAAAAGAAGTAGAGTTATCCGCAAATGGAGAGAGACTTTTTGTGGGAGCAGTCTCCAAACGGGGGGATATCGAGCTGCGCCGGGGCAAAGGACCGGCAGAGAAGATCAGCCAGGCTTACGAAAATGGTGAAACCATAAGAGCAAATCTACTTACTTAGCCTTTACTTTTTAGGCTTATTATTTAGATACTTCATTGGTTAGGATTCCCACTCCCTCTATCTCTACTTCCACCCGGTCCCCGGCGGACAAAGAGCCGATGCCGGAAGGAGTTCCGGTAGAAATCACATCCCCTCGCTTTAAAGTCATAAATGCGGAGATTTCTTCAATTAATTTCGGTATGCTAAAAATCAATTGGGAAGTATCGGACTTTTGTTTGACCTCTCCATTTAGCCTGAGTTCTAATTTCAGAGGTTCTTCGATTTCTTCCGGGGTAGCTACCACCGGTCCCAACGGACAGGAGGTATCAAAGCCTTTAGCTCTAACCCAGGTTTGCTCCCACTTTTGAGCCCTTCGATCAGATACATCGTTTAGACAAGTATACCCCCAAATGTATTCTTTGGCTTCCGATTTAGTTACATTTCGGCACTTTCTTCCTATTACCACCGCAACTTCACCTTCGTAATCCACACGGGAAGAGGAGGGAAGTTTAATTTTATCGTTTGGCCCGATTACCGCTGAAGGGGGTTTGAAGAAGAGTGACGGTCTTTCCGGTATTTTGTTTCCAGTTTCATCAGCGTGACCTTTATAATTAAGTCCCACGCAGATAACCTTGGAAGGTTGAACGGGGGCCAGAAATTTAACTTCGTTCAAAGTGAAGTTTCCTTCATCCGTGACCAGCTCCTGCTGGCGTAAGTTTCCAAAGTAAATCTTATCTGAGGCTATGTGTTTGAATCTGGTAAGTAACATGGACATCTCCTACCTGTAAAATAAAGATTAGAAAAAGAATAGGAAATTACGATCACCGGTGTCAATTCTGTTCCCAGAATTGAACCGGATTTGAAATTCTTCTCTAGCAATTTTATACTACCCTACAAATTTATAAGATTTATAAAACTTGTTGTTAACGGGGAGGTTTTGATGAGCACAAAGATTGCCGTAAAAGCCGGCCGGCTGTTTACTATGACTGAGATGGGAACCTTAAAACCGGGAGTTATGATTATTGAGGATGGCCGTATAAAAAAGGTGGGTAAGTCCCTAGATATTCCGGACTCTTGTTCTATTTTAGATTATTTGGATACCACGGTGATCCCTGGACTTGTCGATGCTCATACCCATGTGGGAATACACGAAGAAGGCGAAGGTGTGGAGGGTCGAGATACCAATGAGCTAACCGACCCGGTGACCCCGCAGGTAAGAAGTATTGACGGGGTAAATCCATTGGACCTAGGGTTTCAGGACGCGGTTAAGGCCGGAGTCACCGCGCTCAATGTAGGTCCGGGATCGGGTAACGTAATCGGGGGGCAATTTGCTGCCTTTAAGGCCGCCGGCTCACCTATTTTGGACCATCTAATCATCAAGGAGCCTTCGGCGATGAAGATGGCCACCGGTGAGAATCCAAAACGGGTCTACAGTGAAAAGGATAAAATGCCTTCCACTAGAATTGGTACAGCCGCGGTCCTGCGGGAAGCACTTTACGATGCCCAAAACTATTTACGTAAATTAGAAAAGGATAAAGAAACGGACAGAGATTTTAAAAAAGAGGCTCTCATACCGGTCCTAAAGGGTGAGCTGAGGGCCAAAATTCATGCTCACCGCGCCGATGATATTGTAACTGCGGTAAGAATCTCCCAGGAGTTTGGCCTAAAATACTCCATAGATCACTGTACGGAAGGGCATAAAATAGTCAAATTTTTAGCTGATCGTGGAGTCGAAGCTGTGGTAGGCCCGGGGCTTACTGCCAGGTCTAAACGGGAAATTATTGAGCGTACTTTTAAAACTCCGTCGATATTGACTGAAGCTGGGGTTAAGGTAGCCATCACCACCGATTCACCGGTAGTTCCTATACAGTATCTGCCTTTGATGGCTGCCTTTGCTGTTCGGGAAGGTATGGATGAGTATGAAGCTTTGAAATCAATTACTATCAATGCTGCTCAAATTGCGGACATAGACGAGCGAGTGGGGTCTTTACAAGAAGGTAGGGATGCGGATTTCGTGGCTTTAGATGGTCACCCGTTTGATTTAAAATGCCAGGTATTGGATGTATTCATCGAGGGTAAAAAGGTCAACCTAAATGAGTTCCCCAAACTTAGCCAACCGAGTACTTTTTGATTTTTTCTAGCTTATCCTTCTCCTCCTATTTTTGGGGCCCATTCCTCGGTAGCTTTTATGGCTTCCTTGGCTTTTTGTGGATCGTCTAACCGAAAGCCGATATGCACTCTTGCCGTGTTACCTGTACCCAATCTGCCTAATAAATAAACCGATTCTATATTCACCCCGGCCTCGGCTATTACCCTGGAAACCCGACCCAATTCTCCCGGCTCATCTAACAAGTCCATGGGTAGTATCATGGATTCCTCATAGTCGATCTGTTCCCTGTCTAGGGTTTGCCGAGCCTCTTTTTCATCGTAGGGAACTAAGGTTACAAGGGACTTGTTGCCACACTGGTCACAGCACAGTTTACGGATCGGGCATTGACTCCATTATCACCCAGGGTACCCATTAAATTGGATAGCTCACCCGGCCGGTTAGGTATAGTGATTCTAAACTCTTTCATTATCCTCGCCTCCTTTAGGTATATTTAACAGTTTATTTTAATGGCTGGAAGCGAGATTTCCAAAAAAAGAAAATGGTGCTTCCCCGTTAAAGGCGATGAAAAATTGAGCCACGGAGGTTGTTTGACATCCCGGTTTAGAATTGTTATAATTCTATAATTTATAAAATCTAACTAGGAGGTAAATTATGCAAACAGCAAGCGAATCTAGGGATCAAAAGGGCATCCCATTAATCGGTGAGAAGTTCCCGGAGATGCACGTCAAGACTACCCACGGGAAGATAAAGACAAAATTACCCGAATATTTTGAGGGCAAATGGTTTGTGTTGTTTAGCCATCCGGGTGATTTTACCCCGGTGTGCACTACCGAATTTGTCTCTTTTGCCAAAAAGTATGACCAGTTTAAGGAGCTAAATTGTGAGCTCATCGGGCTTTCCATTGATCAAGTCTTTTCGCATCTAAAATGGGTAGAGTGGATTGAAGATAATCTGGATGTGGAAATTCCGTTTCCCATAATTGCCGATGATATGGGCAAGGTTGCTACCCGGTTGGGCATGGTCCATCCGGAGAAGGGAACTAATACTGTTAGAGCAGTTTTTATTGTGGATGAGAAAGGAATAATTAGACTAATCCTCTACTATCCACAGGAGCTGGGGCGCAATATGGATGAGATACTTAGAATAGTTAAGGCCCTTCAAATAGCTGACCAAAACAAAGTAGCCATGCCCGCCAATTGGCCCAATAACGAGCTAATCGGGGATGAGGTAATAGTACCTCCGGCCACCGACAAAAAGACCGCCCAGGAACGATTGAAAAGGTATGAGTGCTACGATTGGTGGTTATGCCACAAAGACCTCCCCTAAAACTCATTCCAATTAAAGCAAACCATGAAGTTAAATCCCGGTTGATCGATCAAGGATAGACAAATCTGCGCACTTATCCAGGAAGTAAGGTTTCCGGAGGGGAACTTGACTACAAAGGGATTTGAAGGGGGATGCTTTAGATTTTCCCCTAGATATATAAAGTCGGTTCTTTGTTCAAGAGCTCCATCCCCATCGATATCCAATTGTAGATTAAACTTTATTTTGGTCGTATTGCTTACTGTAATTAGGTATTCTGTCCACCCATTTCGTATGGAACCGGACAGTTCGAGTTGGCTGCGGCCGGTTACTGGGATAACCCGCATGGGAGCTGGTCCTGGATAACCCCGATCTACATCGGTAAATCGGCCGTCGGTTTCTAGCTTAATCTTGTAGTTATGGTCATTAAACCACCAATTCTTACCGTTGACCACTATACGCAATTGATTACGCCCTACCGACTGAATCCAAAAACCAGCCCCGATTTGCGGGAACGGAGGTGGTTTGGGTCCTGAGACCTGAATCCACTGGCTAGCAGAAGAGGAAGATCCCTGGTTATCCACCACGGTGAGAGTAACTCGAAAGTTTCCCGGGTTGTTAAATGTATAGCTGGCCGTAGAGCCGTATGCGTCCGTCCTTCCATCCTGGTTAAAATCCCATCTATACTCGGTAAGCCATCCGTCCGGGTCGTAGGAAGGTGAAGCATTGAATCTGACCGGGTTACCCACTTGAGGGCTGTCCGGACTATAAGTAAACGAAGCCACCGGAGATCTGTTTATTTGGGATCTTATAACAACTTCTTTGGTTATGGAATCGGTTGCTCCCTGGTTGTCTCTTACTTTTAAGGTAACTGGATGGGAGCCTGTTCGATGGAAATAGTAACTAACCTGTCTCCCGGAGGCATCCGCCCTTCCGTCCTGGTTGAAATCCCATTCATAATCGGTCAAATATCCGTCCGGATCATAAGAACCGGAGGCATCAAAATCTACTATGGTACCCACCAGGGGCTCCTTTGGCGTGTAGTTAAATTGGGCAATAGGTTGTCTATTAGCCGGTTTTGACACCACTCGAATCGCTTTGGTAACTGAGTCAGAGAGATTACGGTTATCTATGACCGTCAGTCTTATCTGCTGGTATCCGGGGCTGTAAAAGCGGTGAGTGACCCGCTGGCCGTAGCTGTCAACCTTTCCGTCACTATCGAAGTCCCATCTATAGCTTTTAATCCATCCGTCTGGATCAGAAGAGCCGGAAGCATCAAAAGTTACCACACTTCCAACTTCCGGCCTAGAGGGTGAATAATTAAACTGAGCTGTTGGCCTTTGGGCCGGGCTTACCCCGAAGGTAACCTCAAAACTGGTCCAGGCAGTAGCCCAATCTCTGGTCGGCACTATAGCCTGGATCTTGCCTTTCATCTGTTGGCTAAATTCTTCCGGCTTCTGAGAGAGGACCGGAAACTCTTGTTTGAATTCCTGTGGGGTTAGATCGAGCTTTCTTTTGGATAAGATGGCTTGCAAGTATTCTGTACCCGGGGGTGGAGCGACTAAGAAGCTATAGCCCTTATCTGGCAGAGTATGTTTGCCAGCGGGTAGATAATTATCCTGAGAATATCTATTGGGGAAAATTTGTCTTACTACTCCGGCGGTATCGATATCCCAGATATAGACGTAACCTTTTTGATTTGTTGAAAAGTGAATCTTGATATATTCACCTATCCGGTAGGTACTTTTGTCAACCCACACCTCAATGGATAGCTCATCGGAAGGATTTATTATGATCCCTTTAGGCTGATTCTGGCTTTGAGCATATCCAAGTGAGGGGTAGGTAACCATCGTTCCCAGGACTAAAAGCACTAAAATGGAAATGATACTTGATATCCACCAAATATTTCTTATCCTAGTTGATTTAAATTGCACAAACATTTTAACCTCCTAAATTATAATTTAATCTTTTGACTTACTGGACTTTCGTACTTTGATTGAGACTGCAATCTTGGAAAATTCCCCTCCACTTACCCTCTTTTCTACTATCTCTACTAACGCCGGTGGTATCCGGACGTCCCTTTTTAATCTCAAGATGACTTCTCTTTTTACAAGTTGTTGGTCGGTGGGGTCTTTACCGGCGATTACATATTGCTCCAAGCCACCGGCTATATCTTCTGTTAATAGATCAAATGGGTAGATGGGAAGGGGCTTGTTTTGGTTCAAAACTTTGCTTCCTACATGAATGTCCTTACTTTCTAGCAGCACCTTTACCCCCTGCAGGGTAGTTTTCCATTCTTGGAGAATTGGCGCTATGGTAGATAAAGGTTCTCCTCTGGCCAGGCCTTCTGCTACCTTATTTAGCATCCGATTGATCGGTAGATCTTCCTGCAGGGTTCTGGCTATAATTAGAAAAACCTGTTCTCGTACCGGAATTTGGGCACCGCTTTGGTGAATTTTTGTCAAAAAACCAAACGCTCTATTGGGGGTCAACCTTCCTTGGTTAAATCCACGCCTTAGTGATTCGGTCAAGATTTCTTTTGCCGAGAGGGAGATATGAAAGGTATCTATATAAGCAAAGATGTCCTGGGGGGTTTTTGACTGATATAAATTAGCATTAGCAGCTAATGTTAGGTTAGTGGCTAAAATCAAAGTCAAAGCTATTAACATTACAAGCGTCTTTTTTTGGTTTATGTTTATCATGCGCTCTCCCGCTTTACATAAATAACCGAATTATAATCGCCAAAGCTTTTGGCGTACTCGTCTGCACGCGGATCTAGTACCCAACGGCTGCTGTTTACTACAAAGTTATACTCATACCGGCCGGGTTCAAGATCAAGTTTTACCGCCCAGATACCTCTTTCTTCCTTTTTAAGCGATTTAGGTTCCCAATCCGTAAAATCTCCTACCACTGCTACCTGTTTTGCCTCTGGATAGGCCACTACAAACCATACCCCGGGACCGCTATCTGTAGTAAACCCGGATGCCCCAAGGCCTCCTTGGATGGCCATTCCGATAAAAACTCCCATAACGATCAAAGCTACACCGGCGAGTCCATAAGCTATTTTCCGGTCTAAAAGATGGCTAAAAGGCGCAAAGAGTTTGGAGGCAGTAAAAGCGGTATCTTCTTTCTTTTCAAGCCGGTCGATCACTTTCTGTTCCAGACCCTCGATTAGATGCAGGTTTTTATCTACCGTACGGTCAATTTCCTCTTTGAGCATGCTTTCAATATTTTTGGAATTAAGTTCCTCATTTCTCTTTTCACTCATTAGTTAATCCCCCCTGTTCCAGTTCGTTTCGCAACTTTGCCTTTGCCCGATGGAGTCTTGTCTTTACCGTCCCCAGCGGGATCTTTAGAGCCTGAGATATCTCCTCATAAGTTAGGCCGGTATAATACTTTAAGATTAAAGGTGCTCGATATTTATAATCTAATCTGTTCAGTGATCTTTTAATTAGCTCTTGTCTTCTTTCCTTAGCCACTTCCTTTTCTGGATTGCTTACTTGGGGGTTAAAAAGCCGTCCGGGATTTTTGAGCGGCTGCATGAAGCGATCCCTCTTTAATTTGTTCTTACAAAGGTTTGCGGCTATAGCAAAGAGCCAAGGGGAGAACTTCCTCTTTAGATCGTATTGATCAAGCTTCTGATAAGCTTTAAGAAAGGTATCCTGGACTATATCCTGAGCATCGTGAGGATTCTTTAGAAAACTTAAAGCTATTCCAAAAACTTGTCTTTTGTAACGGGTCATAATAATCCCCCAGGCTTCAAGGTTTCCTTGGGCAGTCTGCTGGATTAAGTCCAGATCGCTTTCCTTAACTTTTTGGTTCATACCTTAGTCTTTCACCCGTTATACAATTAAGCGTGGAAAAAGTTTCACTCTTAAATAAAACTCGTACTTCGCTTCTTCGACCTCTTCTACGCTACTGCGTAGCTTGCGAAGCAGAGAGCTTCGTAGAAGCGTAGAAGAGTCGCCCCGGTCTATCCTTTTACATTTTCCTCACTGAATCGCAAATTTAGTTTCCAGCTTATAATTTTGGATATTTCGCCAGTCTATTTTTAATCCGGATAGCCCAAATATGCAACTTAGCAAATTAAGGACTCAGGCAAGATGCTTTTTGCGCAAAACCGATCACTTATCTTAGAAAGTTATTGATAATTAAATCAGGGCAAAAGAACATTTTTTGCCATTTTTTGGATATTTCTAAACCAGGCCCTATAATCCCTATAATTATGAAGGGTTGTAATGGAATTTGATTCTGTAGATTCTTAGTTGCGTCAAAATTCGGTGCTCAATATGTAAGATTTCTAATCTTGAAATTGTGGATATGAGACAGGGAGAATAATTTAACTGTGCACTTGAAAAGTATGTAATATCTTCTTTGAAAATCCAGGAGTATCTCCACTAGAAGTGACCCTGTGAGATCTATTGACGAGAGTAGATTGAAAAAAGTAACGAAGATGGGTGTATAACAGCCGAACTTGACCTCATAAACTGAGAGAGTGGTTAATTATGTGGGTGTTTATTGGCTTTATATTTGGTTTTATTTGCTTTTGAATCTATCAGAGCGGTCAATCTTTTTAAACATATAATCTGAATTTTGATGCGATAGGAAATAGAGGTTCATGGGAATTTGCTCTTTTTGAGCTACGTCTGCTAAACTTATTCCAGAAAGAGTACCATCCTTGGCAAAGTAATACAAAAATCCCTTTTTATGCTTAACAACGACTTGAAATCCACGATCTTCAAGCCTTTTAGTAAAATTTATAATAGGGTCAAAGTAACCTAGGTCTGAATTAAATTCTAACTGATTATTTTTAAGCTCTAAGGGTGTTACAATAAGATACCATAATTGTGACGATTCCACTTCTATATCAGGGCTTATTGTACCAGGAGAGGTAAGTGGTGCCATCCCTTTAATGTTAACACCCGAAAACAAGAAAACAACTCTGACATATACTGGTACTTCAGCCTGAGGGTTATAGCCAACCCCCAAGTTATTATTAATACCAACGACAAGCACTTCTTTTTTTTCATCAAAATCCATATCTTGAACCTTGACGTTAATATCACCAGGATGCAGATAATCACTTATTATTTGCCCATTAGATATCGATAATAAAATTATTCTATTTAAATACCAATTTGGATCACCAACCCAAACTAATAAATCTATTGTATCATCATTATTAAGGTTCTCCATTATCATTCCTTTAACCCAGAAATAACCAGATGATCCACCTAGATTTAAATCATTAGGTAAATCTTGAAAACTATTAATGCTCCAGAGTAGTTGACCCTTTCTATCATATTTATGAACCCAACCGGCTAGAGATCCTTCTTTACCAAACCCAATTATTACCCAATCATCAAGAACATCAGCTACTGTAATTTGAGTGTCAAAGCTCATTTGAAGAATAATTTTATTACGTACGTCTCTCACTATTACCTCATGTTTATCTTTGGATATCTCTGCAGTTGCTAGTGGATATGATTTCATTTCTGATAAACTGTACTTTGGCAATTTTTTATGCGAAACGAGGGTCTATCACTGTTAGGC
>CAYUCE010000006.1:0-51523 GCA_964443275.1 uncultured Thermotogae bacterium | reverse complement strand
ACGAAGTAGCGAAGTACGAGCTTCTTTCAGCCGGTAATGAAATTGGTAGAAAAGAGGAGAATTGGAAGCAAGGTAAAAAAGAAGTATGATCAGCCCAAGACTCCTTTTAGGAGAGTCCTAGAGTCGCCGGTTATAGATAAAAAAGCCAAGGATGCGCTTGCACAGGAATACGAGGAGCTAAACCCGGCAGCCCTAAAGAGGAAGATCACCAGGCTGCAGGAGGAGCTGGAGAGGGTTAATCAGCGTAAGAGAGATGCCAGTAAAGAGAAGCAAAATGCCAAGGATTTGGAGTACCTTTCTAAGTGAGGCAACGATAGGTGTTTCGAGTACTTTTTTAAATGAGGCAACGGGCCCTTCGGTTTTCTTGGGCAATTTATCAAGGTAGGAGTGGAAACGGCGCTCAAGATGCTTTAAATTTTTGCCCCCGCTTAATATAATGTAACTGATAAACCATGCGGGCAAAGGAAAACGACTCACCCAGATCTCTTCCCAAGAACAGAGAAGCGGAGCAGATTGTCCTGGGCCAAGCCATATTGGAATCAGAAGAGGTAGTTCCCAAAATACTGGAAAAATTAGAGCCGGAACATTTCTACTGGAGGGCCAATCAAACTGTCTATGACGTGATTTTAGAGCTATATGAGTTGGGGAAACCAATAGACTTGGTCACCGTGGCCAACCGGCTAGAAGAGAAAGATATGTTATCACAGGTAGGAGGAAGGGTGTATCTCTCAAAGCTTCAGAACAAGGTGACTACAACCACCAGTGTAGAACATTACTCGGATATAATAAGGGAAAAGGCTCTGATGCGAGCTTTAATCGGGGCGGGAAGGGAAATTTCCGAACTGGGATATAATGAAAGCGAAGAACTAGAGAAGCTGTTGGATCAGGCGGAAGAGATGATCTTTAGGATCTCCAGATTTGAGAAAACCCAAGGATATCACCTTATTCGCCAATTTCTGCATGAACATATCAGCAACCTGGAAAAACTTCACCAGAATCCGGACAGGCATACTGTTACCGGGGTACCTACCGGTTTCAGTAAATTTGATGAAATGACTTCCGGCCTTCAGCCTTCGGAACTGATAGTAATAGCGGGAAGGCCCAGCATGGGTAAGACATCCTTAGCCATATCCATCGCAAGGAACGTGGCCTTACGGGAGGGTTTGGCAATTGGGATCTTTAGCTTGGAGATGAGAAAAGAACAACTTTTGGAAAGACTGTTGTGCGGTGAGGGACAGATTAATCTACACCGGCTGAGAGGGGGATTTTTGCCTTCAAGGCAGTGGCGCAGAGTGGTAAAAGCGGCCAGTGCTCTGCAGGAAAGTACCATATTAATCGATGATACCCCCAGCATACCGGCAATTGAAATGAAGGCAAAAGCAAGAAGGATGAAAGCGGAGTACGATATCGGGTTAATTATCGTCGATTACCTGCAGTTAATAGAGGCGGGTACAAATAACGTTAATCGCGAGCAGCAGATCTCACACGTTTCCCGATCGCTTAAAGGTTTGGCAAGGGAGCTTGATATACCGGTAATTGCCGTATCTCAATTATCCCGAGCAGTAGAGTACAGGCAGAAGAAAAGACCGCGGTTATCAGATCTTAGAGAGTCGGGGTCTATTGAGCAGGAAGCCGATCTGGTGGCCTTCATCTACCGGGGAGATTATTACGAACAAGAAAGCGATCTAGCTGAGGAATCTGAAAACGGGCAGGCGGAGGTAACAGGCAAAAAATCCAGCCCTTTTATAAGCACTACAGAGATTATCATCGGCAAGCAACGGAACGGACCGGTGGGTAAGTTCAAACTTTCCTTCCACCGAAATTACGCCAGCTTCTACGAAACCGCCTACAGCGAAACCGAAGAAGCCCCCTTTTAAAGCCGCACCCTCCCGGTCGCCAATATCTCTACTAAACTATGGCTGAAGTAGGCCTCGGTAACCACCCCATCACTTATGGTAAGCTTAAGTTCAGTCAAATCGGGGCCCCCTATTGAATTCTGGTCCCCACCTGATTCGAACAGCAGTTTGACCGGGGATTTTTCAGAGCTAATTTCTGACTTTTCTACCATGGCGATCCCGCAAGCTACTGTGCCTGTACCACACGCAGGTTCGATATGTCCTGAGGATACCCTATGAGGGAAAATGAGGCGTCCTGTATTCTGGGAAACTTTGGGGTCTAAATCATATAAGGTAAAATCAGCGTTTATATTCTTTACAAACTTCCGACTGTCGAAATCTTTTTGAATATCAATCAAGATTTCTTTTGTTGTCCTATCCAGCCCACAGAATTTAGCCTCTGGATAAACCCTCAATATGTCATCAGTCCTTACCACCATAAATTTTCCCACTCGCATAGCCTCTACCCCAGCCAAGCTCACCGACTCGACTCCTAATTGATAACATTCCTCCACAAACGCTCCCATCCCGGTCAGCACCCGGCCAAATCCTCCATCATTTTCCTCCAAGATAAGCGGCACGGGACCCAGGTCGGTTTCCAGGGTTACTTTGCCCGTCAGCTTCCCAAACTCCAGCCCCAGCTCTTTTGCCAAATTCGTTTCCATCAGTGCCCTTCCCGTCACTTGAGTCAAACCACCACACATGGTTATAAAATCTCTGGCCGTTACATCGACGATCCTAACCCTAATAGCCGCTTCATCGGAAGACATCCATAAAAGGCCTGCTTGATGACCACCTACATAGGGTGGATCCAGTACGAACAATGCAGTAGAAACTTCCTGATTATCCCCAACTTGATCTCCGTAAAGCAAAATGATTTCGTTGCCCCCCATATGCCCTTTTATGAAATCTATCTTTCTAGTCACGGCTTTGGTTTTTTAGTCTAAATCGGAGATTCATTATATCATGGGCACCACGGATAACCTATACAACAACTAGCCCAGAAGGTACAGCACGGATCACACGTCTTGGGAGGTTTAGGAACAATGCGAAAAGTTGCTCTATGAGAACCGCAATACCTGGTCTCTATGACCCCCATGAAACGTCCGCTCTGAACCTGATTACCGGCCATATCTTTTTGATACCATTCCCAACTCCAGCGAGCCCCCGGACTGATAGGATCAGAAAAGATGTGTTCATAGACGGTCTCAACTTTTGATGTCCCGCCGGTAAAAGATTGTAGGTTGAGGACATAGATCCTTTCCAACATAAAATCGTAATTTTCAGAGTTTAAAAAGATAAATTCTACTGTTTCTCCCTGTTCATAGGTGTATTTATCGGTATTTAAATCACCACAGTAACTAAGACAATAGGTCCTACTGCCACATTGAGCATAGACCGGGGTTCCCAATAAAAGCCACCAGGCAACCAAAGCTACTAAAATAAACAGGGGTCCTCCAAGGGCTTTTCGAATCTTCATTTTTGCTCCCTCCTTGATTTTAATGGCTATTTTAATTGCCTTTATAATAACATATTTTGTTTGATCCGCCAATTTATAGAAAAGCCAAAGTTCCCGGTTGGGGACAGAGCCCCAACCCTACGGATTCAGGCCACAATCATATGTAGGGGATGGGCTCTGTCCCATCCCGAAAAGGTGTACTAAATACTGGTGAAATGATCCATTAGTTATTCTTTATCATAAACATGCTTCTCACGCTCGAATTTGGATAATAGAATCATTCATAGGCACAGTAATATTTGCGATTACTAAAAAATGTGGGCAAACTGATATGTATCAGCTCGGATTTGAAAAATTTACAATAAAATGGTAAAGTTAGACTAACATCACAAGAACTAATGTTGGAGGTATAAAAATGACAGAAGAAAAAGAGATAATGACAGCTAAGGATGTTGCGGATTATTTGGGATTCAGCAAAAACTGGGTCTACCGCCAGGTGGAGGCCGGGGAGATACCCGGAACCAGATTAGGCGGAAATTGGAGATTCAAAAAGTCAGTCATCGATGAATGGCTAGAAGAAAAGCTAAAAGGTGAAAAATAGGAGCAATCCATCCTTTTGATTAAAAAATACATAACCTCCCGTTATGCGAAGGTCAGTTTGCTTTCGTATATCGGGAGGTTAATAAATTTGATTTCACCTGAATCTACCAAAAAATAAAGGCTAAAGGATCATTTGAGGCTTCACATCAGCCCAAATTATTTCCCTCCTTCATAATTTCTTCACAACATTTTCCTATAGTTTGATAGGTAAAATCTGGGAAGGCAATAAAATGAAATAGTCCGGAAAAAGGTTTTAGAATTAGTCTTGAAAAAAAATCATTTTTAGGTAAAATTACAATTGAGGATGGAAAATAATCAGGTTGAAGAGATTGCAGTTCGCACAAAAGCCCGCCCCTACCCTGGCATGGCGAGCTTGCCTCGCAGAGGAAGGGTTTTCCTGCTAGTGGGTTTTCCACCTCCTTCCCCTGGCAGGTTTTTGCCCACCTCTAAAAGTCAGTGAAGATAGCCGGGCGGGCTTCCCACCCTTTTAAATAGAACTTAAGTATAACCACTAAAGTGTAAATATCCAAATACACGGGTGTAAGTTGATAATTATCATTTAATTGATAAAATTAAAAAGACCCAAGAGAGGGAGAGAAGGAGCGCAGGCTAAAATTATAGTTATATAATTCTTAGCCTGAGGAAAGTCCGGACTCCACAGGGCAGGCTGCTGGACGACAATTTAAATTTATAAGTCCAGAGGGAGAAATCCCTGGAAAGTGCCACAGAAAATATACCTCCCCCACTTACTTAATCAATGATTAAGTAAGTGGGGGAAAGGGTGAAATGGTGAGGTAAGAGCTCACCGCTTGTGACCGCGAGGTCCGAGGCACGGCAAACCCCAGTCGGAGCAAGGCCAAATAAAGAGGCGGTTAAAAGTGGCCCGCTTGAGCCTCTGGGTAGGCCGCTTAGATAGATGCTCACTTTAAAACAGAATCCGGCTTACTCCTCCCTCCATATTTTATTCCGACCCTTTCAGCGCTCAGCCTTTTTACGAGCTGCTTCAACGTCGAATAAACACACGGTGTATCTATTTAGCCACATGAAACCTTTAGAATGGCACAGAGGTCATTGTCTACATCTGGCGTATCATAAAAACGTAGGGTTGGGCCTCTGTGCCCAACCGAAACATACTGGAATGGCACAGAGGCCATTCCCTACATCTGACGTATCGCGAATTTGTATCTTAAAGCCTCTGTACCCCACTGAATGCCTACCGTCAGAAGTCAAGGTTCTCCTATTATTATGGCTTGGTTCAGATGGCTAAACAATCACCACGCGGCGAGCTAGTTTCAGTTTCCTTCAGGGGTTCACCCCGTGAAATAGATTCCTGATAAGCTTACCGCTTATTTCACGGGGTGAACCCTATTTTGCTACCTTCCTGCTTTAGCTTCTTTTGAATGCCTTCATACTGGGCCTTAGTCTCCGGGGTAGCAGAAGCATGGGTCTCCTCCAAGGCTTTCTCAAAATGTTCTTTCCTCACTTCTTCTGATTCTATATCATCACGCAGAGCAAGACGCCCTGCCTTCTCACAGATAGCCCTGATATCCGCACCCGTATAATTGGTGGTCTTCTCTATCAACTGATCTAAGTCCACATCACCACTTAGAGCCATATTCCGGGTATGAACCTCGAAGATCTCCTGCCGGGCTTTTCGATCCGGTACCGGCACCTGAATAAGTTCGTCAAATCTACCCGGCCTAAGCAGTGCCGGATCCACGATATCCGGCCGGTTAGTAGCCCCGACCACTACTACCCCCCTAAGTTCTTCCAAACCGTCCATCTCGGACAAAAGCTGATTTACTATCCTCTCAGTGACGTGGCCAACGCTTTCTCCTCGTTTGGGAGCTAAAGCGTCCAGTTCGTCCAGAAAGATTACTGAAGGGGCAACTTGTCTTGCCTTGTTGAATACTTCCGCAATACGCTGTTCGGATTCCCCGTACCATTTGGAGAGTAAATCCGAGCCTTTGGCAGTTATGAAATTGGCATCCGATTCATTAGCTACCGCCTTGGCCAACATGGTCTTACCGGTACCCGGAGGACCGTAAAGCAGTACTCCTTTAGGAGGGTTAATTCCAATCCGCTCAAAAGAATCCGGCCTTCTCAGTGGCATCTCTACCGCCTCGTGTAGGGTCTGCTTTACATCATCTAGCCCACCAATATCATCCCAGCTTACCTGGGGAACTTCAGCTAATATCTCCCTCAGGGCGCTGGGGTCGATGTCTCTAAAGGCGCTGTCCATATCCTGCCGGTTTACAATCAGCTCTTCCATGACTTCTGCCGGTATCTCCTCTTCCTCTAGGTCAATCTTTGGGATTACCCGCCGCAGGGCGTTCATAGCCGATTCCCGACAGAGGGCCTCTATATCCGATCCGGTAAACCCATAAGTAAGACGGACAAACTCATCCAAGTCCACCGACTCATCCAGTGGCATGCCCCGGGTATGTATAAGAAATATCTCCTTTCTTCCCTCCCCGTCGGGAACCCCCACTTCGATCTCCCGGTCGAACCTTCCCGGTCTTCTTAAAGCCTCGTCCACCGCATTTACCCGGTTGGTGGCCCCGATCACAATAACTTCTTCCCTAGGCTCAAGTCCATCCATAAGAGCTAGCAATTGAGCAACTACCCGTCTTTCCACTTCTCCTCTCACTTCTTCGCGCTTGGTCCCTATGGAATCTAGTTCATCAATGAAGATTATGGAGGGTGCGCTTTCTTTTGCTTCCTGAAAGCGTTTCCGGAGCTGTTTTTCCGACTCCCCGTAAAATTTGGACATAATCTCCGGTCCGTTAATGGACATAAAATGAGCCTCGCTTTCACTGGCTACTGCCTTAGCCAACAAGGTCTTACCGGTACCCGGAGGACCGTGTAGCAGTACTCCTTTGGGAGGCTCAATACCCAACCGGTCGAAAAGCTCCGGCTTTTTTAAAGGTAGCTCTACCATCTCCCTTACTTTCTGTATGACGTCATCCAATCCCCCGATATCTTCATAAGTTACTCCCAGCGGCCTTTCTTCTTCTCTTACCTCCTGGTATTCCGGCAACAATTCTACCTCGGTATCCCTAGCCACCCGGACAATGCCGCTGGGATGGGTGGAAACTACACGCAGGCGAATCTCCCCCAAACCGAAACTCGAGGAATCAAAAAATTCCTTAAAAAAATCACTTGATTTTAGCTCTGAGCCAAACGGACTACGGCTTCTGGCAATACTAGTAGATATATAATCACCTTTGGTTACCGGCCTTCCCTTGAGCATGGAAATAAGGCTTTTACCCGAACCTCGCAATCTGATGTTTCTTTTGGCCGGGGCAACGGTGATCTTTTCCGCTCTTTTCCAATCAGCTTTAGCCACCTGTACCTTATCACCCATCCCTACACCGGCATTTGATCGCATCAATCCGTCCATTCTGATGATGTCTAAACCGCGATCCGCGGCATAACTTCTGGCCGCCAGTCCTACAGTCTCTTTTTCACCTTCGATTTTCAATACTTCTCCTTGCCTAACTCCCAATTGGCTCATTATCTGCTCGTCTATACGGGCCACTCCTTTTCCCACATCACGCTGGTTGGCCCCGGCCACCTTCAATAAGATAGAATCATTATTATTCGAATTTACTTCGCTTTTCATTTTATCGACTCCCTTTTTCAACAAAGATAAGATCATGTAGCTAAAATACTAGCACTCTAACCCTGAGAGTGCTAATATATTATACCAAGGGATTATGGGATGTCAAGGAAAGGCCCAAGGGTTGGTATTTGAGAGTAAAGGGGACAGGATCAGAAGGGTAGGAGTTTTCGCTATTTCGCCTTGGCTAACCTGGTAAGAATCTCCTCGGCCAGCGCTTCTTTTTTCATTTGAGGTAGGTTTTCTACTTTTCCGTCTCGGGATATCAAACTAACTATGTTGGTATCTACTTCCGGGCCGGCTCCTTCTTTAGTTATATCATTGGCTACAATAAGATCGAGATTTTTATCTTTAAGCTTACTTTTGGCATTAACCAAAAGATCCTCAGTTTCCGCGGCGAAACCGACCAGTATTTGACCGTCCTTTCTCCTTTTTCCAACTTCCTTTGCTATATCCGTGGTCTTCACAAATGATATCTCCATCTCCTGCTTATTTTCTTTTTTCATCTTTCCGCTCCAGGTTTCTTTAGGTCGCCAGTCTGCCACTGCCGCCGCCAAAATTATCCACTCATAATTTTTAAAATTTCTAATAACTTCTTCGGCCATCTGATCGGCACTTTCAACTGGCAAAAATTCCACCCCATCTGGTGGAGCTAAAGAAGTAGACCCGCTGATTAAAAGCACCTGGGCTGCTCCCAGATACAACGCTTTTTGGGCCATAAAATAACCCATCTTGCCAGAGGAGCGATTGGTAATGCATCTTATCGGATCAATTATCTCCCGGGTTGGACCAGCGGTAATCAATATTTTCTTACCCTTAAGGAGAGAGCTTCCAGTCAACAATCTTTCCACCAAAGCAATCACCGCGCTTTTTTCCGGGAACCGGCCTACCCCCCTCTTTCCACTAGCTAGCCTTCCCTCCTCTGGTTCCAAGAAGTGATAGTTGCCTAAACCCTTTAATTTACGCATATTTTCTTGGAATATTGGGTTTTCATACATCCCGGAATCCATAGCCGGACAGAACAGGACCGGGGCATCAGTTGCAGTTATAGCTGTGGTCAGAAGGTTATCCGCTATACCACAAGCCACTTTGGAGATGGTGTTTAATGTGGCCGGCATTACAAGAAAAAGGTCTGCCCCCTTGGCCTCTTCGATGTGGGAAAGCGGCTCCTGCCAGAGATCAGTGAGGACTTTTTGGTGAGTGAGGGTGGCAAAGCTTAAAGGGTTGACAAATTCACAAGCTGCCGGGGTCATCATCACCCTGACTTTCGCCCCCCTCTGGTGAAGCGAGCTTACTATATCACAAGCTTTGTAGGCTGCTATGCCCCCACAAATCCCGGCTATTATCTTCTTTCCCTCTAAATTACCCATATCACTGCTCCTTTTAGTCTTTTCAATAAGATATTAAATAGCACCCGAGAAGTCAAAATCCTTTTGGCCATCACCGGCAGACAATAGATTTGGTAATTTCTGGCTTCAATCCGTATAATACCTGCTCAGTATCAATCAAAGGAAGATTTAAAATATAGAAGAATCTTAAAAGTTTAAGCAGGTGATCTTTTGAAATACGCGGATCTGCATTTACATACCACTGCCTCCGATGGTACTCAAGTCCTGGAAGAAAGAATAAAACAGGCCAAACGCTTGGGACTGGGCTGTATAGCCATCACTGATCACGACGTGATAAATCCCGAGTTAAAAAAAAGGTGTGAGGTCCGCTCCGGCATTGAGCTAATCACCGGATCGGAGATAAAAGCCAAATTGAAAAACGTATCTATTGAGATTTTGGGTTATTTTTTAGATCCTGAAGACGCCAAACTTAAAAGTTTGCTAAGGGGAATCCGAGAAGCGAGAATAAAAAGAATGCAAAAAATGATAAAAAAGGTAAATAACCTATTAAGGACGGACATAAGTTTGGACGAAGTGCAGGCAATTTCCGAAAAAACTGTGGGAAGACCCCACTTGGCAAAGGTTATGGTCAATAAAAACCGAGTCAGATCAACCCAAGAAGCATTCAATAAATATTTGGATGAGAATGGTCCGGCAGCAGTTTCAGTTCAAAAACCAGCCCATAACCAGGTGATTGAAATCATCCATAAAAATGGCGGGCTGGCCGTGCTTTCCCATCCCGGCACAAGGAAGTTTAAAAATGTAGAGAAGGCATTACAGGAGCTAAAAGAGTCCGGATTAGATGGAATCGAGGTTTTTTATCCCTATGATAAAAAAAACAGATATTTTAAATTTGGAGTAGCTAAAGCTAAAAAGCTAGCCAACAAATTTGATTTCTTGATTACCGGGGGATCTGACTGCCACGGAGAAGGTTCCCAAAAATTTGCCATAGGAAGAGTTAAAGTCGAGTATAAATATGTGGATAGGTTAAAGGAAAATCTAAGTTAACCGTTTTTTCGAAACTTTGAACATATCTTAAAAGCTCACTATAATGAAACACTTCAACTTAGGATAACGAGGTCCTAAAGGTCACCACCAGAAAAAATCGAAAAGGTGGGGTTAAAAAATTCACAAAGAGGAGAAGTCAAAAAATGGTAAATAAACTTTTCACCTCAGAATCGGTGACCGAAGGTCATCCGGACAAGGTCGCCGATCAGATTTCGGATGCCGTTCTTGACGATATACTTCAGGATGATCCTCAAGCCAGAGTTGCCTGCGAGACCTTCGTGGCCACCGGGTTGGTGTTGGTAGGTGGCGAGATTACCACACAGACCTGGGTGAACGTTCCCAAAATAGCCAGAAGAATAATTAAAGAAGTAGGATATACAAAAAGCGAATACGGCTTTAACTGGGAAGACTGTGCAATCCTTACTACTATCGACGAACAATCCCCGGACATATCTTCCGGGGTAACCAAATCCAAAGAAGTAAGAAACGGGCTGGCCGCTGATGATGAGTACGAGCTTATTGGAGCCGGCGATCAAGGGATAATGTATGGATATGCCTGTCGGGAAACCGATGCACTTATGCCTCTACCCATCCATTTGGCCCACGGGCTAACCAAAAGACTTGCTGAAGTCAGAAAAAAGAATATTTTTGGCTACCTCAGACCGGATGGGAAGTCTCAAGTGACAATTGAATACAAAAAAAACAAGCCTATAAGGGCCCACACCGTACTAATTGCCGCCCAACATTCGCCGGATGTCTCTATTGAAACTCTTACCCATGAAATAGCTAAAGAGGTGGTAGAGCCGATAGTCGGTGACTGGATGGACGATGAAACAAATATCTTGATAAATACATCCGGACGGTTCGTGATAGGTGGCCCACCTTCAGATACGGGGATGACCGGTAGAAAGATAATAATCGACTCATATGGAGGATACGGAAGCCACGGCGGAGGGGCTTTTTCCGGTAAAGATCCCACTAAAGTCGATCGCTCCGCCTCTTATATGGCCCGTTACGTAGCGAAAAATATAGTGGCCGCCGAGCTGGCCCGAGAATGTGAAGTTCAAGTCACTTATGCTATTGGTATGGCCCATCCCATATCTATCACTGTAAATACTTACGGAACTGGAAAAGTCGCAGGCGGCAAGTTGGAAGAGATGGTTAAGAAAAATTTCGATTTCCGGCCTGGGGCCATCATCGATAAGCTTAATCTAAGAGAACCTATCTATAGAGACCTGGCTTGTTACGGACACTTTGGAAGAGAAGATTTGGGTGTGAAGTGGGAGGTAACTGACAAGGTTGAAGCTTTAAAAGCCAGCGTTTAAAGCAGAAATAAAAAGGCGCTAGGTAAACAGACGGCCACCGGCCAGTTACAGTTGCTCCTTGTGGGCAATTTTCTCTTGTGCAAACTGGATAAAGTTGGCCACCGATCGGGGGCCAAGATCTTCTTCACTGCGCAGCCTCAAAGCAACTTGTCCGCTTTCTTCTTCTCGGTTTCCAACTATTAGCATATAGGGAATTTTCTTTAACTGGGCTTCCCTTATCTTGTGTGATAAGGTGGCGCTCCTCTTGGTCCAGGCATCGGCTCTGATCCCGGCTTTGGTAAGCTTTTCCTCAACCTCTTCAGCATAGGGATCGTTATCATCGGTAATCGGCAATATAACTGCTTGCACCGGGGCAAGCCATACCGGGAAGGCACCGCCGTAATGTTCTATCAATATCCCAAAGAAGCGTTCCAATGCTCCTAACAAAGCACGGTGAACAACGTAAGGACGATGAGATTGCCCATCCGATCCCATAAATTCCAGGTCAAATCGTTCCGCCAAATTAAAGTCAAATTGGATGGTAGTAAGCTGCCAATTTCTACCTAGGGAATCGGTCACGTCTATATCTATCTTGGGACCGTAAAATACGGCTTCGCCTTCAACTTTTTCGTAATCCACGCCCCTATCCTCCAGGGTCTTAATTAGGGCACCTTCGGCTTTTTCCCAATCCTGGTCGGCCCCTACGTATTTCTCTGAATGCTCTGGGTCGCGCACGCTCAACCTAATCTTGAAATCCTCAAAGCCAAAAACAGCTAGCATATCCATGCTAAAATCGAAGACCTTACCAATCTCCTTATCAATCTCCTCTGGCTGACAGAATATATGGGCATCGTCCTGAGTGAAACCTCTAACCCGCATCAAACCGTGAAGCACCCCAGACCGTTCATATCTATAGACGGTACCCAGTTCCGCCCACCTAAGCGGCAGGTCCCGATAACTTCTTATCTCGCTCTTGTAGATCATAATATGAAAGGGGCAATTCATGGGCTTTATATAATACTTTTGGTCATCTATGTCCATGGGGGCGTACATGCCCTCCTTATAAAATTTCAGGTGCCCGCTTTTGGCCCAAAGGTTTGCTTTCCCGATATGGGGTGTATAGACAAGCTCATAACCTGATTCTCTATGTTTTTCCCGCCAGAAATCTTCGATTTGAGCCCGTATCCGCGCTCCATCCGGATGCCACAGAACCAGACCGGCCCCCACTTCCTGATGCATGCTGAAAAGATCAAGCTCACGGCCCAATTTCCGGTGATCCCTTTCTTTCGCCAGTTCCAGCCTCTTTACGTATCTCTCCAGACCTTCCACAGTGGGGAAAGAAGTACCATAAATCCGCTTCAGCATCCTCCGATTTTCATTCCCCCGCCAGTAGGCACCAGCCACCTCCAGCAACTTGAAATGCTTTATTTGACCGGTGGACTTAACGTGAGGACCACGGCAGAGATCTATAAAATTGTCATTTTTGTAAAAGGTGACCTCCGCATCTTCGATATCGGAAAGAAGTTCTATCTTGTAATCCTCGCCTCTTTCTTCTAAGAGCTTGCGTGCTTCACCCTTGGGCAAAATAATCTTTTCAAACTTAAAATCCTCCTCAATTAGCTTCTCCATCTCCTCGCTTATCCGGTCCAAATCTTCCTCAGAGAGGTCTTCTATATCAAAATCATAATAAAAACCGTCTTCAATTGCCGGGCCAATTCCCAACTTTGCATCCGGGAAAAGGCGTTTTACAGCATGGGCCATAATATGTGAGGTGGAATGCCTATAAATTTCTTTACCTTCCTCGGTCTCAAAATCGAGGGTCCTTCCGTCCGAGGTTTCGATCTTCATAAATGCTCCTTTATTTTTTAAGCTTAGAAGTAATTTTTGGATAAAAGCCTACAGAATATAGCGGCTTAAGTCACGATCTTCGGCTATATCTTTTAGCCTCTCTTTCACATAATCAGCAGTTATGATGGTGGCTTCCCTAGCTTCTAAATCTACCACGTCAAAGGATATCTCTTCCATCAATTTTTCCATAACTGTCTGCAGGCGCCTGGCCCCTATATTTTCCATCGATTCATTGAGTTGATAAGCAATTTTTGCTACCTCCTGGATAGCCCCCTGGTCAAATTTAAGGTCCAGATTTTCAACGTCCATTAAGGCCTGATATTGCTTGATCAAGGCATCCTTTGGCTCCCGCAGGATGCGCTCAAAATCCTCCTGGGTAAGATTGTTCAGTTCCACCCTGATGGGAAGCCTGCCCTGAAGTTCGGGAATTAAATCCGAAGGCTTGGACATATTAAAAGCCCCGGCGGCAATAAAAAGTATATTTTCGGTATTTAAGTTTCCGTATCGGGTGCGCACGGTTGAACCTTCAAGCAGGGGCAAAATATCTCGTTGTACACCTTGCCTCGATACCCCCGGTCCTCCTCGCTCATCCCGGCCACCGGCGGCGATTTTATCTATTTCGTCGATAAAGATTATCCCCGTCTCTGCCGTCCGTTCAAGGCCTTTTTGCTTTATCTCTTCCTGATTGATTAATTTCTCCGCCTCTTGATTGAACAGGATGTTACGGGCATCTTTTATCTTAACCCTTTTGGTAGTGGGCGCACTGGGCATGATATCCGATAACATATCGCTCATATCGATGACCATCTGATCCATTCCCTCTTGTACATTGATCTGAGACATGGGGGATTCCTTTACCTGAACCTCTATATAGCGGTCTTCTAGCTGCCCGCCGGCTAATTTCTGCCTAAATTTACGGCGAGTACGCCGCAGGCTCTTCTCCCTCTCCTCGCTTACCCCATCTGAGGAGGGTATTAAAGCCTCCAGTATCCTTTCCTCTACCAGCTCTTCCGCCTCATCTTCAACCCGTTTGATCTCCTCCTGGCGCACCATATTGACGCCGGTATCCACTAAGTCCCTGATCATTGATTCTACGTCCCTACCCACATATCCTACTTCGGTGAATTTTGAGGCCTCCACTTTGACAAATGGGCAGTTGGTAAGCTCAGCTAATCTTCTTGATATTTCGGTCTTTCCCACTCCAGTAGGTCCGATCATCAGGATATTTTTGGGTTGAATATCCCTTCTGATCTCGCTGGTTACCTTCTGCCTTCTTATTCTATTCCTTAAGGCAATGGCTACAGCTTTTTTGGCATCACTTTGACCCACTATATACTCACTTAATATATGAACTATTTTCTGAGGGCTTAGATCATCCAATCTTTGCCCATCCTTTGGCTCTGGCTCTACTTCTACAATCTCATGCATATTCACCACTCTAACTCCTTGATAGTAATATTATTATTTGTGTATATATCAATCGATGCGGAAATCTCCATAGCTTTTCTAGCTATTTTGTCAATGGGCAAGTCGGTTTCCTCAATCAGCGCCTTGGCTGCAGACTGGGCATAGGCCCCTCCGGAACCTAAGGCAATTATACCTTCATCCGGTGCCATCACCTCACCGGCCCCGGATATCAAAAATAAAGATTCCTTATCCACTACGGCCAGCAGTGCTTCTAATCTTCTCAATACTTTATCTGTACGCCAATCCTTGGTAAGTTCTACCGCCGCTCTTTTTAAATTCCCGTTATACTCCTTTAATTTACCCTCAAACCGTTCAAATAGGGTTATTGCATCGGCAGTAGCACCGGCAAAACCTACCAGAACCTGTCCGTTATAAATCTTTCTTACCTTCTTGGCTTTGCTTTTAACGATGGTGTTTTCCATAGTAGCTTGGCCGTCACTGGCAATTACCGCCCGGTGCTCTTTTGATGATCTAATAGCCAATATAGTAGTAGCTTCTATCTTTTTGCGCATTGGAACCTGTATTTACGATAAAATTTTACCGACATATACTTAATCGATCAACCAACCGAATTGCATCTTCCTGTTTCTTTCTTCAAGGTCCGTTAATAACTTGCCTCAGTCGCAAGCTCGTTTCCCTCTTTGTAACTTTCCTAGTTTATTCTGTCCCTGTAGGGTTATCTATTCTTTCCAACAAAAGCTTGCCCATTTGCTCATATTTTTTTTCCTGATCAAATTCCCCTTCTTTGAGTTGGTTCCTAAGGTCCTTTACCCAAAATGGGGAGCCGATCTGGACGATAATTTTGGGAAGTCTAAAAGGACTTCGAGGAGGATACGGCCCCCGGCTGGCTATATTTACAGGAAGAAGCTCCTTTTTTGCCCTTTGCGCAAACAAAAAGACCCCTCGATAAATCTTATCGGTAGTCAAAGTGGTACCTTCGGGGAAAATCCCTAGAATCTTACCTTCTCTTAGGGATTTCAAGATAATCTTTAAATCGGAGTGTCTAAATTTTTCCCGATCAATAAGTATAGCAAACCACTTGACTAAATTTCCTATAATAAAATTTTCTTCAATGAGGGTCTCTCGGGCAACAAAGTAAATCCTGTGTTTTATACCAAAGGCGGCTGCCAGTAAGGGCACATCCCAATAACTTCTGTGTCTGGCGATCAATATGAAGTTTCTATCTTGAGGGATATTTTGCCTACCCCTTATTGAAAGCCGTAAAAACAATCTGAAAAACCCGTAAAGAACTATGCAACAAAATTTATAAAAAAGCTCCTTAAAAATTCTCATTTTTAGCTGGCGATATTCTACCAAATTAATTGGCGGACTCAAAAATCACTTAAAGTATAAAAACTTATACCTACCAAAATTAAAGCGGGGATTATATCGACACAAACCCTTTACAGATCAGGTGATACAAATCATGGAATAAAAGCCGGTCAATTAATAAAATCCTGTTGTCTTGGGATTTCAAACACTTTCTTACCTCTACCAAAGCTTGTAAATTCAGTTGGTTTTTGATTTGATAAACTAGATTCCGAGTGAGAGGAGGTTGAAAATGCGTGAGATTAGATGGCATGGAAGGGGAGGACAAGGTGCAAAAACTGTCTCTCAGCTTCTAGCTAATATAAACCTGGGGGAAGGCAAATTTGTGCAAGCCTTTCCAGAATATGGCCCAGAGCGCTCCGGGGCACCGATAAAGGCTTACAATAGGATCTCGGACTCAAAGATAGAGGTCCATTCCGGCGTCTACAAGCCAGATATAGTTGTAGTTATCGACAGCACATTGATTGAGTCTGAAAACCCCACGGAAGGATTATCAGAAGAAGGCATATTACTTGTAAACTCATCCGAAGCACCCCCCAAAATTCAAGAAATGATAGGGGATAAAGCAAAGGTGATAACTATAGATGCGGATAAAATTGCCCGAGAGGCGGGTACCGGCTTTGCCAATATACCTATGTTGGGAGCCTTAACTAAATTATTGGGATCGGATATCGAACTGGTAAAAAAGGAAATTAAGAAGACACTGTCCAAGAAGCTTACCTCGGACATAGTGGACAAAAACATAAACGCTTTGGTAGAGGGTTATAAGCGTGTAGATGGAGCTAGTTAAACTTATATGGACACAAACGGAAAGGAGAATTAAATGAAAGTTGAATTAAAGAAATACGATTCAATCCCGATGGCCGGAGTAATTCCCGGAGGTTCTACCCCTGAATTAAACAAAACTGGGGATTGGAGAACAGAAAAGCCAATTGTGGACCACGATACTTGCATAAACTGCCTACAATGTTGGGCTTACTGTCCAGATAGGGCGGTAACAATAGAAGGAGAAGAAATGACCGGGTATGACTTGGACTTCTGTAAAGGTTGTGGAATATGCGCGGAAATATGTCCCGTAGATGCCATAACTATGGTGCCTGAATCCGAAGGAGGCCAGTCGTGACAGAAAGAGAGGTAGTAACCGGACACCAAGCGGTGGCAAATGCCATGCGGCAGGTTTCTCCGGACGTGGTTGCGGTATATCCTATTACCCCCCAATCTGAGATCGCTCAATACTTTGCTCAATACGTCGCTGACGGGGAAGTGGACACTGAAATAGTGACCGTGGAATCCGAACACAGCGCTATGAGTGCCTGTGTAGGATCCTCAGTAGCCGGAGGCAGAACTATTACTGCTACCGCTTCTCAAGGGTTAGCACTTATGGTGGAAATTGTTTACATAGCCAGTTCTATGCGCTGCCCTATTGTAATGGCCCTTTGTAATCGGGCTTTATCAGCACCAATTAATATTCACTGCGATCATTCGGATTCCATGCTGGCCCGAGATTCGGGTGTTTTCCAAATTTACTGCGAAGATGCACAGGAAGCTTATGATTACATGATCATGTCCCAAAAGATAGCTGAAGATAAAGACGTGCTACTTCCGGGTATGGTTTGCCTGGACGGATTTACCCTCACCCATACCGCTCAGGTAGCAACCTACCTTGAAGACCAGGCGGTAAAAGATTTTGTCGGCGAGTACGTGCCTAAATACCCACTTCTGGACGTGGATAATCCCACTACCCAAGGACCATTTGATATGCCGGATTACTACTTTGAACACAAGCGCCAGCAAGTAGACGCCATGGCTAACGTAGGAGAAGTATTCTTAAACGTTCAAAGGGATTATTCGAAGCTTTCGGGCAGAAATTATGAGGGATACTTCGAACCTTATAAGCTGGATGATGCTGAATACGGGGTAGCTATACTCGGCTCCACTGCTGGAACCGCAAAGGTAGCTGTAGATGAACTGCGGGATGAGGGAAAGAAAGTAGGCTTACTAAAGGTCCGCTTGTACCGGCCTTTCCCGGGCGAAGAAATCCTGGAAGCTACTAGTCATCTGAAAAGCTTAGGGATATTAGATAGAGCAATTTCCTTCGGCGCAAAAGGTGCACTGTACTCAGATATAACCTCTTGCTTCTCAGGACTGGCCAAGAGACCGAGATTTAACAACTTTATATACGGCTTGGGAGGAAGAGACATTAATGTGGAGCAAATCAAGGGTATATTAACAGAACTGGAGGATATGAATCAGGAAACCAGATACGTCGGAGTTAGGGAGTAAGGAGGATATACATGTCAAGTTATAAGACACTAGCAGCTAGAGAACAAAAACAAGTTAAGTTTGATAGGGGTCATTCATTATGTGCTGGTTGTGGAATTCCAGTTGCTGTTCGGGCTATCCTTAACTCCATAGATTACCCGGTGGTGGCATCTAATGCCACCGGCTGCCTGGAAGTAGCCACCTCTAGGTATCCAACCAGCGCCTGGAACATACCCTGGGTTCACAATGCTTTCGAGAACGCAGCCGCCACCATAAGCGGTATAGAAGCTGCTTACCGCTCGCTGAAAAGGCGAGGAAAGATAGATAAAAGAATAAAATTTGTGGCCTTTGCGGGTGATGGGGGGACCTACGACATCGGTCTGCAATCACTTTCGGGCGCTTTGGAGAGAGGGCACGACTTCTTATACGTTTGCTTAAACAACGAAGCCTACATGAACACCGGTATACAACGCTCATCTGCCACTCCAAAGGGGGCAAGCGCCACCACTTCCCCAAAGGGAAAGGTAAGCTACGGAAAGCCTCAGCCAAGAAAGAACTTAACCGAAATTGTAGCGGCTCACGACATTCCCTACGCGGCGCAAGCTTCAGTTTCCAAATTGATAGACCTCTCCAATAAGACGGAAAAAGCGGTGGAAGTGGAAGGGCCGGCTTTTATCAATGTGCTCGCCACCTGCCAGTTAGGCTGGCGAATACCACCAAAGGATGCCATAAAGACTGCCCAGATAGGTGTGGATACCTGCTACTGGCCCCTCTATGAAGTTGAAGATGGCGAATATAAAATAAATTACGAGCCAAAAGAGAAAAAGCCAATCACCGAGTGGCTAAAACCGCAGCGAAGGTTTGCCCACCTATTTACGGAGCAAAACAAGCATGTCATAGACGAAATTCAGGAAGAAGTGGATAGAAATTGGGAAAGGCTACTTAAAAAAATAACCTAAATCAGCTTTCTAAGACAAAAGTAACCGGGCCGTCATTAGTTAACTTTACGTCCATGTATTTTCCGAACGCCCCGGTTTCTACTCTTAATCCACTTTGCTTTAGCTGGTTTACGAACTCGTTAAATAAATAGGACGCTTTCTTGGGGCAGGCGGCCTTTGCAAAGCTGGGTCGCCTCCCCTTAGAGCAATCCCCGTAAAGGGTAAAGTTGGGAACGGCCAAAATATCACCGTTTACCTCTTTTAATGATTTATTTAATTTACCCTCATGGTCTTCGAATACTCGCAAGGCAACGATCTTGTTCGCTAAGTAACTAGCATCTTTGTCCTGGTCTTTTTGGCCAATTCCAACCAGGATCAATAGACCCTTATCGATCTGGCCCTTAAGCTGTCCCTCTGTAGTAACCGAGGCCTGAGCAACTCTTTGTACCACCGCTTTCATTGTGAACACCCATTCTATTTAAAAACTATATTAAACTAGAGAAAGAATTGCCGGTTTCAGAAGCGCCGAATATTAATGTATGGTTAAGCAAACCTTAAAACAAAGATTCCCTACCTAGAAGTGTAGGATAATGGTTTAAGGCTTCGTGGGCAACCGGGAGCTCGTAAACTCATCGATTTTAACGATCAGCGGGATTGGGTGGTTTAATTAAAAACTGTCCGGTCATTTGATATAATTAGCGGGAAAATTAATTAAAGGAAGGTTAGAACGATGGTAATACCGGCGGTAGTTGCCTATCTGTTAAGCTCCGCTGTAATTTTGTTTGCCGGAGTCAAATTAGCTAAATATGGAGATCGAATCGCATATTTAACTGGAATGGGACATCTATGGGTAGGAACTTTACTCATCGGGCTTGCTACCTCACTGCCGGAGATAGTGACCACTTCCTCCGCATCCTTTTTAAAAACTCCGGACATAGCTTTCGGCAACATATTCGGAAGTAACATATTTAATATCGCCATAATTGCCTTTGCCGATTTGATCTTTGTAAGACAGATTGCGGCTCTTAGAAAACCCCGTACCTTCCATATGTTGACCGTAATCTTCATCTTTCTAATTACCAACCTGGTAATGTTAGGTTTATTTATTGGTAAGCAACCAAGAATACTTACCTTAGCCCCTATTAGTATAATAGTACTTTTCATCTATATTCTTTCCCAAGTAACAATTTTTAAAAATGAAAAATTAGCCCAAACTATGTCCCCAGGTGAGAAGGAACCAGGTGAAGAATCAGTCGAACCGAGAAGGACTTACCTAAACTTCTCACTTATGGTATTTTTAATTCTTATTAGCGGAATTACTTTGGCTTGGGCGGCCAAGGAGCTGGTAGCAGTCTTTCCCATCAGCCAAAGCTTTATGGGCAATATATTTGTAGCTTTATCCACTTCACTTCCTGAATTGGTTACCGTCTTTGCCGCCGTACGTATGCGAGCATACGATCTAGCTATTGGGGATGTTTTCGGATCCAACTTGTTTAACGTCTCTATTATCTTCTTTGCCGATCTATTTTTCGCGGGCGATATCTATAATTCCGTAGAAACCATGTCTCAACTATACGGCATTACTTTCAGCATGCTGATGCTCAGTCTCCTTTCTATAGGAGTGATAACTAAGCAACCCAAGAAGCTATGGGGGACGGATATACTTACCTGGATAATTCTGGGAACTTTTGGATTCGTTATATACACTTTCTATAAAGTGGGGATTACCTTTTAGAAATCACCTCCAGGTTAGGCGGGCTCGCTCGATTGACATTACGGTAAGTTTTTTGAAAAATACGGATGAAAATGGTACTTTTAACAACTTGGAAAGTGGAGGCTTTTTATGAAAGGAATAAACCGAATCCAGTGTGGAAAACTGACTAGTGAAGACATAGGGGAAAAAGTCCATCTAGCGGGATGGGTTCATAATACAAGGAACTTAGGAGGCTTATTATTCATCGATTTAAGGGACTGGTCAGGTTTAATTCAACTAAAGTTTGACCCTTCCAAAAGGCAAGTTTTCCACCAAGCTCAGGAGCTAGGAAGAGAAGATGTAATTTTGATTAAAGGAAAAGTTGTTGAAAGGGGGCCAGAAAATATTAATCCAAATTTACCCACCGGCAAGATCGAAGTCGAGGTCCAAAAGCTAGATATTCTCAATAAATCCAAGACCCCTCCCTTCTCACTAACCAACACAGAAACTGAAACTGGAGAATCCACCCGCCTCGAATTTAGATATATAGACTTAAGAAGGCCTAAAATGCAAGAGAATCTAAAGATTAGGCACCGGGTTTTCTCCCTGATGAGGAACTTTTTAGATAAAGAGGGTTTTGTGGATATAGAGACTCCTATACTTACCAAAAGCACTCCCGAGGGAGCACG
Organism: uncultured Thermotogae bacterium; assembly: GCA_964443275.1. GTDB lineage: Bacteria > Bipolaricaulota > Bipolaricaulia > CAYUCE01 > CAYUCE01 > CAYUCE01. The sequence goes on along the minus strand of CAYUCE010000006.1, from coordinate 30,021 downwards.
CGACTTTCTAATACCGTCCAGAACCTATCCCGGTAAGTTCTATGCCCTGCCTCAATCCCCCCAGCAGTTTAAGCAGATATTAATGATGTCCGGTTTTGAAAAGTACTATCAAATTGCAAGATGTTTTCGAGATGAAGATTTAAGAAAGGACCGTCAACCTGAATTTACACAACTGGATTTAGAAATGTCATTTGTCAACCAGCCAGGGAAAATAATGGCAGTAATAGAAAGGATGATGAAACAGGTATTTGAACGAATCTTCGAGATAAATATCACCATACCATTTTCCAGAATAACCCACCAAGAAGCAATTGATAAGTATGGCACAGATCGACCTGACTTAAGGGTTGATTTGCCACTTACTGATCTAACCCCGATAGTGGCAAATTCCGAGTTTAAAATCTTCTCCCGATGCATTAAATCCGGTGGGGTGGTAAAAGGATTGAACGCTAAAGGTTGCGGGAGGTATTCCCGGAACCAGATAGATGATCTGGAATCTCAAGCAAAAGAACAGGGAGCCAAAGGGCTGCTTTGGGCTAAAGTGGGCCAAGATGGGCTAGAATCTCCCTTCGCCAAGCACCTATCCAAAGATATCCAGCAAGAGTTAAAAAGGGAACTGATATGTGAAAAGGGCGACCTTCTTTTGTTTTTGGCAGGTCAAAAAGAAACCGTAAATCCGGTCTTAGGAAAATTAAGACTTAAGATCGCCGAAGAAGAAAACTTTCTAAATGACAAATGGCAATTCATTTGGATAACCGATTTTCCTCTCTTTAAATACGATGAACAAGAAAAGAAGCTAAAAAGTGAACATCATCCCTTTACTGCTCCCAGAGAAGAAGATATCAAACTGCTGGACAGTCAACCACAGAAGGTAAAAAGTAACGCTTACGATCTGGTTTTAAACGGAGTTGAACTGGGCGGGGGAAGTATCAGAATTCACCAAAGAAAATTGCAGGAGAAAATCTTTAAGCTTTTGGATATACCCAGCAAAGAAGCGGAAGAAAAATTTGGCCACCTGTTGCGGGCTTTGGAATACGGGGCACCTCCACATGGGGGAATAGCTTTGGGCCTGGATCGGCTAATCATGTTGATGGCCGGTGAAAAATCGATAAGAGAAGTCATCGCTTTTCCCAAGACCAGCATGGGAAGTTCCCCTTTAACCGGCGCTCCTATGGAAGTAAGGAAAGAGCAGTTAGACGAATTGGGTATCCAAATTAAAAACGAAGGGGGGAAATAGAATGGTTATTGCCAATCATCCGGAAGGAATAAAAATGACCGATTTGGGCAAAAGCCTAAACATAGGGTGGAGAAATCTGATCGCTCCTATCGGGGAATTACTCAAAGAGGGAAAAATAGATAAAAAGGACAGGAAATATTATTCCCACTAGCTTTCTAGAAGGCCTAATAAAACCCGCCAATGGAAAAATTATATGAAAAGGTATTTCATACCGACAAATTAAGCCACGCCTATCTTTTGGTAGGTGATGAACTCCTTTCTTTTGCCAAGGAAATTGCTTTGCAGGTTAACTGTGAAAAGTCCTGTGGAGTCTGCAGAACCTGCCAGAAGATTAAACAGGATAAACACCCGGATGTCAGAATCATAAGGGGAGAAAATCACAATATAGGTATTGATCAAATAAGGGAATTAATAAAAACCGCCCACCTTCACCCTGTGGAATCCAAAAAGAGAATCTACATAATAGATAAGGTAGAGGATATGAGCGGGCCCGCCGCCAACAGCTTCTTAAAAATTTTGGAATCCCCACCTCACTACATAATTTTCATCCTGCTGGCCAGCAGCCTGTCCAACATCTTACCCACTATTACATCCAGGTGCCAGATAGTGAGAATAAGGGGCCGATCCAGAGCGCAGCTAGAGAAGAGACTGAAAGGTTTCAACCTCAATCAAAACCAGCTAAATTACCTGGGCAAGCTGGCTAGAGTGAGCCCAAAATTTATAGATAGCCTTTCCAAGGATGAGGCTTACAAACTGTTAAGAGAAAAAGAACAACTTAAAATCGAATTAGAGAAGGCACGCGATCAGGATTTAATAAACTTGTTGGACCAAGAGAGAGATTTAGTTAAAATATTTGAAGTGGGGAAAAAGATTTTAAAAACAATATCCGATTTACCCGCCTATCAGATACTAGAAATAGCCAATAAGCTAGAGAAATTTGAGGAAGGAGAGCTTAAATTTTTCCTGCGGTTTTGTCTTGTTTGGTGGCGGGATCTTACATTTGTACGTTTAGGATTACAGTCCCCGTCAAAGTATTCGTTAATAAATTCAAAAAATGGCCTTTCATCTTCCAAAATTTTTTCGTTAGGATCGGTGTCCAAACTTATAGAAGCTGCCTCCGAAGCCACCTGGAAGCTGGATAGGTATGCCAATAAAAAGCTTCTGCTGGAGGATCTGCTTTTCAAAATGAATCAACTGCCATGACCAACTCCAAGATACTGATCAAATTATTAAACGCAAGATCAAAAAGAGATTATTTTACCGTAGCCACTAAGGAATCTTTAAAAAAGGGCGACCTATGTGTGGTAAAAAGAGGCTACGGTTCTGAACTGGGTTTAGCCCTAAAAGATCCGGAGACGGAGGACTCAAATAACTTAAGTCCCCCCTCCAACAGGGTTATTAGAAAAGGTAGATCCTACCATCAGAAAAAAATGAACAGACTAAAAGAAGAGGCAGATAAGGCGCTGGAAGAAGCTAGAAAGCTTGCCCGCAAGTACCAACTACCGATGAACTTGGTGACCTGCGAATTTACACTAGATAAAAATACCCTCTTTGTATACTTTACTTCACCGCAGCGGGTCGATTTCCGGGGATTGATTAAAGAACTAACTTCCCGCTTCGATTCACATGTTGAGCTAAGACACATAGGTCCCCGAGAAGAAGCCCAAATTGAAGGCGGCCTGGGGCGGTGTGGAAGGCCCCTTTGCTGCAGAAAGTTTCTAAACTCCCCAAAATCAATATCTATAAGCTTAGTTCACGATCAAGAACTTTTTGTGTCTCCGGAGCGAGTAACCGGAATATGCGGGAGGCTATTTTGTTGTCTTGCCTATGAACACCAAAATTACGTTCAAATAATCTCCCAAATGCCTCGGATAGGAGCCAAAATTAGATACAGAGGCAGCGAATACGAAGTGGTAGGACACAACATTTTCGAGAAAGCAGTGGTATTAGAAGAGCAAGACGGTACCCGAAAAGAGATCCCCTTTAGGGATATCAAAGACTAGCACATAGCAAACTGCAAATTGAAGAATGGAAATATTAAAATTACTGCAAGGTCCAGTAAACGTTCCGATAGGCTCATTTAGTTTTGCATTTTTCAATTTTTAATTTGCACTTTACAATTTGCATTTTGCATTGATTTCAGCCAAACGCCTTCTCAAAAGCGTATGCAGCTTGTAAAACTAGCTTATCCTCCAAACGATTGCCCATTATTTGAAGTCCGAAGGGAAGATCATTCACTTTCCCTCCGGGAATGGATATAGCGGGAACCCCGGCAAGATTAGAAGCAATGATATAGATATCGGATAGATACATTTGTAGCGGATCGGCTATTTTCTCACCGATTTTAAAGGAGGGAGTGGGCGAAGTGGGAGTCAACAAAATATCCACTTTATTAAAAGCTTTATCAAAATCCCGCTTTATAAGAGTTCTTACCTTCTGGGCCTTACCGTAAAACTCATCGTAATATCCGGCAGAAAGGGCATAGGTCCCAAGCATTATCCTTCTTTTTACTTCTTCTCCAAAACCCTGATCCCGACTTTTGGAAAACATGGCTTCCATGGATTCATCAGAAGCCCTGGTTGTGTATCTAACCCCGTCAAATCGGGCTAGATTAGCGCTGGCCTCTGAGCAAGCAAGAAGATAATAAGTAGGAACGGCATATTCAGTATGGGGAAGGGAAACATCCGCTAGATCCGCTCCCAAATCTCTAAAAGTTTCTTTCCAATCATCTATTTTGGCCAAAGCTTCATCGGAGAGATCTTCACCCACGTATTCACGCGGGACCCCAACTTTCATCCCTTCGATCCCCCTATCAATACCCTGCAGATAATCTGTATTGCCGTTGTCAATGGAGGTAGAATCCTTTAGATCCCTACCGGATATAAAGTTCAAAAGTAAGGCCGCATCGCGGACGTCTTTGGTAATCGGCCCGATCTGATCCAAAGAAGAGGCGAAGGCAACCAAACCATATCTTGAAACCAGCCCATAGGTTGGTTTTAGCCCCACCACCCCACAAAAAGCAGCCGGCTGTCTTACCGAACCGCCGGTATCCGATCCTAGGGCACAAATAGCTTCATTTGCAGCCACGGAAGCTGCAGAACCCCCCGAGGAACCACCGGGGACCCGTTCTAAATCATGCGGATTGTGAGTATTAAAAAATGCCGAATTCTCACAAGAAGAGCCCATAGCAAACTCATCCATATTAGTTTTACCTACAACCACGCCCCCGGCTCTCTTTAATTTCTTGATCACCGTGGCATCATAGATGGGCCGGAAGTTTTCTAAAAATTTGGAACCGCAGGTTGTGCTGAAATCAACAGTTGAAATATTATCCTTTACGGAAATGGGTATGCCTTTTAGAGGCCGGTCAGAAGCCTTCTCGGATTGGTTGATTAAATCTTCCTTGTCAGTCAAAGAAATGTAGGCTTTGATCTCGGGTTCTTTTTCCTGGATAACTTGGAAAAGTTCATCAATTATTTTTCGCTGCTTAACTTTCCCTTCCTCCAGCATGGACAAAAGTTCATACAAAGTTCTATTTGCTAGCTTCACTCTGACTCCTTTACTTTATAAGTAAATCTATAAAATTTATAACAATTGAAACCTGCAGCTAATTTAACAAATTTAACTCAGTCAATGTCAAGGCATTTAAAAAGTCTTTTTGAAGTTTTGATATAAGCTTCCCGTTCTTCAGTAGCTAGTTTGTCACACTATTTGCTTGGAGGGAGAGGATAAATTTTTCTTGGAGCTTAAGAATCTGTTTGACAAGCGAAAGCGGAAAGTTTGCAGCGAGGAAGAAAAGTTTATCCTCTCCCTCTTCCCCTCCCTATAAATTGAACATCTTTACAGACAACTAACTTCTTTTCAAATAGCGGTAGTGATCGATGATATATCGACCGAAAGTTCCATTATCTAGAGTAGTTTTGATCCCTCCAGCCGGGTCAATAATCCGGTAGGTATCTCCCCACTTACCTGTGATAAGCACAAAATGGCAGTCTTCGGTCTCAGCGGGATTCCCATGGCAGTAATTCCCCCAATGTACCCCTGCTATAACCGGGTAATTGCGACTTAAAGCGTAATCTATGTTCCGTTTAGTGTTTGAGGTCAGATACTCGCCTCTATTTGTCCGCCTGCTTGAGACCTTTATATTTCCGGGTAAGGGATACCAATCTACCAGACAGCGGCCCGGACAACCGGTTGAATTGTAACTATAGGTGTTTTTCCAAAGAAACCAGTCGTTTAAGATCTCTGGGGTCATCCCAAATCTTGGTTCCCCGGTACTGGAATGTCTTTCAGGAACCATCACCTTCACCCCCCAAAACCTAAGGGCCATGGTCAAGCTTACCAAAAGACATCCATCCGATTTAATAGTACAACCCCAGCAGGTGCCTAAAGTTTGATAATAATCCTTTTGATTTATTGGAGCTATCCAACCTTGAAGTTTAGGAGCGAAAAGAACATTTGAATCCAGCTCCTCTTCCGGCTGCGTGTAAGTGGGGCTCCCGCTCTGCTCACTATCTAAAGCGGTGGTCCCAATACCCTGGGCTTGATCAAAGGCGGGTTCAGCGGTTATGATGGACATAGCTAACATCAATCCCGCTGTGGCTACGCATACGGTCAAAATTGCTATTAAGTCTTTTATCTCCTGCCACCTCCTACTGTCTTAGCTTTATGACATTGAATCCCTTACCTGATCATAAATACTCTCAGGATCCAGATCCACAGTAACCTTAACCCTAATTACCTCCGCTTCCTTCTCTTTATAGTAATCAAGCAAGGGGAGGGTCTCTTCCTCAAACAAGCTTACTTTCCGGGCGAAAATCTCTTCTGCCCCGTCCTCCCTATTACTTCTATCTTCATGGCCCATCCCCCTAGCAGCCAGCACCTTCCTCCGATAAGCAGTGGTTACAGGACAATCAAGATAGACTATCTTTTTTACCCTGATCCCCATCTTGGCCAGGCTTTTCGCCTGCCCAATATGCCTAGGCAAGCCATTTAAAACTAATAAATCCGCACCCGGGTTAAAATCATTAACTTTCAAATACCAATTTAGGGTCGCCCGGGCGATATGAAAATGCTCATCGTCCAACAATTGTCCGTCCATTACTGAGCTTATGTAACTCAGTTCCTTCTTACTAAATCCTATATCCAGCTCTCCATTGTTTATTTTTCGCAAGATATGACCGAAATCAAAATGATAACATTTTCTACCCTTTAATCCCCACTGCTGTATTCTATTTCCCAGAGGGGATTTACCCGAACTCGAATGTCCAACTAACAGTATAGCTTCTAGATCCATCATTTATGAAAATTAAGCTTTCAAGTGTAATCTCGGCTTACTTAAAAATTAATTCTAATCAGTTTATAAAACTTTTGAAATTTCATTGCACACCTTCTCAAGTGAACTTTGGGCGGATTGCTGCAAGTGATCTACCTCAAGTCTTAAAGATTCTCGATAAGATTCATTTTTGACCATGATATCTCTTATAGCCAAAAAGAGCTCCTCTTTATCTATTTCCCGGCCTTTAAATATAGGTAGAATCACATTTAGCTTTTCCACAAATTCTTCCACCTTGGGATCATAACTTATAGCGAGAAAAGGAATATGTAGAAGATAAGCAAATTCCAAGGCGTGCAGCCGCATTCCCAATAAAACATGACATCTCTTGATTACTTCCATTACTTGGTAGGGGGTCATATTGTAGCTATCCACAATTTCGGATTCTACTTGCAAGTTTTGAGCCGTCTCTTTTGTGAGGTCAATGTCTTTTTGATAATACATGGGGATGAAGAGGACTTTTATCTTAAACTCCTCACCCATTCTATTAATGGCCCGGGCTATAGTCCGGTTAAATCCTCTATTATTTTTTACCGGCTTTCTTAAGGATACAGCCAATATTTTCTTCCCCTGGTTTTCTTTATCGGAGATACTCATGCTTTGCAAGCCACTAAATTCCAAACCCAACGCCAGATCCTCTCCCTGATGGAGTCGGGATTTTTCTATCCCCCATCCTTTTAAGACCTGAACGCTTTTCTCATCTCGCACCGAAATAAATCTTGCTTTTTTTAGGATAAACCCAGTTACCCTCCGATTAAACCTATGCTTTATGGGGCCGATCCCACACCCGGCTATAAAAATTGGAATACCTCGCAACCAGGCCATATAAACGATGAAAAGATAGTACCAGAGGGAGCGGTTGCTGGTGACGTCTTGGTATAATCCTCCCACCCCGGTTATCAGAGCCTTTGAGGAACCAAGCTCCTTCCACACCCGGGCCAACCTCCACCTATTTACCGCCTCAAGCCCGTGCATCTTTTTTGTGCGGGCAGGGTGGGCGGAGAGTACCACCGGTCTTACCCCGGATAGATTTTCTTGCAGTCCCTTACTTAAAGCAGCCAGAATAGCCTCATCACCCTGGTTACCGTAACCAAAATATCCGGAAATTAAGATCTTTTTGCTCCTTTTCAAAACCATCTCTTGTCTTTATTGATTGACTATCCGCAAGATCAAAATCACCATATCGTATATCCTCGAGCCATCAAAAAAGGCGGTCAGTGAGGCGAAGTAGTACGATGAAAATATTGACCAAGCCATCCAACACCAACAATTAACCACACAAAACCAAAAATAAGTCTCCTCACCAGATCATTTTTCAAGACAACTCCCGAGAAGCCGATCGAAGCGATTACAAACGAAACAGCCGCTGCAATCATATAGTGTTTAGGATTTATCTTCCATTTAGCCATTGGCCCATCTCCTTTCATAAATTATAACACGTAGCTCAAATCCGCACCTGTTTCCGGAGGGATTCGTTGCAAAAATGTGTCAATATTGTAAATTATTTAACTGAGACAGGCAATTAAATCTTGGCGTTGTCTCCCACCTCCCCTTCTAATCCCTCTTTAGCTATTTTATACAACCTACCAGGGATAAGTGTTTAGTGTGTTCGGCAATATAAAAATACAGAGGTGGTTTGTTGAACGCTGCCCAAATCAATTATATCAGGCATTTAAGAAAAGTTGGAAAATGTACTATTTTCCTATTTCCAACTTTGCCCTTGACAAGACAACGATTTTGTTGTATAACATAAATGTTGTATAACACTTTTGTTACAAAGAGGTGGCGATAATGGAATTACCACGTTTGGTGATTGGGCAAACAGTCCGAGGCCGCGATCTTTGGGATAGGGAAAAAGAAATCAACGATATTTGGAAGGCATTAGAAACCAGTTCAGTAATGCTCACTGCACCACGGCGTTTCGGCAAGACCAGCATAATGTTGAATTTAGTGGACAATCCCAAGGAAAACTGGGAAGCTTTTTATCTAGATGTGGAATGGGTAAGAGGTCCGGAAGACTTTGTCGCAGAAATTATGACGGCTTTACTGGACAAATATAGAACGAGAGAATTTTTAGCAAATGTGAAAAAGATAGCTGGGAAAACTGTAGATCGAATAGAGGAAATAGAGGTAGCGAAGTTCAAGATTGCTTTAAGGAACAGCCTCAAGGAAGATTGGCAAGATCAAGGAAAAGCTTTAATTAAACTTCTAAAGGGGACGGATGGGGAAAATATCCTCATCGTAGATGAACTTCCGCTACTTGTATTGAGAATCTGTAAGAATAAATCCAAGAACCAAGCTGAAGATTTCCTATTTTGGCTAAGAGGTCTACGACATATTCCCGAGTTACAAGGCAAAGTGCGCTGGGTTATTGGTGGATCGATCGGTATGGAAAAGGTGCTCGGACGAGTAGGAGCAGGTACAAAAGCAATTAACGACCTAAACAGCATCAGAATCGGGGAATTTTCCAATGAGAACGCTAAGAACTTTATAAAAGCTCTTATCAAAAAAGAGACCGGGATCCGGGAAATATCGCCCTCACTATTAAAGAAATATCTCCAGATACTAGGTCCCCCCATACCCTACTTTATACAGATCCTGGTTAGAGAAAGCATTAATGAAATGGAAAATAGGAAACAAGAGGATCTTTCCCCAGAAATTATTGAAGAAGCCTATCATGAAGAAGTCCTTGCTGCTTATAACCGGACATACTTTGAACATTATTATGAGCGTATAAAGGAATACTTTGATGAGGGAACAGCGGATATAGCCAAGGTTTTTCTTACAGTTCTCTCCAGGCAAGACCATCTCTCAAGAAAAGAACTATGGAATATCTATAAGCGAGAAACGAATGGAAGGGGCGAAGAAGAGACGTTTAGTTACTTACTTGCTGAATTGGAAAACGATTTTTACATCACCTATGATTCTAAAAAAGAAGAATATACCTTTGCCACTAAGGTTTTAAAGGATTGGTGGCTTAGGTATCATGCAATTTAAGGGAGGCAAATGATGGTAAACGAAATTTTCAGATATACACCCGCACTTAAAGATCCACAAGATCTAAAAAAGTCCCTGGTAGGTAGGGAAAAGGAACTTGAAAGAATATTTAAGACTCTAAAAGAGGGAAAAGATAGAAAAGCAAATCAGAGCTTTCTATTTGTGGGTCCCCGAGGAATAGGTAAGACTCATTTGCTTCTTCTTATCTATTACGGGGTGAAAGGAACTATCAAATGGGATGGTTTTTCCAAATCACTCAGCGAAGACTGGGTGCCCATTCTATTTGCCGAGGAGGAATATCGGATTACCTCTTTAATAGATCTTCTCCTAGAAGTTTTGGAAAGGCTAAGGCAAGTAGCCCCGGATGAGAAATTACACCAACTTAAAAAAAGGATAAATAAAGTTAGTCTCCCTGGAGAGAAAGAAAGGGAAGAAATATTAGAGTATCTTTCCAAAAGATCTCAAGAAACAGGCAAGCGATTTCTTCTGCTAATCGATAATCTTCATGAGATGCTACCATATTTCACTGAGGAAGACCAGGGTAGGTTAAGGGATATTTTGATGAGCAAGGATACTTTCATGCTCATTGGAGCTGCGCCTAGCCTGTTTGACGCTATCGTAGAGTATGGAGAGTCTTTTTATAACTTCTTTGAAATAATCTGGCTTCAGGAGATAGAAGACGACCTTGTTAAGGAAGTGATCAAAAAACGGTTAATGCTAGATGGAAAAGAAGAACTTATGGAAAAACTTGATAAGTACGAAGACCGCCTGAAAGCAATTAACCACCTAACCGGGGGTAACCCTCGTCTTATCTTAAGTCTCTATAAAATTTTCGCTGAATTTAAGATCATAGAAGTAGAAAGAAATTTTATTGACTTACTTGACGAGATGACTCCGTATTTCCAGGACCGCATGAAGGAGCTCTCTCCTCAACAAAGGAAAATTGTCGATTCCATTGCTCTATTAGATGGTCCTTCCACGCCTACAGAAATAGCAAATTTTGCCCGATTGCCGGTAAATGCTACCAATACCCAGCTTGGGCGATTGAAAAAAAGAGGTTTTGTGAAAGCTATTAAGGTAAAGAACAAGAAAGAGACACTTTATGATTATGATATAAATGAACGACTGTTTAGATTCTGGCGCCAAATGCGCGTAGAGGCGGGCCGAAAACGTCTAAGGTTTATTGTCAAATTCATTAAGATTTGGTTCGAACCAGAAGAACTAAGCGAGCGACCTACCGAATTGTTTAAAAAACTACAAGCTTCCATTTCTGATAGCGCCTTAGATAAAGTTAAAGAAATTACAGATAGGTTATATTACCTCCAAGAAGCGAGCCCTTCACCAATTCGAGAAACGGTACATTACCAGCGAGTCATGAGCCTAGCACGTATTGGAGACCTCGAAGATGCAGAGGTGGAAGTAGAAGATCTATTTTCCAAAGCAAAATCCGATAATGACGAAGAGCTTTTAGTTTACGTCTATATTGAAAAGGCTTTCGTCTGTAGCCAAAAGGGTGAACTAGATGAAGCTATCCGCTGCTACCAAAAGGCAGTAGAAATAAAACCCGATGACTATGCAGCTTGGGGCAATATGGGTATTGTTCACTCATGGAAAGGAGAACTGAATGAAGCTATTCAATGCTATAAAAGAGTAATGGATATTAAGCCCGATGACTATAAAGCTTGGCAGAACATGGGTAACGCTTATAGGCAAAAAGATGAACTAGATGAAGCTATCCGTTGCTACCAAAAGGCAGTAGAAATAAAGCCCGATGGCTATGAAGCTTGGTTTAACATGAGTATTGCTTATAGTGAAAAGGGTGAACTTGATGAGGCTATCCGTTGCTACCAAGCTGCCATTGACATCAGACCGGAACTTCCCTTCGCATGGTCGAACCTTGGAGTGACTTATTTAAGGATGGGAAAAAGTGCCGAGGCTATTAAGTCGTGCACGAAAGCACTTGAACACGCAGAAGAGGATATGATAATAGTGATTTGTCTTCTCCATCGAAGCCAGGCTTTCATGGAACAAGAAGAATATTCTGAAGCTTTTGAGGATGCAAACGAGGCTTACTCCATAGCACTTGAAATGGATAAGGAATCAATGGTTCAAGAAACCGCCGCCAGAGCATTTGGAACAGGACTTGAGCTCTCAAAGAAAAGAATATCCAGCGGGAATTATGAAAAAGCTATTACCCATCTCAAGAAAGCTTTGACTTACGTGAGTGATGCCTCCTCTGATAGAACCCAGGAACTCGTTGGAACTTACTTTAAAAACCTCCTAGAAAATAGGGATATCGAACTCATGAAACGAACACTTCAGATTATTGAAGAAAGCGATCAAACTGATTTGATCGAGTTTTTAAAACCCTATCGAAAAGCGATACAATTTATTGAGACCGGGGATAAGAGTGTATTAAATCGTATAACACCTGAAATTCGTGAATTGGTAGATGAGATAGTGGAGAAATTAGAAGAGGATTAATAATGATGAGATGTAAGCGTATTTTGGAGGCAGAAGGGGAAGATAAGATGATTTTGCCTATTAAGCGATGTATAGAACGCGCCTTCACCAAAGCAAATTGGGATGAATTAGCATATATCACAGGAGGACAAGAGATTATACGTAGGGATCCAAGGTTATCGAAAAGACTTCACTTTGAAAAGTGAACGATATATTATATAAATAACTTGAATACATAATGATTTTAATAATCCGAAAAGACAAATTAATAAGCAGGGGCATTTGCGGTAAATAACAATCTTTTCTAGCACCTTATGATAAGTTGTTTTATTTAGAGGAAAAGCCATCTGCTTTTTATGATTCAACAAGGCAACTAAACGTACTGAAAGTTGGAGATCAAAGTAAACCTGCGGTGGTGATTAAAAATGGGCCGATCAATTATTTATTGTATCGATATTAATGCGAAAATAGTACGTATGCTTAAAGATAAGGGGTTTAACGTAAAAGAGGGAACATTGGGGAAAAAGGTGTCTACATCTATTAAGGAGCAAGCCATATATCCAAGGGCCTCATTAAGGGGGTTAGGAGAAGCGGATATCGTATTGATAGATAACCGGAAACCTGAAATGGAGAAAGGGAATTATCCTGAACCGGAGGAGCATTCCATGGAGGAACAATTGATTATCAAACCCCGTGGACAGAACTATTTTGACCCCAAACCTTATTTCCAATCATTAATAAGAAAAGACATCCAAAATATCCTGAAAAGAGGAGGGATACTAATTGTTCCAGCCCACCTAAAGTATGAGGAACAATATGTGACAGTTCGAAAAAAGGAAGGAAGATTGATAAGGCGCTCAAGAGAAGAAGCGGAGTTTTCTAATTTTACTTTTATAGATTTTGTCCCTTTAGATATCTCTCTAAATATTCGAAATAAGTTATTTTCTGCAAAAAACGAAACTCTCCTTGGAATATGGATGGATAATTACATAGAAAACAGCAAAGCTAACTCTAAATTTCACTTTCTGGGTTACTTTGCAAACAATTTTATAGCTCTAGCTGAAGATAAAGATAACAAAATTACCTCAATAGCTTATCATGATGTTGATGAAGACAATTATGGTTTAGTTCTTATCCATCCACTATTTGAAAACCCCTCTCAAGCCTTATCAGATTTGTTAACTAATTATTTGCCAAGTATTTTGCCGAAAATGTTTCCGGAGTTAGCAATAACAGAATTATATAGAAAATCTGTTTATAGGGTCCCTGAATTAGAAAAGTTATATCATAAACGAGAGGAGCTTGAGGAGAAATTCAAAAGAACAATCTTGGATATTGAGTCAGATATTGAAAAAGTAATAGATAGTTATAGTTTCTTATATGGGATAGTTGGTTCACAAGCCGATGACGAACGTTTAGTGAAAAATTTAGAAAAGTTTTTAGATGAAATTGGATATCAGGCTGTTCATAACATGGACGAAGAAATTCAAGACGATGAAAATTTACAGGAAGATTTGCAACTTCGAGACTTCGACATGACTTTAATTGAGGCCAAAGGTATCAAGAGACCTACCCCATCAGAATCAGAATGCAATCAAGTTCTGAAATATCTTCATCGACGCCAAAAGGAATATCCCAACAAAGAGATAAAAGGTGTATTTGTGCTAAATCACTCGAAATTCACGGAACCTACACAGCGAGACACCTGTCCATTTACCACCCAGGAAATTAAGGATGCTGAAGAAGGGCCATATAGTTTAGTTACCACTTGGCAACTTTTCAGGGTTTTTGTTGCTATAAAAAGGGGGATAATAACCGTAGGTGATTTTCACTCCTCTCTAACTAAACCAGGCTTTGTAAATTTTAAACCTACAAAATGGGCCCGTATTGGGACAATTGAGAAAGTTTATCCTAAACCAAATGTTTTGATTTTTGAATTAGAAAGGCATGGTTTATCTATAGGCGAAGAGATATTTATAGAAGATGTTCATTTTTGCAAATTTAAAGTTGAAAATATTCAGATTGACGATGAGAACGTTACTAACGCGAAAATAGGATCAAAAATAGGAGTAAAGATTTCCTCGGAGGTTACTCCTGCTATAGAAGGCAATAACTTGTTTAAGTTTGGATAAAATTCTCTCTAAGGTGTATCTGCTCCCTAGATTGTATTCGGCACTTTATTAGCGCATGGTAGTTGTTCCATCTACCCGGACAAAATGATTTAAAGCTTCCGTTGGGATTAATAAACCTGCTCACGGCTGGAGAGATAAATAGGCGCTTAACCTTGCTTATATTGTCGCCTCAAATCATCCGGGGTCATTATTAATCCTTGGGGAGAAACTATCGATCTTTCCTCTTCCTCTGGTGAAGGGAAGTCTTTTTCCACATGGCCTAACAGGCCTTGCAGGCATTGGCGGGGATTTTCACTGTCTGAGTATTTATTAAAAACCTCTTCTAACCTTTCGATTGCTTCTTTTGCCTCTTCCTCATCTACCGGCACTTTCGGCAAGTATTCCTGCATCCCTTTCCATAAATATTTACCGAGATCAGAACCTATGGTCTCCACTATTTCGATTGCACTGAGCCTTCTTTTTAAAAACTCCAAAGCTTCCCGGACTTCTTTATCCCGGCCCGCCTTCTTTCTTTCTTCCTCATAGTATTGATAGATAGAACCTTCCAAATAGGTGAGAAATCCTATAGTGTCCTGTCCTTTTTCAAAGAGATCTTCCACAACTTCAAGCAAGGTACTCCTGTAATCATCGCTTAACTTAGCTCGCTGGTAGCTTTCGTGTTTTCTAAAATATCTACAATCCAAGGGACAGTCTATATTGATACCCCTGTTTTCGCCACAGCACCTACTACATATGAGGCCCCCTAGTGCCGGACATTCCCTTCTACCCCGATTATCTTTACAATAAATACATTCTTTCATATCTTTAATCTGGTTTTTAAATTGCTGGGGTCAAATTTCTGATTCCTAACCCTGTGGGTCGGCCTTGGCCCTATCCTTTATCATACTCGGATTCCATTCCGGCTCCCAGGTAAGGCTTACTTCAACTTCCATTTGTTCAAACTTCTCATTAAGCAATGCTTCTATTTCACCAGCTATGGAGCTGATTTTAGGACTTTTAGGGTTAGGGGTGGTCATCACCAAGTTTATTTCCTTTTCATCAACTTGGATATCATAGATAAGACCTAAGTCAACTACATTTATTTCAAACTCTGGATGATATACCTTATCCTGTAAAATTCTCTCTATTTCATCTATTGTCGGAGGCATATTGGCTCCTTTACCTTTAGCAAGTTAAAGATAGAACGACCTTTCGTCCCCACTTATCGGCTTCCAAGATATCCTCTAACTCTGTAACCGGCCCCGGTTCATACTCTTTTGAAATCTCTCCCAATACTTTGGCGATCTGGCCGAAGTTGATCTCCCCCTCCAAAAACATGGCCACCAAAACTTCATTGGCGGCGTTTATAACCGCCGGGTAAGTTCCTCCCCTCCTTCCAGCTTCAACTACGGTGTTAAAAGCAGGATACCTTCGATGATCTACATTTTTAAATGTAAGCTTAGCTACTTTAGCCAAATCAAGCGCCGGATGAAAATTTCGCACCCGCTTGGGGTAGGTGAGAGCGTATTGGATGGGAATCCGCATATCCGGTAATCCAAGCTGAGCGATAATTGAACTGTCCTTAAATCCCACCATAGAGTGAATAATGGACTGAGGATGTATCTTTACTTCTATTTCTTCATAAGGGACTTCAAACAGCCAGTGAGCCTCTATAACTTCTAATCCCTTATTAACCAAGGTAGCTGAATCTACAGTTATCTTTTGGCCCATATCCCAATTGGGATGTTTGAGTATGGCCTCGCGACTGGCGTTTTCTAACTTATCCGGGTCCATGTCCCGGGTGGCTCCTCCAGAAGCGGTTAAAATAATCCGGTCTACCTCTTGGGGCTTGCCAGCTTGAAGACATTGGAATATGGCCGAATGTTCACTGTCCACCGGGATTATATTACTTTTGCTGTTGGCAAGCACTTTATTTATCAGCTCACCCCCAATAACCATGGACTCCTTGTTAGCCAGGGCAATATCTATGTCCTTCTCTATAGCCGCAAGGGTGGATTCCAGCCCCACCGCTCCCACTAAACCGTTTATCACCAGCCCGACCCCTTGCCAGGTGGCCACTTTACGCAGACCTTCCTTACCTGAATAAACAGCTAAATCGCGAAAATCATCACCTAAAGCTTCCCTTAACTGATCGATATCCTGTTGGTTTTTTATAGCTACCGCCTGCGGCTTGAACCTTTTTATCTGCTTTTCTAAAAGATTTAAATTCCGCCCGCAGGCCAGGGTTAGGACCTCAAACTGATGATTGGTATGCTCATTTAGATTTTTGATGACTTCCAGGGTTTGGGTTCCAATGGAGCCGGTGGAACCGAGGACTGCTACATTTTTTCGCATCGTCTAGACTACCTCTGGGGCGGTTTGCTCCAGCAGCTTATCTAACTGTTCGCCCTCCAGGACCTCCACATCCAGCAGCTTATTGGCTATCTTAGTAAGCATCTCTTTATTCTTTTTAAGGATCTGGTAGGCCTTTTCATAGCAGTGCTCGATGATGCTTTTAATCTCCTCATCAACCAGCGAGGAGAGGCCTTCTGAATGCTCGCGGCTTTTGACTATCTCCTCTCCTAAGAAGACGTTACCATTTTGGCGTCCCAAGTTAATAGGTCCCAGCCGGTCGCTCATTCCGTATGAGACCACCATTCTTTTGGCAATCTCGGTGACTTTCTCTAGATCATCTTGGGCACCGGTAGTAATAGCATTGAAGATCAGCTCTTCTGCAGCCCTTCCTCCTAACATGCCGGTTAATCGATCCAAAAGTTCGTCTTTTGAATACAAATATTTATCCTCTAAAGGAAGCTGTAGTGTATATCCTAGGGCCTCCCCTCTGGGCACGATAGATATCCGATGGACCGGGTCGGCGTGGGGTAAGAGTCTACCCACCAGAGCGTGGCCAGCTTCGTGATAGGCAATCTTTCCCTTTTCCTCCTCTGAGATTAGCCTGCCTTTTCTTTCGATACCGGCAATCACTCTATCAATTGAATCCTCAAAGTCCTGCATCCCGATTCTTCGCTTATCACGCCGGGCGGCCAGGAGGGCAGCTTCGTTGGCCAGATTCTCCAAGTCGGCCCCTACAAAACCGGGAGTTCTCCTGGCCAAAATTTTAAGATCCACATCTTCAGCCAGCTTCTTATCCCTGGTATGAACCTTTAAGATGGCTTCTCTGCCCTTTATGTCCGGAGCACGGACGGATATCTTACGGTCAAACCTTCCCGGCCTTAAAAGTGCCGGGTCCAATACATCTGGCCGGTTTGTGGCTGCCAGGATGATTACATGCTCATTTGGTTCGAACCCATCCATCTCGGAAAGAAGCTGATTCAAAGTCTGCTCCCGCTCATCATGACCACCGCCAATACCTGCTCCTCTCTTTCGACCTACGGCATCTATTTCGTCTATAAAGACGATAGAAGCAGTATTTTCGGCTTTTGCTTTATCGAATAAATCCCTTACTCTAGCCGCCCCTACTCCCACGAACATCTCCACAAAATCGGAGCCGCTTATAGAGTAAAAAGGTACATCTGCTTCACCGGCTATAGCTCTGGCCAGCAAAGTCTTTCCCGTACCGGGGGCACCTACCAAAAGCACCCCTTTGGGAATCTCCGCCCCTATCTCCACAAATTTCTGGGGCTCCTTTAGATAGGAAATTATCTCTTGAACTTCTTCTTTAACCTCATCGATTCCAGCCACATTGTCGAAGTTTACTTTCGAATATTCCTTATTAACCAGCTTGGCCTGCGACCGCCCGAATGACAGGGCCCCGCTGCCTCCCCCTTGCATCCTGCGCATCATGTACAACCAAAGCACCACCAAAAGACCTATGGGGAGCAGGGAAAAGAATATGGTCATCAGCCAAGAATTATCATCCGGTTTGTGGGCTGTAATTTTTACGTTCTTTTCTAAAAGCAGGTCAGTTAGGGATTGGTGATCGGAAGATGGAGCAGTAGTTTTGAACTTACTACCACTGGCCAAAGTCCCTCTAATACCCATACCCTCAATTTCCACCGCCGCCACCTGATCTGATTTTACCATTGATATGAACTCACTGTAACTTATCTCCTGGGTTGATTCGCCCCCTCCAAACAGCGCCTGCAGAAGGATCAAAGCAAATATTACCCCGATGACAATTAAGGCAATATTTCTCAAGTTTCTATTTCTTTTTTCTTTATCATCCATAGCTTAATTTAAAAGAATTAATTTTATCTTGGATTTATTGTACCAGTAAGTGAAGCCGGGGTCAACCAGCTCAGTGCCCTTGACAAACCATAACTTTTATGCTATAAACTGTACCAACATTCTGGATAGGAGAAACACTAATGCAAACTTCAAAACTCAAAAAAGGAACCGAGGCAAAGGAAATGGATAAGTTATCCGTCTACCTCCTATCTACTTTGTATATATTTACCACCCTCATTATTATCCTGTCTTCTGCAATTCTGCCCCTCTAGGGGCAATCGTACTTAAACGCTTTTTATCTAACCATTTTTTTCTTTCAATTTTTTTCCTGTTAAACAGCGGGCAGCTTCATATATCAAAATTTATGAACCTTCGGGGGAAACTATGAGAAGCAATCAAGTAAAAGAAAGTACAAAACGCATGCCTCACCGGGCATTGCTTAGGGCAACCGGGTTAAAAAGTGAGGATATATATAAACCATATATTGGAGTGGCTAATTCTTGGAACGAAATAGTACCGGGCCACATTCACTTAGATAAATTATCAGAAGAAGTAAAGATTGGAGTTAGAAAAGGTGGTGGCACACCCTTTGAATTCAACACCGTGGCGGTCTGCGATGGAATTGCTATGGGTCATGAGGGAATGCACTATTCCCTACCCAGCCGTGAAGTTATTGCCGATTCTGTAGAATTAATGGCCCAAGCCCACCGGTTTGACGGGCTGGTATTAATTGCTAGCTGTGACAAAATAATACCCGGAATGCTTATGGCGGCATGCCGCCTGGACATTCCCACCATCATGGTGACCGGGGGCCCCATGGATTTCGGCAGATTGGCTAATGAGATCATCGATATCACCACCGTATTTGAGGCAGTTTCCAAGGTAAAAAGCGGTGAAATATCCCCGGATGCAGCGGAAAAAATAGAGAGATACGCCTGTCCGGGAGCTGGTTCCTGTGCGGGAATGTTTACCGCCAATACCATGGCTTCAATTGCTGAAAGTTTAGGTATAAGCCTCCCCTACTGCGGAACTATTCCCTCTCTGGCAAAAGAAAGATCGGACCTGGCCCGAAGATCGGGAGAGATAATAGTAAGATTGATAAATGATAACATCACCCCATCCAGTTTCCTCACCCGAGGTTCTTTTGAAAATGCGGCTATGGTAAGCCTGTCCTTGGGGGGATCTACAAATGCTACTTTGCATCTACCGGCCATAGCCAGCGAGTTAGGAGTTGATTTTGAGCTCAAAGATTTCGACAAAATTTCTCGGACTACCCCCCATCTGATAAATATGAGCCCTCAGGGGCCGATGCGGGTGACCCATCTTCACCAGGCAGGCGGACTGCCCGCTTTAATGAAACGTTTACAGAACCTCCTAAATCTAGATGCTGAAACTGTTGCCGGCAAATCAATAGGTTCCCAGTTAACCGAGAATGTATCGAGCTTTAAAGTAAATGGAGAAGAAGTAATTCACGATGTGGATAATCCGGTGCATAAAGAGGGGGGAATAGCGGTTCTGTTTGGAAATCTGGCTCCCCAAGGGGGGGTAGTTAAGCAGACCGCGGTGGCAGAGAACATGCTGGTCCATTCCGGGCCGGCTCGAGTATTTGACTGCGAAGAAGAGGCCACTTCTGCCATTGATCAGAGAACGATAAAAGAGGGAGAAGTAATCATCATCCGCTATGAAGGCCCCAGTGGAGGTCCGGGGATGCGAGAGATGTTGGAGCCTACCAGCAGGATAAGCGGCAGCAACCTAAGTGGAAAGGTGGCTTTATTAACCGACGGAAGGTTCAGCGGGGCCACCAGAGGGGCGGCCATCGGACATATTACCCCGGAAGCCGCAAAAGGTGGCCCAATAGCTATAGTTCGAGATGGGGACATAGTTGAAATCGACACACCAAACAGAAGGCTGGAAATTAAGCTATCTAATGAAGAAATTGAAAAAAGGCTTATCACCCATCAACCACCGGAGCCTAAATTCAAAAAAGGCCTACTCGCCCGGTACTGTACCTTAGTTAGCGGAGCGGACAAAGGAGCTATTTTAAAAGACTCAAGGGAGGAAGGTTATGAGCAGTACTAAGATGAAAACAAAACCCAAAAGCGGCGCTCAAGCGGTAATTGAATCACTTAAGACAGAAGGAGTAAGCACTATATTTGGGATCATCGGCGGAGCCATAATGCCCATATACGATTGTCTATACCAAGCCGACCAAATCAAACATATAACTACGGCTCATGAACAAGGAGCCATTCACGCCGCAGACGGCTATGCCCGAGTTACGGGGAAAGCGGGAGTTTGTATGTCCACCAGCGGTCCGGGAGCAACAAACCTGGTTACCGGATTGGCAAACGCTTATATGGATTCTGTGCCCATTGTTGCCCTAACCGGCCAGGTGGCAAGGAATCTGGTGGGAAACGATGCCTTCCAAGAAGCTGACGTTAGAGGAATAACCACCCCCATTACCAAGTATAACCAAATGGTTACCGAGCCCACCGAGCTTTCCTCTACTATTTCTAAATGCTTTTATCTTGCCCGCTCGGGGAGGCCGGCACCGGTTTTGCTTGACGTACCTAAAGATGTCCAGCTAGCTAAGTTGAAAAATTACCATCCGGCCCGGAATGGGGTGGAGACAAAGGGTTACGATCCTAACTACGTTGGTCATCCAAAGCAAATCGAGAAGGCACTGTCAGCTCTAGGTAAAGCCGAAAGGCCGCTGATCATCGCCGGTGGAGGGGTAATAACTTCGGAAGGTTCGGAGAAGCTAAGAAAATTGGCTAATAAATTAAAAATTCCTGTTACCTGCACCTTAATGGGGCTGGGAAGTTTTCCCGCCCGCAGCCCACTATTTTTGGGTATGCTGGGGATGCACGGCACCGGTTATGCAAATAAGGCGGTGACCAACTGCGACCTTTTGATCTGTGTGGGTACCCGGTTGGACGATCGTATAACTGGAGATACCAATAGGTTCGCACCGGAAGCTAAAGTAATTCATATAGACGTTGACCCCTCGGAGATAGATAAAAATGTTAAATCCCATATCCCCATTGTGGGTGATGCGGGACGGATTTTGGATGATCTAACCTGTGCGCTGGAAACAAAGGAAATAGATTCCCGTAACTTCGCCTCTTGGCTAGAAAAAATTAAGGCCTGGAAGGAGGATTATCCGCTCACTTACCAAATGGGCAAAGGACTTAAACCCCAATTCATAATCGAAAAATTAGGTGAATTGGCGGATGAATCGGCCATTATTACTACCGGCGTGGGACAACATCAGATGTGGGTTGCTCAATACTATCCATTCAACCATCCCCGCACCTTTGTCACCAGCGGCGGGCTGGGAACTATGGGCTTTGGTTTTCCGGCTGCAATGGGTGCTCAAGTTGGTAAACCGGACCGTCAAGTGGTGTGTGTAACGGGCGATGGTTCCTTTCAGATGAACATCCAGGAACTTGCCACTTGTGTTCGGGAAAAGCTGCCCATCACCGTAATTGTATTAAATAACGGCTTTTTAGGGATGGTAAAGCAGTGGCAGGAGCTTTTCTTTGAAAGACGGTACGCCGAAACCTGCCTGAAGGGAAGTTCTCCCCAATTTGACCTGGTGGCCAAAGCTTACGGGGCAAAAGGACTCAAAGTTACCAAGCTAGAGGAAGTCGTGCCAGCATTGGAAGAGGCTTTATCCTACCGGGAGGGCCCCACGGTAATTAACTGTCTGGTAGCAGAAGAAGAAAACGTCTTCCCTATGGTACCGGCAGGTGGTTCTATTGGAGATTTCTTAACCGGAGCCCAAGATGCCTAAAGAAGATAAATTGCATACTCTAGCTGCCTTAGTCAAAAACGAAAGCGGGGTACTTTTCAAAATAGCCGGGCTTTTTGCTCGCCGGGGCTTTAATATCGAGAGCCTTGCCGTGGGGCGAACTGATAACCCTAAAGCGTCCCGCATGACTATCGCAGTAAGAGGTGATGATCAAACTATAGAGCAGGTAATAAAACAGCTAAACAAATTAATCGAGGTAATTAAGGTAAGCGATTTAACTAGAGAAGACCACGTAGAAAGAGAATTGGCTTTAGTTAAAGTAAGTGCCACAAAGGAAAATCGATCGGAGATAGTAGAGTTGGTGGATATCTTCAGAGCCAAGATCGTGGATGTGGGAAACAGGTCACTCACCATAGAGATAACCGGAAACAGCAAAAAAGTAAACGCCTTGGAAGACATGCTTGCCAGCTTCGGTATAAAGGAGATTTCCCGAACTGGTCGTATAGCTTTAGCCAGAGGATCCAGAAGTGTGAGAGTTAAATAATGAGGAGGAATATTAAACCGATGGAAGCCAAGATATATTACGAAAAGGACGTAAACAAAGAATATCTAGCCGACCGGCAAATTGCGGTCATAGGATACGGCAGTCAAGGTCATGCTCAAGCACAGAATTTAAACGACAGCGGCTACAAGGTGGTAGTGGGACTGAGGGAAAAAAGTAAAAACCGGGATAAAGTCGAACAAGACGGCCTGCAAGCGATGACCATAGAGGAAGCTGCCCAATCAAGCGAGGTAATTCAAATTTTGATCCCTGACCACGCCCAACCTGCCGTTTATGAAGAGAAAATAAAGTCCCATCTGGAGGAAGGGGATGTACTTCTGTTCTCCCACGGATTCAATATCCATTATAACCAAATAATACCTCCCAATTGGGTGGATGTACTCATGGTGGCTCCCAAATCACCCGGACACTTACTGCGGCGGACTTATCTTAGAGGAGAGGGCGTACCCTGCCTGTTGGCGGTTGAGCAGGACTACAGTAAAGAAGGCAAACAAATAGCACTTGCCTATGCGCAGGGGATTGGAGGCACTCGGGCGGGAGTCATACAAACCACCTTCCAAGAAGAGACCGAATCCGATCTAATTGGCGAACAAACAGTCCTATGCGGAGGAGTTACCGCGCTTATAAAAGCGGGGTTTGAAACATTAGTACAAGCCGGTTATAAGCCGGAGGTTTCCTATTTTGAAGTACTAAATGAACTGAAACTGATCGTAGATCTTATCTACGAGGGAGGCCTTTCAAATATGTGGAATTCGGTTAGCGATACGGCCGAATACGGAGGACTCACCCGGGGAAAAGAAGTTATAAATGAAAAGAGCAGAGAAGGGATGAAAAAGATCGTTAAGCAGGTTCAAAATGGTGAATTTGCCCGCGAGTGGATCCTAGAAAATCAAGCAAATCGTCCCTCTTATTACAAGTACCGACGGGCTGATCAAAACCACCCCGTCGAAGAGGTGGGCACCCGCTTACGCCAGATGATGAGCTGGCTTAGCTAGCCGGAGGAATGATTTAAGTGTCCGGACGAAAAGTGGAAATCTTTGATACCACCCTAAGAGACGGGGAGCAGTCTCCCCGGGTAAGTTTCTCACTGGAGGATAAGTTAAAGATTGCGAGTAAGCTTTCACAGATGAAAGTAGGGGTCATAGAAGCGGGATTTCCGGTTAATTCAGGGCACGAGGAAGAATGTGTCAAAAGGGTAGTGGATATCTTACCCGAGGGGACCACAGTTTGTGCTCTGGCTAGAGTTAAAGAAAAGGATATTCAGACCGCTTTTAGAACCGGCGCTCAAATGATACATGTCTTTGTATCTACATCCGATATCCAGATTGAAAAGTCCCTTCGTTCGAGCCGGGAGCAAGTGCTAAAGATGGCTAAAACTTCAATCGCGCAAGTTAAAAATCAAGGGCGTGAATGCATGTTTAGCCCTATGGATGCCACCAGGACCGATCCAGATTTTCTAATCCAAGCCTGCCAGGCAGCTGAACAGGCCGGTACAGATATCATAAACTTGCCGGATACGGTGGGGATTGCTCATCCTGCCCTTATCGAAAATATGGTGAGTAAGGTAAAAGGCTCGGTAGATATTCCCATAAGCATTCATTGCCACAACGATTTTGGGTTAGCGGTGGCCAATTCACTTGCCGCGGTAGGTGCGGGAGCAGATATGGTACAGGTAAGTGCAAATGGTATCGGGGAAAGGGCCGGGAACGCATCCTTAGAAGAAGTAGTTATGGGCTTGGAGAAACTCTTGTTTTTACCTACCGGCCTCCGGACAGAACTGATCTATGAGATGGCAAAATTGGTGGAGAGGCTAAGCGAAATCCCCATTAACCCTCACAAACCGGTGATAGGAGAGCATGTATTCAGTCACGAAAGCGGAATACATGCTGCCGGAATCATCGAAGATACCCGCACTTTCGAGCCCGGGGTCATGACCCCAGAAAGTGTCGGTCACAAGCGAAAATTAATAATCGGTAAGCATACCGGCAAACACTCCGTAAAGAGCGCCTTGAAAGACGCCGGCCTGACCCCCACCGACCAAGAGCTTACCGAGATTACCCTGCGGACCAAAAAGCTTGCCCACAAGGGCAAGAGAATTGCCGAAGCCGACCTTTACGCCATAGCTTCATCGGTAATTTCCAGCGTACCTCAGAAAGAAAGCCTAATTCAGCTAGATCAAATATCGGTAATGACCGGCAACCGGCTTTCCCCCATGGCCAGCATTAGGGCCCGAATTTTCGGCAAAGAAAAGATTGGAACCGGGACCGGAGTAGGGCCGGTAGACGCTGCCATGCAGGCGGTCCGTCAACTGGTGGCCTCCGGGCGCATCGACCTGGAAGTGGAGATTTCGGATTTTCACTTGGCCGCCATTAGTGGAGGTAGTGATTCCATAGCGGATGTGACGGTAGCCGTAGAGGATGAAAATGGACTATCCGCCGATGCCACCGCCGCCGATGAGGATATCGTAGTGGCCGGGGTTAAGGCTTTAGTATCGGCCATCAACCACTTAGTGCGCAAAAGAGACGAATTGGCAGAGCCGGCCGGAGTCAAATCGGAGGGTAAGTAAAAAAATGGGATATCAAATTGGAGTAATTGCCGGTGATGGAATAGGTCCGGAAGTAACTGATGCCTGCATTTCGGTATTAGAAAAAGTAGGATTGGGGCTTGACTTTAACTTCTTCGAAGCCGGTGACCGAGTTTTTAAAAAATGCGGGCAGGCACTGCCAGAGGAAACTTTAAAGGGGGCTCTTACTTCAGACGCCCTACTTTTGGGCGCAGTTGGCCAGACCGCTTTCGAGGTGGTTATCCGGTTAAGACAAGAGCTAAATACCTTTGTTAACTTACGCCCGGTGAAGGTCCTACCCGGCGTTCAGTGCCTTTATCCAGAAGTTGATATAGTTATAGTACGGGAAAATACCGAGTGTTTATACAAAGGATTGGAAGAGGAGATCGCTTCGGGGGTAGTTACCGCCACCAGAGTTATAACCAAAAAAGCTTCCCGCCGTATTGCTCAATTTGGGTTTGATTACGCAAAAGAAAACGGTTGGGGTAAAGTTAGCGCAGTGCATAAAGTAAATGTCTTGAAAAAAAGCTGCGGCCTTTTTCTTGATGCAGTTCGTAAAGTGGCTAAAGGATATGAGGAAATCGAGCTAGAAGAGGTATTGGTGGATGCTGCTAGTCTGTATTTGGTACGTGACCCCGGCCGCTTTCAAGTGCTTTTAACTACCAATATGTTTGGGGATATTATCTCCGATTTGGCTGCCGGCCTAGTAGGTGGATTGGGCCTATGTCCCAGCGGAAATATTGGCAAATACCACGCCATGTTCGAACCGGTACACGGTACAGCTCCGGATATTGCCGGAAAAAATATCGCCAACCCCACTGCCTCTATATTAAGCGGATGTATGATGCTCGACTGGCTGGGGGAAAGTGAAGCCGCCAAGCGGGCGGAGTTAGCCTTGGAGAAGGCTTTACAAGAGGGTCTTGCCACCCCGGATTTGGGTGGGAAACTTTCTACACAAGAAATGGCCCAGGCAGTAATCGACCGTCTGGAGTCTGGAGACTCTAAATGAACGAAATTATAACCTACGATACCACGCTTCGAGACGGCACTCAGGGCTGGGGAGTTCAATTCTCATTAAGCGATAAGTTAAAAATAGCTGAGCGTCTGGATCAGTTTGGCATCCATTACATCGAAGGCGGCTGGCCGGGATCAAACCCCAAGGACATGGCCTTTTTTGACCAAGTCACCAACCTAGAGCTAGAAACCGCCAAAATTGTGGCCTTTGGGTGTACTCGAAAAGTTAATTTAACGTCCAATCAAGACCCCAATATAAAGAGCATCCTTCACACCCCGGCCACGGCGGCGGCAATCGTGGGCAAAAGCTGGGACCTTCACGTAAAAGAGGTAATTAATACTACTCTAGAAGAGAATCTGGCTATGATAAAAGATACCGTTTCTTATTTAAAATCACATGATCTAGAAGTAATCTACGATGCTGAGCACTTCTTTGACGGTTATAAAGCTGACCCCGATTACGCCCTTAAAACTTTAAAAGCGGCTCAACAGGGGGGAGCAGCTTGGATATGTCTTTGTGATACCAACGGTGGTACCCTTTCCAGTCAGATAGAGAGCATAGTTGGTAAAGTAAGAGAGGAAATAACCACTCCCTTGGGTATCCATGCCCACAATGACGGAGGAGTGGCGGTAGCAAACACTTTGGCCGCCGTTCAGGCGGGCGCCAAAATGATTCAGGGTACGATCAATGGTTACGGCGAGAGAGCGGGCAATGCCGATCTGTGTACCCTCATTCCAAACCTTCAATTAAAGTTAGGCTACAGATGCCTTACCAACCACGGTACCCTTAGGGAATTGACTTCCCTTTCCCGTTATGTAAGTGAAATGGCCAATTTATCCCATAATTCAAATTTGCCCTATGTAGGAGCTAATTCATTTGCTCATAAAGGTGGTATGCACATAAACGCGGTGGAAAAAAATCCCCGGACCTTCGAACATATTCCCCCTGATCGGGTGGGAAACAAAAGGCGGTTTTCAATTTCCGAACTATCCGGAAAGACAAATGTAATCAGAAAGGCAAAGGAATACGGATTGGAAATATTTGAGGATGACTCCCAAGTAACGGACATATTAGAGGAGCTAAAAGAGCTTGAAAATGAAGGTTATCAATTTGAGGGAGCAGATGCTTCTTTTGAGCTGCTGATGCGCCGGGCTCAAGGGGAGGAGCATGAATTTTTTAAGTTAATTGATTACCACGTTTTGGATGAGCGAAATGCCGCTGGCAAAATAAGTGCCCAGGCCTCGATCAAGATAGAGGTGGCCGATAAGAAGCTTCTCACCGCCGGTGAAGGTGACGGTCCGGTGGACGCCTTGGATGATGCCTTACGAAAGGCTTTGTCCAATTTCTACCCGGAGATAAAGACCTTACGTTTGACCGATTATAAGGTAAGAATTATGGAAAGGGAGAGGGGAACGGCAGCCAAGCCCAGAGTCCTAATTGAATCCACCGACGGCAAAAGGAGCTGGACTACGGTGGGAGTTTCTTACGACATTATAGAGGCTAGCTGGAAAGCGCTTTATGACAGCTATATTTACGGCCTTGACCGCCATTTTAACCAGAAGAATAAAAGTGAAAGGAGTGAAGTTACATGTCAAAGGGAGAAGGAATCAGCTTAAGAAAAGCCCTGCAGGAGGCCCTCCAGATGGAGGAGACATCCAAAACCTTCTATTATAAGCTGGCCCAGAAATTTGAGAATTTCGATGAGAAGAGAGCACTAAACCGTTTAATCTCTCAAAAAGAAGGTATCTGCGACCTTCTAAAAAGAGAATGCCAAGAGCAGCTTATCAAAGGGAAGGAAAGTGAGTGTGAAGAGATTATCGATTATGGAAAACAGATGTTCCATATCGGGCCTTAACCTAACGAGAAACTTATCAGATTGAAATTCCAAACAGGGAAAGCAAACCCACAATAATGGGAGCAATGGCGATTGCCGGAAGGTAATTGCTTACCCGTACTTCCTTAATCTCCAAAAGCATCAGCCCAATCCCTATGATCAAAATCCCACCGGTGGCCGATAGTTCACTTACCGCCAGTGAGTTGGCAACTCCTTCGCTGGTCAGCCCGCTGCTTAGGGCATAAGCCAAGAAGGTCAGGCCGCCTTGATAGAAGATCAAAGTGAGCACCGAAAAAAGCACCCCGGCTCCCAGGGTGGTAGCAAAAGCCATGGCCGCAAACCCATCCAGCCCCGATTTGATGGCAAGCAGCTTAAAATCCCCGATCAGACCGTCCTGCACCGCACCCAATACAGTCATCGGACCTACACAAAATACCAAACTAGCAGTTACAAAACCTTTACTAAACAGCTTGGACTTGCCGGTTCGGCCAATCAGGGAGGAGAAACTTTCCTTTAATCGGTCCCCTAGCCCGTTGAGCCGAGATTCAATTTGCCACCACTCACCTAGCAGGCCCCCAATAACTACGCTGGCCATAGGAATAAAGACATTTTGAGTGCCAAATGCCATCCGGAATCCAATGACCAAAGTAACAAGTCCCAGTCCTCTCATTACCGCGATTCGAGTCCTGATGGGGAGTCTGTCCCCCAACAGGAGGCCGATAGTACCTCCAATCAGTACAGTTATAATATTAATTAAAGTACCTATGCCGGGAATTATTTAACGCCTCCGAAAATCTATATTATGAGCTATAATAACCACAACTTTTAAGTTGATCAAAGAAATATTTTCTCAATCGAGAGGCGGGTATCGGGCCGGCCGTGGCTGGGAGAGGAGGATTCGAACCTCCACTAGCGGGTCCAGAACCCGCCGTCCTACCATTAGACGATCTCCCAATTCCACATCTAAATTATAAGAAATTTATACATAAGTCAAGTTCTATATATAATCCTTTCTGCTTTCCAGCATGTAGACCGTTCGAGCGGCTATGTTAACGGAATGATCTCCCACCCTTTCCAAATCTCTAATAGAAAGCAGGGTCATTGCTACTCCGCTGGCTAGCTCTTCAGCTTCTTGGGCAAGCGATGGTTTTGTCTCCGATTTGATCAGCTTTTTTATCACCTTCTTAGTCAATCCATCACACATCTTGTCCATCTGTTTATCTAGTTCTACCACCCGCTCTGCCCTTTCTACATCTTGGTCATAAAATGATTTGACCGACTCATAGACCATCCCCAGAGCGTGATCACCAATCTCCATTAGGTTGGCGGCTGAAACCCCTTCAAATTCTCGATATTCAAGTGAGTATTGACCTAAATTAAGGGCTAGATCCGCTATACGTTCCAGATCAGTGGCAATCTTAAGGGAGGAGGTTATGACCCTCAAGTCTATGGCCACCGGCTGTTGAAGAGCCAATAGCTCAGTGCACTTTTTTTCTATCCAAAGATACTGATTGTCAACTTCCTCATCGCTTCTTCCCAACTCTTCAACTAATTCCGGGTCCCTTTTTTTGAAACCGCTTAGGCCCTTCTTTAAGCGGTCAGCTACCAAGTCTCCCATCTCTAAGATGGAGTTTTTTAAGTTTTCTAATTTCTTTTGATATGATTCTCTTACCATAGACTGCTCCTTGCCCGAAAGTCTATCTATTATGGTCCAAAAGAACTTTCATGTCAAGCAGGACACAAGCCAACCGAGATTGAGTCTTCCCAATCCAAGCACCATACTTTGAATTCCAAATCTAAATCCTAACTGGAATTCTGATCCCAAAATGACTTAGAATTTTGAATCCCGTATCTAATCCTTGATACTTGTATTATTTAATAGTCATCGCTTTGATTATTTTTATCTTTTAACCCAACTTCACCCCCCTCCCTTTCGTCCTAATTCGCTTACTAACAGGGTTT